>CACJCK010000019.1 GCA_902591865.1 uncultured Prochlorococcus sp.
CTCTCCTGCTAAAACTCCTCCCTGAATTGCAGCTCCAACAGCTACTACCTCATCAGGATTAACGGTTTGATTTGGATCTTTACCAATAATTTTTTTAACTAAATCTAAAACTGCAGGTATTCTAGATGAGCCTCCCACCATAACAACTTCATCAATTTCACTAGTAGAAATTTTTGCATCACTTATAGCTCTCTCAACTGGGGTCTTACACCTATCAATTAAAGAAGCTGCTAATTCCTCGAACTTTGCTCTAGTAAGGTTCAAATCTAAATGTTTTGGTCCTTCAGGAGTGGCTGTAATAAAAGGTAAATTTATCTCACTTTGCGTAGCATTTGAGAGCTCTATTTTTGCTTTTTCTGCAGCTTCAGTCAATCTTTGCAAAGCTTGCTTATCTTGTCTTAGATCAATTCCCTCATTTGACTTAAAAGTACTAGCTAAGTGATCTACAATACATCTATCAAAATCATCACCACCTAAATGTGTATCTCCAGATGTAGATAGAACTTCAGTAACTCCATCACCTGCTTCAATAACTGAAACATCAAATGTTCCTCCCCCTAAATCAAAAACAAGAATTTTTTCATTTTCTTTATCCAAACCATATGCTAAAGCCGCAGCGGTAGGCTCATTAACAATTCTGAGAACTTCTAAACCTGCAATCTTCCCAGCATCTTTAGTAGCCTGTCTTTGAGAATCATTAAAATAAGCTGGAACTGTAATTACAGCTTGTGTAACTTTTTCACCAAGGTATTTACCTGCATCATCTGCTAACTTTCTTAAAACTTGAGAACTTACCTCTTCGGGAGAAAACTGCTTATCCAAAATAGGGCATTTTAATTTGACACTAGAACCAGATTTTTCAACAGAATAACTAACTTCTTTGGATTCCTCATTAACTTCATCAACCCTTCTTCCAACAAATCGTTTTGCTGAATAAAAAGTATTTTCAGGGTTCATTACAGCCTGTCTTTTAGCTATTTGTCCAACAAGCTGATCTTGATTTTTTGTATATGCAACAACTGATGGAGTAGTTCTGAAACCCTCAGCATTTGCTATTACAGTAGGTTTACCACCTTCCATTACAGCAACACAACTATTAGTTGTTCCTAAATCAATTCCTACAACCTTACCCATGGGTAAACTCTTTATATTTGTTATTCTCCATAATCGGTCATTGACGTCATTATTGTTACTCAAAGATGGGGTGTGGTTCCCGAACAGATTATCATTTTAAAGAAAAATTCTAAACATGATTTCAAGTAAGACATCTTTTATAGCACTAATCGGCAATCCAGTAAGCCATTCATTATCACCGATTATGCAAAATGCGGCATTCCAATATTTAGGCCTAGATTTAATTTATATTGCTATACCTTGCAAAGATGAAGATCTAGAAATAGTTCTGAATTCTTTGAAAAAAATTAATTGCAAAGGTTTAAATATTACAATTCCCCATAAAGAAAAAGTATTTAACCTATGTAGTGAAATTTCCCCTATTGCAAGCAAACTTAAAGCCATTAATACCTTAAAATTGAATTCGGAAAAAGAATGGAGCGCAACTAATACTGATTTAGAAGGATTTATTTATCCATTAAAAAATTTAAACTTAGCAAAGAAAAAATCAATAATTCTTGGTTCCGGGGGTGCAGCAAAATCTGTTATTCAAGGTTTAATTAATTTAAATCTTTCAAAAATTTCAGTAATAACACGTAACAAATCATCAATAGATGAATTAATAAAAAACTTTGAAAATCAAATTAAACTTCAGAGCTTCTTAAGTAACGATAATCAAGTTCAAAATTTAATTGAAGAAGCGGATTTAGTTGTAAATACAACACCAGTAGGAATGAAAACAGCCAAAAATGAAATGAATTTATTGCCATATGGAGATTATTTTTGGAGATCTCTCAACTCAAAAACAATTGTTTATGATTTAATCTATAATCCTGCTCCTACTCATTTATTAAAATTCAGCGCCAATAAAGGATGCATGACTATCGATGGTTTGCAAATGCTTGTTGCTCAGGGATTGAAATCATTATCATTTTGGACAAATGGCTTAGAAGTACCTTTCCATATAATGAATGATGCACTCAAAAATCATCTTTAAAATAATGCTAATTTTCAAGGAACTGCACATCATGATGTATCGTTAAAGATGAACAGACGCTCATTACATAAACCATATGAGCCAAAGACCTTGTCTGAAACTATGAACGATCAACAATCTTATTACGAAACCATGTATATCCTCCGCCCAGATATTGCGGAAGATGAAGTAACTAACCACATGGATAAATATAATAAGCTTTTAGAAGAATTTGGCGGTACCATCCTCGATAGTCAAATGAGGGGTAAAAGAAGATTAGCCTATCAAATAGCAAAACATAGAGAAGGTATTTACGTCCAACTAAGTCATCAAGGAGATGGACAACATATTTTCAAAATCGAAAAAGCAATGAGACTAAGTGAAGATGTTATTAGATACATGACTGTTAAACAAGAAGGACCTTTGCCAACTCCAAGACCTTCTACGAAGAGTTCAACTAAAACAGATGATAATGAAAATCCAGAAACTAAAGCTGAATCTAAGGAAGAACAACCAGCAGTAAGCGCAGATACTTCAACTTCAGGAAAAGATGATACTGAAACAAAAGAAAATACAGAATCTTAAATGTTAATCTTTTGTTTTTGAATTTAATTCAGCCCATATTTTATTAGACATACCCCACATATAAATAAAACCCTCCGCTAAAGAATGATTAAAAACATCGTCTTTGCTATAGGTTGCCAAATCTTCTCTGTAAAGTGAATTATTTTCCGACATTCTACCGATTACTATTGCGTTCCCTTTATGAAGTCTAATCTTTACTCTTCCATTAACTGAAGTTTGAGTCGACGAAATAAATGCATCTAAACTATCTTTAAGAGGTCCAAACCAAAAACCTTGATAGACAAGTTGACCCCATTTTTTTTCAACTATTCCTTTAAAGTCGACAACGTCTGGATTTAATGTAATGCTTTCTAATTCTTTGTGAGCTTTGATTAAAAGCAAGAGGCCTGGTGTTTCGTAAATCTCTCTACTTTTAATTCCTACTACTCGATCTTCAATCATATCAATTCTTCCAAAACCATGCTCACCTGCGAGAACATTAGCTTTTTTAATAATCTCAACAGGGGTAAGAAATTCATCATTAATTCCAATAGGAAAACCATTTTTAAAAATAATTTCTATTTCTTGAGGAGAATCAGGTGAATTCTCAATAGATGATGTCATTGCAAAAATATCTTCAGGTGCTTCTTTCATTGGATCTTCTAATATACCTGCTTCAATACTCCTACCAAGTAAATTAACATCAATTGAATATGGTGATTTTTTTGATACTGGTGCAGGAATACCAAATTTTTCTCCGTATACTATTGCCTCTTCCCTACTCATATTCCATTCCCTGGCAGGAGTAATTATTTTTAAATCAGGACCTAAAGCATTAATTGCTAAATCAAATCGAACTTGATCATTCCCTTTACCGGTGCATCCATGAGCCACTGCATCAGCGCTAAACTCTCGAGCAATATTTACAAGATTTTCTGCAATTAAAGGTCTAGCAAGAGCTGTAGATAAAGGATATTTATCTAAATATAATGCGTTCGCTCTAATGGCTGGAAAAGCGTATCTCTCAACAAAACTATTAACTAAATTGCCAATAATTGATTGAGATGCACCAGAATTTAAAGCTTTTTGCCTAATAAGTTCTAAATCCTCGCCTTGACCAAGATCTGCGACAAAAGTAACCACTTCTGAAATTCCATATTCATTCTTTAAATAAGGAATGCAAACGCTCGTATCTACGCCACCAGAATAAGCTAATACAACTTTTTTTACCTGCTGCATCTAAATTTGCTCCATAAATTAAAATTTTTTGACGTAATTAAGAATTTGAAAACTTATTAAAGACTAATACTATTGTAACTAAAAGAGCTGGGCCAAAAACTACTAATAAGAGAAGAAAGTTATTAATTATTAAAACATTGGGATTTAAATATCCAATAAGTTTTAATAATCCAGACAGCAACAATGAAATTAGCCAGATAAAAAAGTATTTTAAATTTCCTTTATCAAACAAAGTTTTTAGTGTGCATCATTATGTATTATCTTATATATAGAACATTATCCATAATGGATTCAAACAAATTAAAACTTAGATTAGACGATATTTCTGAAGTCAATCCCGCTTTAACTTGCTACCACAGAGATGATCCAGCTCCTGTGTTGCCATTAAGAGAAGAGCCTGATCTACTATCTTGGCTAGAAAATTCAGGCAGACTCGTTGCGGAAAAAGATGGAGATTCACAAGAGATTAGTACAATAGAAGAAGAAGAACTTTCAGCGCTAATGGGGGAAAAGGAAGATTATAAAACTGAAGAAGATCCTTCATTAGAAGATGATTGGGAAGATTAATAAGTTTAACTTTGAATATTTATTTATATTAAATACTTTTGCTTTAATAGTTACCTCCTATTTTTTTAATAATTTTATTTTTTTAGGAGTATACATATTATTCTTCTTTATTTCTATTTTTTCAACGAAAAATGGTCTAAAGATTATCAAAAAATTTAATTTACTTCAAAATATTAGGAATGAAGGCCCAGCTAATCACTTTAAAAAAAGTGATACTCCAACAATGGGTGGGATTTTCATGATAATCCCTTTTTTAATTTTGCTTTTAATAATAACTATCAATTTAGGTTCTCTAAAATTATTTCTTTTATTACTTACTATTTTTGGTTTCTTTATTACTGGATTTTTAGATGATTATTTAAGCATTAAAAAAAAAGAGAACACAGGTTTAAAAACAAAAGAGAAATTAATCTTACAAAGTGTCATCTCTATAATTTTTATATTGTTAGCCTACGAAAAAAATTTAATCAGTCCATTTATAACAGTTTCTGACTCTTCGGGAATAAATATGAATATTTTCATATTGCCAATTTCTTTTTTAGTACTTGTCGGCATAAGTAATTCAGTAAATTTGACTGATGGACTAGATGGATTAGCAGCTGGATGCAGTGGGATTGTCTTTTATGGATTAGGAACAGAAATATTACTGAAAGAACAGCAAGAACTTTTTATTTTTAGCATTTTATGTTTTTCGATGTCCGGCATATGCTTAGGCTTTCTCAAATATAATAGTTATCCTGCAAAAATATTTATGGGTGACACAGGATCTCTAAGTATAGGAGCAATTCTGGGTTCTATAGCGTTATTAACCAATAGCGTTTTTACCTTATCTATTTTCTCAGGAATATTTATTATTGAATCGTTATCAGTAATGATTCAAGTAGGGTTTTTTAAAATTACTAAAAAATTATTTCATAGAGGTAAACGTATATTTTTAATGGCTCCACTACACCACCACTTTGAACTTAAAGGAGTGAAGGAACAAAAAATAGTTGAAAATTTTTGGAAAATCAACATTTTACTTGTAATTTTAGGTATAGTCTTAAAAATCAATCTTTAAAGAATTTGTTATGAATTTTTTTACATGGAAAGATAATGGGTTAACAAGTGACTGCTCAAGTCTTGATGCAATGGCATCAAGATTTGAAGAAACTGCTAATTTAATGAAAAAACTATCTAAGAAGGGCTTTAAACTAAAAAAAACTCAAAATAATCAACTAATTCTTCACCCTGATCCTGAAGTTTTTGATCAATGGGGTTTTATAAGTGAGGAAGCCCCTTTTAAACAACTTTGTTTAATGTCAGATGAAGAATAACCATTTGAACTTGACAATTCTTCAGTAAGTACTGATAAATAATTCCGTACATGAGTGTTCCAACTAAAGTGCCTGTTTACACCCTCAATTCCATTTCTACTCCATATTTTCCACTGATTATTATTTAATATTCCTTTTTCAAGAATAACTTTCAACTCATTAATATCAGTAACATCAACTAGAAGTCCATTTTCACATTTTGAACGAATTTCTTTTGGCCCTCCATCATTTGTTGATATTATCGGTAATCCACATGAAGAAGCTTCAAGAAGAGTTAAACCAAAAGGCTCTGTTAAAGCTGGATTTACAAATACGCCACCTCTGCTAGCAGCCCACCTATATAAAGCAGGAATCTGACTTGGAAGATGTTTTTTTGGATAAGCTACCTTTCCATACAAATTATATTTATCAATTGTTTCAAAAATATTATTGAAAACATCTTTTTGTTGAGGGTCAAGTTTTGAAGTACTTTCTCTACAACCCAAAATCAAAATTAAATTAGTTTTTCTTTTTAATTTTTCAGATCTTCCATATGCTTCAATCAAAGATGGAATATTTTTTCTTCGTACAGCTCTAGAAATAGTCAAAAATGGAGGTTTAGTAGAATCCTTGAGAAAAGGTTTCATCATATTATCAATTTCGGCTGTCTCGCTTGTGGAGTGAATATGGTGAAATTTATTATGATCAACACCAGGCGGAATTACTTTAGCTTTTTGAGGTGAAAAAGAAGAATATTGGGAATATTGATACACTGACTCTTGTTTAGTGCTTGTAACGACAATATCTGCAGATTTCAATGCTTTTTCTTCTGCCTCAATTCTTTTACTTATAAAATAAAGTTTTTCTATTTGATTATTTTTTAAACCAGTATCAAGCAATTTTCTTTTTTTCTCTCTTCCTAGAGAATGACCAGTAAAAATAAGAGGAACATTTAGGGATTTACTTAGTTTAACTCCTACAAAACCAGCATCTGCATAATGTGCATGAATGAAATTAGGCTTGTTGTTTTTTTTATAGTAAGAAATCAGTTTTTCAGTTAAATGATCTAAATAAGGCCAAAGCAATTCCTTTCTTAAATATTTATTAGGTCCAAATTTGAATCTTAAAATTCTAACTCCAGGTTCTACAAATTCTTCTTCTTGAGAATATTCATCTTCTACTTTTGGGTCCTTTATTAAACGAGTAACTAAATCAACTTGATCAACTTCGGAAGTATTAGCCAAACTTTTAATCAACTCCAAAACGTATTGTGTTTGCCCTCCAGTATCTGCATCCCTGCCTAACTCAAGATTTTTAGAACGTATAAGACCATGTAAATGTAAATGTAAAAATTTTAATCTCATTCAGCAAATCCTCCGATCAACGGCCTTTAATACAAATAAGCTGAATTTTCCAAGGAAATATTAAGAAAGCATTATGATTTTAAACTTTTTTATATAAAAGTTTTCAAAAAAGCAGTTATAGATTAAGTTTATGCCCCTTTAAAAAAGAATTTCGTATTGTTGAAATAATTAAAATAAAAAGAAATACAACAAGGATTTTCTTATTAAAGAACCTTTTTAAGATATTTTGCTGTATGACTTGTAGAATTTTTAGCTACATCCTCAGGAATACCTTCTGCAATGATTTCTCCTCCTTTATCCCCTCCATCAGGTCCTAAATCGATAATCCAATCTGAACATCTAATAACATCTAAATTATGTTCAATAACAATTACTGAATTACCTTTATCTACCAAACGTTGTATCACATCCATTAATTTATGAACATCATAAAAACTTAATCCCGTAGTTGGTTCATCAATCAGATATAAAGTTTTTCCAGTAGCCCTTTTTGACAATTCCGTGGCTAACTTCACTCTTTGAGCCTCACCACCAGATAATGTAGGAGCTGGCTGGCCTAATTTTACATATCCTAAACCAACATCAACCAATGTAGATAATCTATCAGCAGCTTGAGGTATAGCAGAAAAAGTTTCTGCAGCTTGTTCAACAGTCATCTCTAAAACATCAGATATATTGAAACCTTTATATTTAACTTGAAGAGTTTCTCTATTAAAACGAGCTCCTTTACATACTTCACATTGAACATACACATCAGGTAAAAAATTCATTTCAATAACATTAACTCCCTGACCTTTACAAGCTTCGCATCTTCCTCCTTTAACATTAAAGCTAAATTGTCCAGCCTGATAACCTCTCGCTTTTGCTTCTACTGTGGCAGTAAATATCTGCCTTATAGGGTCAAAAGCACCTGTATATGTAGCAGGATTTGATCTTGGAGTTCTTCCTATTGGAGATTGATCAATAACGATAACTTTATCAATTGCCTTTATACCCTTTAACTCTTTTACACCTTGAGGGAAAGGAACTTTTAATCCTAAAGAATGACACAATGCAGGATGAAGTAATTCATTTATTAAAGTGCTCTTTCCACTTCCACTTACACCAGTTACAGAAACTAACCTTCCTAAAGGAAATTCCACAGAAATATTTTTTAAATTATTTTTAGAGCAATTATTTAAAATTAAACTTTTTTTTACAGATGATCTACGTTCATTTGGAGTAGGAATTGACTTCCTGCCACTGAGATAAGCTCCAGTTAATGACCTTTCTGAATTTAAGATGTCTTGATAAGATCCTTTAGCTATTATTTCCCCACCATAAACACCTGCCCCCGGACCAATATCTACTAAATAATCTGCGGATTTCATAGTGTCTTCATCATGTTCAACCACAACCAAAGTATTTCCCAAGTCTCTTAAGCTTTTTAATGTTTCTAATAATCTGTCATTGTCTCTCTGATGCAAACCAATACTTGGTTCGTCTAAAACATATAAAACACCAGTAAGACCTGCACCTATTTGTGTAGCCAATCTAATACGCTGAGCCTCACCACCAGACAAAGTCATAGCTGGTCTATCTAAAGTCAAATAATCTAAACCGACATTAATTAGAAACTTCAAACGTAGACGAATCTCTTTTAAAACCAATTCACCTATCTGCTTTTGTTTTTCTGATAAAGATATATTTTCCTTCTTTGTCTTACCTAAACCCATTATGCGCTCTACATGATTAAGGGTTTCAGAAACGCTTATAGAAGTTAAATCAGTAATGTTGTATGGACCAAGTTTAACAGCCAAAGCCTCAGGTCTTAATCTTTTTCCAGAACATGTCTTGCAGGGAACTAATTCTAGATACTTTTCTAATTTTTGTTTTACTGATTCTCCATTGGCTTCATTCAATTGCCTTTCTAATATTGGCAAAATACCCTCAAAAGGTCTTTCAAAACCACTAGAAGTTTTAAACCGACTATCAGCTTGAATTAATATTGGTTTATCTGATCCCAAAAGTAGAACTTTTTGTTGGAAATCACTTAAATCTTTCCAAGGAGTTTTCAATTCAAAACCATAAGCTTGTCCTACAGAATAGAGTAAAGAGAAGTAATAAGTATTATCTTTTTCACTCCAAGGAGCTATTGCAGCATAAACGGGCAATGTTTTATCAGGTATAACTCTATCCGCAGTAAATTTTTTTAAATAACCAATCCCATGACAATCTGGACAAGCCCCATATGGGCTATTAAAAGAAAATAATCTAGGAGAAAGTTCTTCAACAATAGAGCCATGTACAGGACATGCATAATTTTCTGAGTAAAGTTTTTCTCTCTCTAAGTTAGAAGGTAAGTTTTCTCCTTTTTTTGGAACAACCTCTACTATTGCTAGACCATCACCTCTTTTGAGACAAGTTTGTAGAGAATCATTTAATCTTTCTTGTATTCCATCTCTTGCAATTAACCTATCAACTACTACCTCAATATTATGAATTTGATTTTTATCTAATTCAATACTATCAGCAAGTTCTCTTACCTCTCCGTTAATTCTTACTCTAGCAAATCCTTCAGCAGCTAGTCCACTTATTAATTTTGTATGTGTTCCTTTTTTACCTCTTACAACAGGAGCCAACAATTGATACCTTGTTCCTTCCGGCAAGAGGAGAATTTGATCAACCATTTCATCAATTGTTTGAGGCGCAATTGGAATCCCGCAGTGGTGACAATGCGGCTCACCAGCACGACCAAACAATAATCTTAAATAATCTTGTATTTCTGTTACTGTTCCAACTGTTGATCGAGGATTATGACTTGTAGATTTTTGATCAATTGAAATAGCAGGTGATAAACCTTCAATATTGTCAACATCTGGTTTATCTACTTGCCCCAAAAACTGCCTTGCGTATGCCGAAAGACTTTCAACATATCTTCTTTGACCTTCAGCAAAAATAGTATCAAATGCTAAAGAACTTTTACCGCTTCCACTGACACCAGTAAAAACTATAAATTTATTCCTAGGTAGAGAAAGATCAATATTTTTTAAATTATGCTGACGAGCGCCCCTAATATTAATAGAGTTATCTTCCCCAAAACTACTATCAACTTTATTAACCATGTTTAAATCTAATAAATGATTTAAAAAGGATATTATAGTGGAATTTTTTCTATTTTACGCTGCTGGACGATCAAGAAGTCTAGACGCATATTCTTTTACTTCGCAAGAACCTCCACCTATAAGTTCTACTAATTCATTTTTTCTTTGATTTTTTGTAGTTAGTTTTGCAATCGAAGTATATGTTATTCCATTAATAACGTTTTTATTAACTTTGAAATGAGCTAATCCACTAGCAGCTAGAAAAGGCTGATGTGTAATACATAAAACTTGTTGATTTGTAGAAATTACTTTTATCAGCTCAACCAAAGAAAATAGAGATTTCCCACTTAAACCACTATCAATTTCATCTAAAAAGAAAGTATTAGGTTTTTTAGAAATACTAGATTTAATAGCTAACAAGAATCTTGACATTTCTCCGCCAGAAATAACATTTGATAATGGAGCAAGCTTTTGATCGGGATTAGCTGAAAACAAAAAATTTATATCGTCAATTCCATCGCTAGAGGCCTTACATTCGGAAAATTGAATTGAAAAATTTGCATTTTCTAAACCTAAATTGATTAAAATGGACATTACTGAATTTTCTAAATGTTTAGCAATTTTTTTTCTTTCAATAGATTGAATTTCAAATAAAGAATTTAAATTACTTTGTAAATTTTCAATTTGAGCTTTAATCCTACAAATCTCATTACCTTGATCATTTTGTTGAAAATACGTCTTTAATTGATCGCGCTTTCCAATTAATTTTGGTAGCTCTAATGAAAAAGTTTTCTCTAAGTTTTTTAAAAAAAATAATCTTTTTTGTATTTCTGGAAGATTGGATTCACAATTTTCTATGTCTTGCAAATATGAGTTTAGTTCAAAAATTAAATCTTCAACATCAGAATGGATATTTAATAACTTCTCTCTAAATTCTTGAATCTTTAAATCGAAATCTGCTGTTTTATTTAAAGCCTTTATTGATTGATTTATCAAAAAAGTTACTGATGGTTCATCATGACTGAAATTATTTAAGTTTTCTAATGATGATTTAATTGAATTATTAATTGCGAGATTATTTACAAGTTTATTTTCTAATAACTCTAAATCTAAAATTTCTTCACTGGAATTTAAATCAGCGTCTTCTAAAATCTTCAACATTTGTTTAATTGCCAAGTTTTTTTCTTCTTGATTCCTAGAAAATTCTATTTTTTCATCCATTAATCTTTTTAAAACTTTAGTTTCTCCCCATATACTTTTAATCTTTTCGCTAGTTTCTCTTAATTCTTGGGAACATAAGTCATCAATGATTAATCTTCTCTTATCTAACGAATCAAAGATAAAAGTGTCAGATTGACCTGCAAAATCTATTAAAAATCGTCCGAGTTTTTCTAATGATTGTCTATTAATTAGTGAATTATTAAGGCTATATTTGGATAGAATTTTATTATTTTTTTTATAAGATTTTCTTTTAATTTGTAGTTCTGAAGAAGTTATTTCAAAACCATTACTTATTAACCAATGATTAATTTGGGAAGAAGAAGAAAATGTCGCCTCAATAACGCAAAAATCTTTTCCTGGACGTATTAAATGTTTTAGAGGTATATTGGATCCACCAAATAAAGCATTTAGGGAATCCAAAATTAATGATTTTCCTGACCCTGAATCCCCAGTTATGATATTCAAACCTTTTTCAAAATTAATTTCTATAATTTCTATTAAGGCAATATTTTCTATTTTAAGTTGTATTAACATGATAAATCTTTCATATAAAAAAAATAACTCCTTTTTTAAGAAAATAAAGGTATTAAATATATAAAGTTATGAAAGAAGATTTTACTGATTTTATTGAGGTATCTGGTCTCTTAAATTATGATCCAGATACAATTTCTAAAATTTACAAAAAAAATCCTAAAAGACTTTTAAAAAGACTTTGGCAAACACTCGTGCCTATTTTTGCTTACATCTTTTCCGTTGGATGGGATAAATTAACTGGAAGGTTGAAAAATGAATCGCAAGCAAGATTTAGAGCAAGAGAATTAACAAATTTATTAGTAGAACTTGGACCTGCATTTGTTAAAGCAGGCCAAGCTTTATCAACAAGACCAGATATAATTCCAGGGATTCTTCTAGAAGAATTATCAGAATTGCAAGATCAACTCCCTGGGTTTGATGGCGATAAAGCTATGGAATTAATAGAAGAAGATTTAGGATACAAAATAGATGAGATTTTTTTAGAAATTGATAGAGAACCAATTTCTGCTGCTTCCTTAGGGCAAGTGCATAAAGCTAAATTAAAAAATGAAGAGATTGTTGCAATAAAAGTTCAACGGCCAGGTTTAAGAGAGCAAATAACCTTAGATCTTTACATAGTGAGAAACATTGCTTATTGGCTAAAAAACAATATTGGATTAATAAGAAGTGATCTGGTTGCTTTGATTGATGAATTAGGCAAGAGAGTTTTTGAGGAGATGGATTATCTAAACGAAGCTGCAAATGCCGAAAAATTTAGAAAAATGCATCAACATAACAAAATGATTGCCGTACCAAAAATTTATAAAGAAATAACTTCAAGAAGAGTTTTAGCAATGGAGTGGATAGAAGGTACCAAATTAACAAATTTAGAAGACGTAAAAAAATTAGGAATTAATCCTGATGAAATGATTGAGATAGGGGTGCAATGCAGTCTAGAACAGCTTTTAGAACATGGTTTTTTTCATGCAGATCCACATCCAGGTAATTTATTAGCCCTAGAAGATGGAAGACTATGTTATCTAGATTTTGGAATGATGAGCGAGGTTTCCAGAGAATCCAGATCAGGATTAATTCAAGCAGTAGTACATTTAGTAAATAAAAACTTTGATAAATTGTCTGAAGATTTCGTAAAATTGGGATTTTTATCACAGGAAGTTAATCTAGAACCTATTGTTCCAGCATTTCAAGATGTTTTCATTAACGCTGTTGAACAAGGTGTTTCAAAAATGGATTTTAAAAGCGTTACAGACGATATGTCTGGTGTTATGTATAAATTCCCTTTCAGACTCCCCCCATATTATGCACTTATAATTAGATCATTACTTACATTAGAAGGAATAGCTTTAAGCGTGGATCCAAATTTCAAAATATTAGGCGCAGCTTATCCATATTTTGCAAGAAGATTGATGGAAGACCCTGATCCACAATTAAGGGAAAGCCTTAAAGAAATGCTTTTTGATAATAAAAAATTTAAATGGGACCGTTTAGAAGATCTCCTTTCTAACGCTGCGAAACAAACAAATCTCGATTTAGAAAAACTTTTAGACGAAGTTATAAATCTTCTCTTTTCACCCAATGGAGGATTTCTTAGAAATGAGATAGTTGAAGGTTTAACAAATCAAATAGATTTGCTTAGTCTAAAAATATTGAAAAGTTTGAATAACTATCTTCCACAATCAATTAAATTAAATACTATTAACGAAAATAACAATTTGGGTGACCTTATAATGTATGTAGAGCCATTGAGAAACTTTTTAGAGATTTTACAAAAAGTCCCCGGCTACTCAATTGACATTTTTCTAAAAAGAGTTCCGAGACTTATAAATGAGCCCTATACAAAAGAGATGGGTATAAAAATTGCAAAAAAAGTAACTGAAAAAGGAGTAGTAAGACTTGTTAAGATTGCCGCTGGTGCAAATATATAAATGAAGTTTAGTAAATATTTAATACTTAAAACATTTTTTATTTTAGTAATTTCTACTTTATTTTTTAATGCTCCAAAAGCTAATGCTGCTGAAGAAATTAAGATCACATACAATATATTTTCTAGGACAATTAAAGTTAATTCTTTAAAAACTTTTGCTAAAGAGGGTAAATCCACAAGAAAATTAAAAAGAATTTTGAAAGCAACCGGGTCTACCGATAAGGAAATTAGAACAGTTTTAAATAAAGATTTTGAAGTTCCTATTACCATTGCAAGTAAGTTAGTAAATTCTGAAATAGGAAATGTTTTTTTAAGAAGACTTTCATCTATTATCCACCCACCCAGAGCAACTGATGAAAGAACAGGCATGTTGGCGCTCAGAGCAAGCGTAATTCAAGGAATAAACATAGGAAATGGAAAAATAAATCTAATAAATTTTTTTGAAGGATATCCAACTAAAACTGTAATTTTAGATGTCAGTGCTTTGAGCAAAGTTATGAATAAAGTAGAATCGATTTCAGAATTATTAACCTTTTTCACCAATTCTCCTCTAGAAAAAATCAAAACAAACTAATCAACCATGGTGTTATTAAATAAAATCAAAAATAAACTACGTATCAATTACAGAAAGAAAAGATGGCCAGGTCTAATAGCAGCTTATAAACAATATCTTCCAGTTACAAAGAAGACTCCTATTATTTCCCTCAATGAAGGAAATACACCACTTATTCTAAGCGAGTCAATAAGCAACCTAATTGGAAATGGAACAAAAGTTTTTTTAAAATATGATGGCCTTAATCCAACAGGATCTTTTAAAGATCGTGGAATGACTATGGCAATTAGCAAAGCAAAAGAAGAGGGCCGTGAAGCAGTAATTTGTGCAAGTACTGGAAACACCTCTGCTGCAGCTGCGGCATATGCTTCGAGAGGAGGATTAAAACCTTATGTTTTAATCCCAGAAGGATTTGTTGCACAAGGAAAGCTTGCGCAAGCACTAATGTATGGTGCTGAAATAATATCAATTAATGGAAACTTTGATAAGGCTCTTGAAATTGTTAGAGATTTATCCGCAGAACATCCTGTAGAACTTGTTAATTCTGTTAATCCATATAGAATACAAGGACAAAAAACGGCAGCTTTTGAAATTGTTGATGACTTAGGTCATGCTCCCAATTGGCTTTGTATTCCAATGGGTAATGCAGGAAATATAACTGCTTATTGGATGGGATTTAAAGAATATTCAAAAATAAAAAGAAATTTGAAATTACCAACAATGATGGGTTTTCAATCCGAAGGCTCTGCTCCATTAGTAAAAAATATAATAGTTAAAGATCCAGAAACAATCGCAACTGCAATAAGAATTGGTAATCCTGTAAATAGAGAAAAAGCAATAAAAGTAAGAAAAGAGAGTAAAGGAGACTTTCAGTCAGTTACAGATGAAGAAATAATCAATGCTTATAAAATCCTTGCCAAAGAGGGGGTATTTTGTGAACCTGCCAGTGCAGCATCAGTTGCTGGACTGATTAAAAATAAAAATAGAATTCAGAAAGAATCGACTATTGTTTGTGTTCTTACTGGAAATGGCTTAAAAGATCCTGATTGCGCCATAAAAAACAACGATGCTATCTTCAAAAAAAATATTGAACCTTCATTAAAAAATATAACTAAAATCTTAGGATACTGATATCCAATACAAATAGTGTCTGTGGAAATCAATTAAAAACAAACATTATTTGTTAAAAAAAACATAATAAATAATTCTATTTGTTGAATAAATTTAAATTTTTTGGATAAAGAAAAAACTTTTTAACAAATAAAAAATTTTTTTCACATATTTTTGTTTACCTAAACTAGGTTGACAAGCTATTTAATTTAAGAATTCCACAGTTACCACAAGAACTACTACTATATAATTTTTTATTTAATTATTTATATTTATATTAGAGAAAGTAAAAAATTAGTTTATTGAATTTAATATACGAAAAAAGTATATTGTATTTGTAAAAAGTTCCAAATTCAGATGGAAATTATTTGTAATCAAAATGAATTAAATAATTCTATACAGTTAGTGAGCAAAGCAGTAGCTTCAAGACCAACTCATCCAATTCTTGCAAATATTCTCTTAACAGCTGACCAAGGAACTAATAAAATTACCATGACAGGATTTGACCTAAATTTAGGAATTCAAACTTCTTTTGATGGAACTGTTAAAAATAGTGGAGCTATTACTATACCTTCAAAACTTTTATCCGAAATAGTAAACAAACTACCTAATGAAACTCCTGTTTCTTTAGAAGTTGACGAAAACTCAGATAATATCTTAATAAAAAGTGACAGAGGTTCTTTTAACCTTAAAGGGATTCCTTCTGATGAATACCCTAATTTACCATTTGTTGAAAGTGGTACTTCTTTAAATATTGATCCTGGTTCTTTTTTAAAGGCTTTAAAATCTACTATTTTTGCTAGTAGTAATGATGATTCAAAACAATTACTAACAGGTGTCAATTTCACATTCAAACCAAATTTTTTAGAGTCTGCTTCTACAGATGGTCATAGATTGGCTGTCACTCTAATTGGGAATGAAGAACATATCGAAAATCAAGAAAACTTATCTTCAAATGATGGTGGTTTATCAGTGACTATTCCAACTAGATCATTAAGAGAAATTGAAAAACTAGTATCTTTGAGAACCTCAGAAAATTCAATAAAACTCTTCTATGACAAAGGTCAAGTAGTATTTATTTCTTCTAATCAAATAATTACTACAAGAACCCTAGAAGGTACTTACCCTAATTATTCTCAATTAATTCCAGATTCTTTTTCTAAAATTCTTAA
Source organism: uncultured Prochlorococcus sp. (assembly GCA_902591865.1). Lineage (GTDB taxonomy): Bacteria > Cyanobacteriota > Cyanobacteriia > PCC-6307 > Cyanobiaceae > Prochlorococcus_A. The sequence continues at coordinate 16,716 of CACJCK010000019.1, forward strand.
TTTTAATACAAAAAAATTAATTGATGCATTAGAAAGAATTGCTGTTTTAGCTGATCAGCAAAGTAGTGTTGTAAAGATTAAATTAGATAATACAGATTTAGCTTTAATCAGCGCAGATGCCCAGGATATTGGAAACGCAAATGAATCAATACCTGTTTCTTATTCTGGAGAAAATTTTGATATTGCATTTAACGTAAGATATTTGTTAGAAGGTTTAAAAGTTATCGCTTCTGAAAATGTACTTTTAAAATGTAATATTGCAACTACTCCAGCTGTTTTTGTACCAGAAGATAATCTCAATTCTTTTACTTATTTAGTCATGCCTGTGCAGGTTCGTTCTTAATTTGAAATTACCTAAAGAAATTTTATTAAGTGAATTACTAAATTATAGTGTTAAGGGTAGTAAGGTCCTCAATTACGGAAATGGTGAAAATGTTTGGATGCACCCTCCAGTTCATCGAATTTTAGGATGGTATTCTCGTCCTTCAAATTTTGATTTAAAAAGAAATGTTTGGCGATTAAATCAAATTAATCAAATTATAGATAATGAAATTTATGTCAAAGGTGATCCAGCTATTTCCGATTTAGCAACTTTAAATCGGTTTCCAACTTTAATAGAAGCTAATCTGATAAATGTAAATGGATCAAAAATAGGAGTTATTGCAGATTTTTTATTTGACATGAAAACGGGAAAAATCAAATATTACTTAGTTTCTAGATCTAATATTAAAATTCCAGGTTCTAGTAGATGGAAATTAAATATTGAAAATATTAATGATCAACAACCTGGATTGGTATTTTGCGAAAGTAATTCTTTAGATGATTTATCTTTAATAAAATCAAGCATTAAAAATGAATTCATGCAAAAAGGAAAAAAAATTATTGATAGATTTGATGATATGAAAAAAATTGCTTCTAATAGATTAGAGGAATGGCTTGAAGAAGATGAAGATATTAGCCAAAACTTAGATTTTAAACAAAAAAGTTTTTATAATGAAGACAGTACATCTACCCCGTTTAGTGAAAAAAAAGAAGATGACCCTTGGATATAAAGAATGATAAATAAAGAAAATCATGATCTTTATGATCTTAATGAGGCACTGAAAGTTGAGAATTTAACACTTAATGATTACGAAGAAATTTGCAAAAGATTAAAGAGAAAACCTAATAGAACGGAATTAGGCATGTTTGGCGTTATGTGGTCTGAACATTGTTGTTATAGAAATTCAAAACCTTTACTATCTAAATTTCCGACTAAAGGCAAAAATGTTTTAGTTGGACCTGGAGAAAATGCTGGAGTTATTGATGTTGGAAATAATCAAAAACTTGTTTTTAAAATAGAAAGTCATAATCATCCTTCAGCTATTGAACCCTTTCAAGGTGCAGCAACAGGTGTAGGAGGGATTTTAAGAGATATATTTACAATGGGTGCGAGGCCAATTGCAGTATTGAATTCATTAAGATTCGGAAACCTTGATAAGTCATCAAATGTTGATTTACTGCGAGGAGTTGTATCCGGTATTGCCCATTATGGGAATTGTGTTGGTGTACCAACTGTAGGTGGTGAAATTGATTTCGATGATAGTTACTCCGGAAATCCTTTAGTGAATGTTATGGCTTTAGGACTTTTAGAGACCAGTGAAATCGTTTGTTCTGGAGCTAAAAATATAGGATCACCAGTATTATATGTTGGTAATACCACTGGCAGAGATGGAGTTGGTGGTGCTAGTTTTGCCAGCTCAGAATTAACTACAGCCTCATTAGATGATAGACCAGCAGTTCAGGTAGGTGATCCATTTATTGAGAAAAGTCTTATTGAAGCTTGTTTGGATGCTTTCAAAACAGGAGATGTAATTGCAGCTCAAGATATGGGTGCTGCAGGTTTAACATGCAGTAGTGCAGAAATGGCTGCAAATGGAAAATTAGGTATATCTATTGATTTAGATTTGGTTCCTTCTAGAGAAGATGATATGTCTCCATACCAATATTTATTATCTGAATCGCAAGAGAGAATGTTGTTCGTCGTTAAAGAAGAAAAAATTAATGATCTTATTGAAAAATTTAATAAGTGGGGATTATATGCCAATGTAATTGGTCAAGTTATAGGAACTAATGAGGTAATTATTTCTCATAAAGGTGAAATTGTTGCTCAAATACCTACTTCTGCCTTGACTGATGATACCCCTGTCAATTTTCACAATGTGATTAATAATCCACCTGATTATCTTTTAAAGAAATGGGAATGGAAAGAAAATGATTTACCAGAAATTTATGAGCAAAAAATATTTTCATTGAAGGAAAAAAAGAATTTTTCTTATTCAGAAATCATTTTAAAACTACTCTCTAATCCCTCAATAGCTTCTAAAAGTTGGATTTATAAGCAATATGATTCTCAAGTACAGTCAAATACAGTTTTTAAACCTGGAAAATCAGATGCAGCTGTAATAAGACTAAGGGAACAAAATAAAAAAAATAAAAGTAAAGGATTTTCGGGTGTCGCTGCTTCAGTCGATTGTAATAGTAGATGGGTTGCTCTTGACCCTTTTAGAGGAACTATCGCTGCTGTCGCAGAATCAGCTAGAAATGTTAGTTGTGTTGGGGCTGAACCAGTAGCAATTACAAATAATTTAAATTTTTCTTCTCCAGAGAATGAAATAGGATATTGGCAACTCTCATCTTCATGCAATGCAATTGCTGAAGCCTGTAAAGTTTTAGAAACTCCTGTTACAGGAGGTAATGTTTCTTTGTTTAATGAATCTAAAAATAATGACAATGTAATAACTCCTATCAATCCTACTCCAGTTATAGGAATGGTTGGAAAAATAGATATTCTCGAAAAAGCTATAAGCAGCGAATGGAAAAACATTGATGATCAAATTTGGTTAATAGGTTCTCATAAATCAGATACAACTATCGCTGCAAGTTCTTATTTAGAATATTTTCACGGAGAAATCGTAGGTCGGCCTCCAAAAATAGATTTGTTGGATGAAAAGTTTTGTCAGAGTTTTTTAAGAAATGCTATTTCAAAAAGTTTTGTAGTTTCTTCTCATGATATTAGTGATGGAGGTTTAGCTATAGCTTTAGCAGAGTCTTGTATATTGTCTGGAAAAGGTGTAACAATAGAACTAAAGAAAGATGTTAATAGAGTTGATAATTTATTGTTTGCAGAAGGAGGTTCTAGAATTATTTTTTCAACTAGCAAAATGAAACAAAATGAATGGCTTAATTATTTAAAACAAAATCAAATAAATTTCCCATCAAGTGTTTACGTAAAAAAAATAGGATATGTAACTAGTGAAACGCTAAAAATAAAAATTCAAGATAAAAATATTTGCAATATTAGGGTTGAGGAATTATCAGAAAAATTTAATAATAGTATTTCAGGTTACTTTTAAATATGAAAAACATTTCTCAACTATTAAAATTTTTAAGATATTAAGTTATGTGCGGAATAGTTGGAATCGTTTCTTCTGAGGATGTAAATCAACAAATTTACGATAGTCTTTTGCTTTTGCAGCATAGAGGTCAAGACTCAACAGGTATAGCTACAATGGAAAATACTGTTTTTCATATACATAAGGCTAAAGGTCAGGTTAATACTGCTTATAGAACGAGAGATATGAGGAATTTAATCGGCAAATTTGGATTGGGTCATGTTAGGTATGCAACAAAAGGATCAGCAGAAAGTGTAGAAGAAGCACAGCCTTTCTACGTTAACGCTCCTTATGGAATTGTTTTGATACATAATGGAAATTTGACAAATACCAGAGATTTAGAAAAACAATTATTTAATATTGACAAGCGGCATACAAATTCTTCAAGTGATACTGAAATGTTGTTAAATGTATTTGCGACAGAATTACAACAACAAATTAATAATCAAGAATTAGAACCTGATATTATTTTTAATGCCGTTAAATCTTTACATAAAAGAATTCAGGGATCATATGCCTCAATTGCGTTAATTTCAGGACATGGTTTATTAGCATTCAGAGATCCTTTCGGTATTAGACCTTTAGTCATAGGAAAAAGATTTTCATTAACGACAAAAAAAGAAGAGTGGATGGTTGCTAGTGAATCTCTAGTGCTCGAGAATAACGATTATCAAGTAGTTAGAGATGTAGATCCTGGAGAAGCTATTTTTATAAATCTTAATGGGGAGTTTTTTTCTAAGCAATGTTCTGACAATCCAATGTTATTTCCCTGTGCTTTTGAATATGTTTATTTAGCTAGGCCAGATTCAATAATGAATGGAATTTCAGTCTATAAAGCTCGTTTAAAGATGGGAGATTATCTTGCAGAAACTATAAAAGAGACAATTAATTGTGGAGATGTTGATGTAGTTATGCCTATTCCTGATTCTTCTCGACCTGCGGCAATGCAAGTTGCAAGACAGTTAGGGATAGAATATAGGGAAGGTTTTTTTAAAAACAGATATGTAGGCCGAACATTCATAATGCCTGGTCAACAGAAACGTAAGAAATCTGTAAGACAAAAATTAAATGCAATGAGTGCAGAGTTTAAAAATAAAAATGTATTAATAGTTGATGACTCGATAGTAAGAGGTACCACTTCAAAAGAAATTGTCCAAATGGCTAAAGATGCAGGAGCAAATAAAGTTTTTTTTACATCAGCAGCTCCTCCAGTTCGTTATCCACATGTTTATGGAATTAATATGCCTAATAGAGATGAATTAATAGCTCACGATAGAACAATAAGTGAAATTGCTGATCATCTTGAAATTGATAATCTTGTTTATCAAAGTGTTGAAAGCTTGCGAAAATCTATAATAACTGATTCCCATATTAAGGATTTGGAAATGAGTTGCTTTACTGGTTCTTATGTCACAGGAACAGTTAACCAAGAGTACTTAAATTGGGTTGAAAATGAATATAAATCTTAGTTGAGAAAGTTTTTAAGTCGGAAACAATTTTCAAGGTATTCATCGTTATCTAATTTTAAAAAATCACTTAAAAAATTTGATTTACCGCAGTTGAAATCTAATTTATTTAGGTCTAATCTTGCAGATTTATTTTTATTAGTTTCAATATCAATGTGATGATTACTCGTCATTATCTTCATAAAGTAATCATTTTTAAGTTGGGTTTTTTTGTTTAAATATCCCAAACTGTATTCATTTGAGTAATAAATTTCATTACTATTTATACAAAAGATTTTTCCTAATTTAGATATTAAAAAAATATTTTCCTCATTATGGTATGTACAACAAGAAACTATTTTTTCAGTTGGTAAAAGTTTTGCAAGTAGTAGTCCTTGGGATTGTTTAGAAGTTGGTGTCAAAATTTTATTTGATAAATTAAATCTAAAAATTCTTCCTATTGAGGTTAATATTATTAAATCTTTGTTTTCATTAGAAATAAATGAATCAATTGTTTTTAAATTTTTTTTTAATTTTGTAATTGTGAAAGATCTATTACTTTTAATCATATCTTCGTCAAATAAAACTTTTTTGAATCTTCCATCTGAATTCAAGACGCATAAATAATTTCTTATTTGTTTTTTAATTGAATGAAAATTTATTATTTCATTAGGATGAATATTGCCAAGAATTTTATTATCTAATTTATAATCCTTATTAATATTTGACTCCCAATCAATGTTAAAAACTTTTCCTGTATTTGTGATTCCAATCAATTTTACATTTTTTTCAATATTACATATAAATTTTTGAATATTTTTATTATCTATAATTTTATTCACTACTTCAAATGATTTCTTGTAATTACTTAAAATCATTCTTCTTAAATAAAGTCGATTGTCTATGCATAATTTAGTTTTTTTATTTATAAAGTCTTCTAATATTTGATTATTAAGAGTTTCTAATTCTTCATTTTGATCTATATTTTTAATTACTTTTGTTTTTCGTAAAACATTATATTTTTTCTTTAATATTAATAATTCTTCTATAAGTAATTTAAGTAATAATTCTCTTTCGTTTAATAATTTTTGAAAATAATTCTTTTTTTCTTCCAAATTTTTTATTTCATCATCAATTTGATTCTTTTCTAGATTTGTTAATTTTCTGAGTGGCATATCCAAAACTGAATTTGCTTGTTTTTCACTTAAAAAAAATTTTTCAATTAATTTTGATTTAGCCTCCACAGAATTTTCAGATTCTTCAATAATTTCTATAAACTTTTTTATATTTTTAGTGGCTTTAGATAAACCTTCTGATATTTCTAGCTTTTCAAGAGTGTTTTTTAGAAAATAATGAGTTCTTTTTCTAATTGTTTCTTCTCTAAATGTAAGAAAATAGTTGAGATACTTTTTTAGGTTTAGTTGTACAGGCTTGCCTTTAATTAACGCTAAGAATATTGCTCCAAAGTTTGTTTGGAGAGTTGTTTTTTTATATAAATTAGAAATTACAAGTTCAGAATTAGAATCTTTTTTTAGTTCTATTACAATTCTCATTCCATCTCTGTCGCTTTCATCCCTAATATCAGAAATCCCATTAATCTTGCCTGAATTAACTAGTTCTGCGAGTTTTTCAATCCACCCTGCTTTGTTAATTTGGTAAGGAAGTTCCGTGATAATTAGTGCATTCTTTTTATGTTTCCCTTTGCCTAAATTAACCTCTTCTGTATTTACAACTCCTCTTATCGTTAATGATCCTTTTCCAGTCTCATAAAGTTCTTCTATTGATTCACTAAACATTAATTCTCCGCCTGTAGGAAAATCAGGTCCTTTGATAATGTTGAAAAGTTTTTTATAACTTATATCTCTATTTTTTACTAAAGCAACTAAACCATCTATAATTTCGCCTATGTTGTGAGGGGGAATATTTGTTGCCATGCCAACAGCAATTCCTGATGAGCCGTTCAACAATAAAAATGGAAGTTGGGCTGGAAGAACATCTGGTTCTTTTTGAGAACCGTCAAAGTTATTTGAAAAGTTTACTGTTTCTGATCCAATTTCTTCAAGAAATCCTTTATGAGCTATTGGAGCTAATCTGGTCTCAGTATATCTCATTGCTGCTGGAGGATCATTATCTACAGATCCAAAATTTCCATGACCGTCAAGAGTAGGATATTTAGTTGAAAAATTTTGCACTAGCTTTACTAATGCATCATACACTGCTTGATCTCCGTGAGGATGGTACTTTCCAAGTACATCTCCAACAACTCTGGCGCACTTCCTGAATGGTTTATCAGGTGTTAAACCTAATTCATACATCGCAAATATGATTCTTCTTTGTACTGGCTTAAGACCGTCTCTTGCATCAGGCAAAGCACGTCCAACAATTACGCTCATTGCATACTCCAAATAAGAACGTTGCATTTCTTCCTGAAGTGAGATGGAAGTGAAGTTTTGCTTATCCATTAGAGCGTAAAATAGAATAATTATTGATTAACTAAATTAAGACTAATAGGTAAAAAAATATTTACCAGTATTGAAAATTAATATGATTAACTTATTTTGGATTTTGCTAATATTATACCTTTTTTTAGTTGTTCATTTTGTAAAAGAATTTCTGAAGAGGCTTGTAATTTTTCTCCCCAATAACTGTTTTCTATAATCATAATTTATATATTTGGGATCTTTAGCCAAAGCTTTTTTTGCTAGCTGAATTGCTAATTTAGTATCATTTATTTTTATACATGAGTCTAAGCCTAGTAATGGTTAAGCATTTTCTTCAATTGAGATTGCACTTTTAAAAAATTTGATTGATAGATTTACATTGTTTCTCTTGAAATAATCCAAACCTTGATTATTGCTTGCTAGAAATCAGTTTTAATTTTTATAGATTTATCAAATGATTTGATAGCCACCATATAATCTTTCTCCAATAATAAAATGTTTATCATTTGAAAATTAGCTTTATGGTTATTAGACTCAATATTTATTCATTTTTTTAAAGCATTCTTTACCTTTGTTTGTTTTGAAATTTTTAAGTAAAAATATCTTTTAGCAAAATATATTTCACTAATGTTTGAATTGATCTGTTCTGCTTCATCTAGAGAATTTAATGCGTTTTTGTATTCTTTGTTAGCTATTTGTGCTTCAGCCAAAATTAACCATAGTTTTTCATCTTTTGCATTTATTTTTAAAGCTAATTTGGCTAAGTTAAGACTGTCTTTAATATTGATCAAAAAAGTAGTTGATACGCAATTTTAAAAATATATAAATTTTGCTTTTGTAAATTTTTAATTTTGGGAAATAATAATATGGAACTATTGCTTGAACTTTTTCTATTTGAAAAAGTACAAAAGATCAAAATGATCCAGATTGTTTTTTAAATACTTTTTCATATTTTGATTTTTTTATTATTTATATTTGCTTGTATGTTCCTTTTCCACATCCATGGTTTAATTCTTTTTAAGGTAGTTCCTTTGAGATTTTCTTGCCACGTTTTATCGTCCCAATTGAGGGACTCAATATTAAGATTTTTAATCCATTCTTTTGGTGTAGTTTCAAAATTATCGTTGTATGGTACTGATTTATTCCATGGACATACATCTTGACAAATATCACATCCTGCGACCCATCCACCTAAGTTTTTTTCTATTTTCTTTGGAAAAGTTTTATCTCTGCTTTCTATTGTGTGATACGCAATGCATAGATCTGATTGTATTACAAAGGGTTCTACTATTGCTTTTGTGGGACATTGTTCAATACAAACATCACATTTTCCACAAAGTGATTGATGAGGTTTATCTGGCATTAAATCTTTTGTGAGAATCATAAAACCTAAAGTAAACCAAGAACCATGTTTTTTGCTGATTAAATTACTATTTTTACCTATCCAACCAATTCCTGCCTCCTCAGCCCATGCTTTTTCAAGAAGTGGAGAGGTGTCAACACATATTTTCCATTTGCAATCTGGAATTTCTCCATTGATCCATTTGCCAATATTCTTTAATTTTTTGCGAATCACTTTATGGTAATCTTCTCCTTGGCTAAATTTGGCTACCTTGAGGAAATTGTTTTTGTTGTTTTGTGAATTAATGTAAGTAAATCCAACGCTTAAAATACTTTTTGCATCTTCAAAAAGTGAGCCTATATTTCTTCTTTTTTCTGCTTCCATCCATTTCATTCCAGCATGGTGGTTATTCGATAGCCATCTTTCTAATGCATAAGTTCTTAATTTTATTCGGGAACTTCCTGGTATTGAAGCTATTCCAACAATTGTAAAACCTTCAAAAATAGCCCTTTCTTTTAATTTTTTACTAATTTCTTTATTGTCTTGAATCTTATCAATCATTTTTTTATTTATATAGATTACCTTTAAAAGTTATTTTTTGGAGAATAAACCCTTAAATAAAATAGATATATTTAAGAAAAATATATCCTAACTCATTAAAAACAGTTAAATTATTAGTAAAGTTAATATAGTTAAAAACGTTATTTTGGTTGAATCTAATCAAAATCAAGATTCGAATTTAGGATCTAGGCTTCAACAAGATCTCAAAAATGATCTTATAGCGGGGTTGTTGGTTGTAATACCCTTAGCAACAACAATCTGGCTATCATCATTAGTTAGTAAATTTGTTTTAACACTAGTTACTTCAGTCCCAAAGCAATTAAATCCTTTTATTACTTTAAATCCTTTATTACAAGATTTAATTAATCTAACCTTAGGTCTAACTGTTCCTTTATTAGCTATTTTGTTGATAGGCTTAATGGCGAGAAATTTTGTAGGAAGATGGCTATTAGAATTTGGAGAAGGGACTTTATCAAAAATTCCAGTAGCTGGAGCGGTTTATAAAACTCTTAAACAATTGCTAGAAACTTTCTTAAGTAATAAATCTAATAGATTTAGACGAGTTGTTTTAGTTGAATATCCTCGTGAGGGACTATACAGTGTAGGCTTTGTAACTGGAGATGTAGGACCTTCTTTACAGCCAGAATTGGAAGAAAAGTTACTTAGTGTTTTTATACCTACAGCACCAAACCCAACTACAGGTTGGTACACACTCGTTCCTGAGTCCTCTGTTAAGGATTTGAATATTTCTGTTGAAGATGCTTTTAGAACAATAATTTCTGCTGGGATAGTTAATCCAGATGAGAAAAATAACACTACAAATCCAACATTCTCAAAATTGTTTTCTCAATTACGAGCCTCCACTAATACTTCTTCTTAATTGATGCATAATAGATCCCTTTCTAGAGAATTATCTTTAATTTCTCTTGGCCTTATAAAAGATAAAGGCGATTTTAAATTAAATAAATTTCAGATTGAAGAAATTTTTGAATCTGCATTGGATTCTTTAATAAATCATTGCAGAGAGGAATTAGATAATTGCGAGTCAGATTTAGAAAATGCTTCACAAAAAATATTAGATAGTGAATTGCAAGAAGGTGTTGATTCCTCTTATTCAAAAGTTCGAGATGAGTTAAAAAAATCTCTGACAAAAATTGAAACCGTAATGAATACACTTTCTGTCACTTTAGACTTTCCAAAATTAATTGTTACGAGCAGTCAGATAGATATTAGAGAGGATGTAAATCAGAGGATTTGTAATATAATTAATAATCTTAAAAGTATTGATTCTGATATTGATCAAGTAATGGATGGCTGGAGATTAAAAAGATTACCAAGAATTGATAGGGATATTCTGCGTTTAGCTTATGTGGATATAAATTTTTTGGATACACCAGTCGCTGTTGCTTGTGATGAGGCTGTTAATTTAGCTAATAAATATAGTGATTTGCAAGGAAGAAAATTTATTAATGGAGTTTTAAGGAGATTACAAACAATTTAATTGTCATAATTATTTGATATAAATAAATAGTATTTTAAAAATTTTAATTTCGATTTATAGATAATAATGACTAATACTGATTCTGATAAT
>CACJCK010000020.1 GCA_902591865.1 uncultured Prochlorococcus sp.
CTCAACATTCCAAATAAATCATTCGATGATATGAGTAAAAAAGAAACAACTAATCCTAAAGAGATTAGAAACCAAAACTATGAAGCTAAGAAAATGAATACTTACGAAAACTCAAAGAAAAATAAAGATAAGGATCTTCCATGGTGGGTAGAGTTATTATTTGTTCAAATAGGATTACCAGATAAATTACTCATAAAAATATTAAAAGCAAAAAAAACATCTAAAGAATTTATTAAAAATGATAAAAAATCATTAATAACATTTTTTTTTGTAATTACTGTATTGGCATATTTTTATCCAGTTATTAAACATGCAAAAAACAAATTAGATTGTGAAGCAATAGCTAAAAATTATATTATTAAGAATAAAAATACAATAGGAATTAATAATAGGGAGATAAAAATGGTATCTACAAATTTTTGTTATGGGGGCGAAGAAATTTATAAAATAGAAAATTTAAAAAATTAAATTTTTAATTATTCTCTATAAATAACCAACTCAATATTATGATAGTAACTTTAAGTTTAATAAAGTTTGAATTTTTACTCCTATGACTGATATAAAGCAAAAGAAAGAGAAAGTAAAAATGCATTTAAAAGATTTGAGGCAAAATTTAAAGAAAATGCATTTAGAAGTCACAGAAGAATTAATACTACCGAAGCCAGATGATGTAAAAAAATTGATGAGGGAAATGGATAAACTATTCAAATTAATAGAATCAAAATAAATTATAATTTAAGTAATTTGGAATCATCAAAAGTAAAAAAAAATGAAATTAATAAAACAATTTTCACAAATAATTCTAATTGCAATTTTCTTAAGTTCTTGTAGGACATCAATCAAAAAAGAGTATCCCATAAAATATTTGAAAGAAAATATTAATGAAAATAATAATTCAGAAAAGAAAAGAATGGAAATAAAGTTTTCTTGTGGAGAGAATGGTATTTCAGAATACTTAGATGATGGATGGAAGATTTTAAAAGAAGATTCTCAAGAAAAAATTTGCACCTGGAAATCTGTTCCTGCCTCAAAAGATTGTAATATGGAAAAAGATAAAGGATGTAAAATAACGATGCCAGATAAATTAGGTGAAGAGAAAATTTATTTATTGGAAAAATAAATTTATATATGACTTCAAAATCAGAACACTTAGTTAATTTAATTTTTAATAAATTGAAAACCTACAAGAATAAAAAAATATTTTTAGAAAAAGAAAGTTTGAATAAATTTATTCTTTCTCTTTTCAAAGAAAACTGAACCCAAAAAATATTTTACTTAACTGCTATAATTATTTTAATACTTTAAATAGATATGGGTAATTTTTCTTCATTAACTATTACCCTAGCAATTATTTTTATTGCAAGTCTTTATTTTTTATTTAGGGTGACTTCTAATAAAAAGAATTAAAAAAATATTAATTTAATTTTAGATGATTGGATCATCCCTAAGCAGTAAAACTGTATGCTTATTTAAACCATCATTAATCCATTCTTTATATTCTTCTATGACGCACTTTTTATCAAAATTATCAAGAAGATTGATTCTTTTTTTTGCATTATCTAAAGCTAACTCAATACATAATTTATGGTCTTTGAAGTTTTCTTGCATAAGTTTTTATTAAATATTAGTAAAAATAAATACTTATTCTGTATTGAAAATCACAATAATAAGCGTTGATTTATTAAGAGTATCAAGCAATACGGAAGAATTTTAAATATATTTGGGATAATTTGTTTTTTACAAAAATCCCATGTCATACGAAGCAGGCAGTAAAGAATGTAGACATTTAATTGAAGCCAAGGAAAGCCTTTTATCAGCATTAGATGCGTTAAGCAATATAAATTCAACAGATCTAATACAAATCCAAATTAAAGAAATTTACAATAAATTAGAACAGATGCACGATAATCGAAAAAAAATAGAATCAGCTACAAATTATTTTTAATATATTCAAATTAACCAAAAGTTTCAAATTGGCTTTTGATCTTATTTACTCTTTTTTCTGATAATAATTCCAATAAAGCATCAAGCTGTGCATGAACTTCTTTTGCTTCATTAAGATCAGGCAACAAATCCTCTTTAATAAGCATTTGATGCATTTCTCTGAGCTCTAACCTTATATATCTAAGGTGAGAACATACCTCCTCTCTCTTTGTTGCACTCATTTTTGCTTTACGATCATTTCATTATACAACAAGGTCTTTTTTTACTACCATATTGATTCTGTTAAATTTAAAAATTATTTCAAACTCTATAACACATGAAAATCTTTTAAAGTTGCGTTATAGTAATATATCATTCATGAAAAAGAAAAAATCAAAAAAGAATCAAACTAATTCAAATTTAAAAGATCAGAAATTAGGTCAAACAAAAAATTCTGCAAAATTAGTACTTTTTGTTTTTGGGATAGGTCCAATTATTGGCATAATAATATTTTTATACAGTAAGGGATTTTTTAATTCACCAGCTATTTAAATCTTAGGCAATTAAAATAAGATTTAAATTTTAAATTACAATAAATTTAAAAATAATTATTTAAATTTTTTTAAAGAAAATATCCTAAATTCTGCCATTCTTCTTGCATTTTCTGGATTAGATATAAAAAAAGGATGGTCTGATAAAAGTTCAAATACCTTATCTATTTTTAATCGTAAATCATCACAATCTATATTTTCCCATTCCTCATCAAATGACATTGCAAAGCTATCAGCATTATTATATAGTTTATTTTTCATAATATTTGGAATTTGAATAAAGAAAATTTCAGAAATTGGACCCAATCTGAAAGAGTAATTAGAAGAGGCAAATAAAACTATCCTCATTACTATTTGAGGTTTAAATTTGCATGAATCTTCTTTAAAATTATACTTTAATCTCATTATTTAGAGCTATAAGTAAGTGCTATAAATCAACATCTGAGTCGATTTGACAGAAGTGTTACAATATTGACATATGTAAAGACTTATGGAAAATAAAGTTAAAAGGATAGGATATCTTCCTAGAAAAAGAGTACTTGAAATTATTGATGAAATATCCAAGAGCGAATCTATAAGTAGATCTAAAGTGGTTGGAATATTAGTTGAGGAAGCATTAGATGCCAGAGGAATTGCGAATTTTGGATATAGTAATATCAGCAAGTCAAATATATTCAAGTCGGGTAATTTTAAAGATCTCCAAAATGAAAATGCCCACTTAAAAGATGGGGAAGACGAATTTGTTGATGACAGTGGTTACACAGTTTCATCTCACAAAACTTTAGACCGCTCAATATCTTCTGCAGATATAGAATTAGCAAATAAAATAAACATTCTTAAGGAATCAGGATTAATATAACTTTTATTGAGTAATTCCTTTTTTTTTTAATGCATAATATTGGTTCATTGTTTATTCTTAGTCAAGAATAATATTCTTTTTACATAATTCGAATATTAAATCCTTTCTAATATTTATTTTGTAATTAAAAAATGAAAGATATTAAATGTCCTTCATGCGGCAAAACTTTCCGAATTGATCCCAGCAGCTTTGAAGAAATACTTCTTCAGATAAAAGACGAAGAATTTAATAAACAAATAAAAGAAAGACTTATCTTGGCTGAAGAAGATAATAAAAAAGCTTTGGAAATTTTAAAACGTGAGTTAAAAATACAGTTAATTGAGCAGAATCGGATTAAAGAGTCTGAGATCCAAACTCTTGAATCTAAATTAAAAATAGCTGAAGAAAAGAAAACAAATGTCCTTAATAATTTAAAAAATCAAGCAACAAATAAAATTAATTCATTGAATAATGAATTAATCAAGTTGAAAGACGAAATTAAAAACCAGTCTTTAATTTCAGAATTATCTTTAAAAAACAAAATTAGTGAAGCTATTACTAATTTAGAAAAAGAAAACTCATCCTTAACAAATTCCATTGAAAAGATGAAGCTTGAACATTCAATTAATGAAAAATTAATTGAAGAAAAGTTTAAAAGCAAAATTAGTGAAAGGGACCTGACTATTCAGGAGTTAAGAGAAATGAAATCTAGATTATCTACAAAGATGATAGGAGAAACATTAGAAATCCATTGCGAAACTCAATTTAATCTGAATCGTGCCTCTGCATTTAAAAACTCATATTTCGAAAAGGATAATGATGCCTCTTGCGGAAGTAAAGGGGACTATATATTTAGAGAATTTGATGAAAATAAAACCGAAGTAGTATCCATAATGTTTGAGATGAAGAATGAAAGTTTAAATGGAACTAATAAAAGAAAAAACGAAGATTTTTTAAAAGAATTAGATAAAGATAGAAGACAAAAATCTTGTGAATATGCTGTTCTCGTATCCCTTCTAGAACCAGATAGTGAACTATATAATGCTGGCATAGTAGATGTTTCTCATAGATTCCCAAAAATGTATGTCATAAGACCTCAATTTTTCTTACCCATTATTTCTCTGCTAAGAAATGCATCTATGGAAACCTTAAAATACAAATCACAAATTGATTTAATGAAACGTGAGAATTTTGACATAACTAATTTTGAAAGTACTCTTGAGCAATTCAAAAATGCAGTTGGTAAAAATGTTTCACTT
Source organism: uncultured Prochlorococcus sp. (assembly GCA_902591865.1). Lineage (GTDB taxonomy): Bacteria > Cyanobacteriota > Cyanobacteriia > PCC-6307 > Cyanobiaceae > Prochlorococcus_A. Next base: position 4,572 of record CACJCK010000020.1, read on the forward strand.
GCCCAGGATAGATTTAATGATGCAATTTCAGAAATTGATAAATCAATAACCCATTTACAAAAAACTAAAGAAGCTTTAGTTCTCTCAAAAAAACATCTTTTATCTGCTGACAGCAAATCTCAAGATTTGACAGTAAAGAAATTAACTAGAAATAATCCAACCATGAAAAATAAGTTTAATGATTTAAATAATTTTGAAGATGAAGTAGCCTAATTAAAAAAGTTTTTAAAATTAATAATAATTAAAAATATATTTAATTTCTAACTTATAAATATACTATAAATAATAAATTTCATAGTAAATAAAATAATGTCTATCAACACTCCTATTTTCAGTATTGCCAAAGATCTTAATGTCGAAAGTAATAGAATATTATTAGCCTGCAAGAAACTAGGTATCAATGCAAAAGGTGCAACAAAAAGATTAAATAAAGAAGAATTAGAAAAAATAAAAAGTTATTTTGAAACGGGCAAAAATGTATCAGATGAAGTGATCAATTTAAATAAAGTCAAAACTAAAAGTTGTTCTAAAGAAATTGTAGAAAAGATAAAGATAAAATATTTTGCTAACAGACTTATTCGTAAATCTTAAATAAAAATAATTTTTTTTAATTACTTAATGGAATAAGCCACAGAAGAAAAAAATAATAATTTATCATTAGTAAAAATATTTAAAATGAGTATAAGCAAAATTTTAAATTCACTTGAAAAATCTTGGGAAAGAGATGATATCCTTTTAAATATAAAGAAGGGCTAGGGACAGATGAGATAGTTAATGAATTTCTTCTGAAAAACGAAAGACAAATTAAAGAATTAAATTCTTTATTAAGGCCAGAAGATATTGAATTATTAAATCAAGTAGAAAAACTCTCAACTTGCGAATCTAAATTAATAAATGAGATTAAAAATTTAAACTACTTAGAAAATAATGAAAATCATCATATTATAAATAACAAAAAGATTGTCCCATCTAATAGAGTTTCTTTAAACAAAATTAGTTCATTCATGATTAATTGGAGCAACAAATTTACAGTTATTGCTTTACTTACAATTTCAGCCATAGCTTTATCAAAACAAGCGTGGGCATAATTAGCTAAATTAACTTTATTGTAAGAGATGAAGTTTTGAGAACTAAACAAGAATATTTAATTAGATATAAAGATGGAAATCTTTATTGTGAACTTGCTGATATTTGGATTGATCCAAGCAAACCAGTAAAAAAGGCATTAATAACTCATGCTCATTTTGATCACTTTACATTTGGCTGTGAAGAATACATTTCTACTAAGGAAACTGCGATACTTCTTAAAGAAAGAGTTGGAGATAATATCAAAATTAAGACTTATGAATATGGAGAAGAATTTAAGATAAATGGCATTAATATTTCTTTTCATCCATCCGGTCACATCCTTGGATCCAGTCAAATAAGGTTTATTTTTGCTGAAGAAAAATGGCTTATTTCAGGTGATTTTAAGCTTCAAAAAGATCAGACTTGCAAACAATATGAAATAGTAAAAACTGATTATTTAATAAGCGAATGTACTTTTGGTTTGCCAATATTTAAGTGGGATGAATCAAATAAAATAGCAAATGATATTTCAAAATGGATAACCAATTCACCAGAAAAAACTTCTTTACTTTTCTGCTATTCACTCGGAAAAGCTCAGAGATTGTTAAACGAAATTAGTCAAACAAATTTTAAAGGCACTATTTATTCCCATGGCAGTATTAACAAAATGAACAATAGTTATAGGGAACTTGGAATTGATATTAAAGATACTATAAAAATTGAAAATAAAAAAAACATAGATGAACTTAAAGGAAGTCTAATATTATTACCGCCCTCTTTAAATAAGGGTTCTTATTTAAAAAATTTTAAAAACATTCAAACAGCTTTCGCGAGTGGATGGATGTCAATAAGAGCTCTTAGAAAAAGATCAGGATATGATAAAGGATTTGCAATCTCTGATCATGCCGATTGGGATGAAATTCTGGAAGTAGTAAAAAAATCTGAAGCAAAAAATGTATTTTTTCATCATGGAGAGAGTGAAGCCTTAAGTAAATATTTAGTTGAAAAGGAATCAATAAATGTCCTTTTATTCGGTAAATAAATATGAGCTTAAAAAAGTTTTCAGAATTATTTGGCGATCTAGATTCTATTAATAGTACAAATAATAAAATTCAAGTTTTAAAGAATTATTTTTTATCTAATGATCCAATAGATAATTCATGGGCAATATATTTACTAACTGGAAAAAGTAATAAGAGATTTATTAGTGGAAGATATTTAAAAAATCTTTTTTCTCGAATATATGAATATCCTCAATGGTTAATTGATACATGTTATTTAAAAGTTGGTGATTCTGCTGAGGTAATAACGTTATTGCTTAAAAATAAAACTAATTCTAGAAAAAAGAAATTATCAAATATAAGTCTCAATGAATTACTAAGCGAAACAATACCTGCATTATCAAAACTTAATGAGGAGGCGAAAAATTTAGAAATTAAAAATCTTTGGGAAACATTACCTGAAGATAACCATCTAATTTTTAATAAAATTCTTACAGGAACTTTTAGAGTGGGAGTCTCTATAGGATTAATCACAAAATCAATATCAAGACTAATTAATATTGAGGAAGAGATTATTTCTCATAGGTTGATGGGTGATTTTAAACCTTCAATTGATTCATATGAATTTTTAATTAACAAGAATATAAATTTTCAAGAGTTAAATTCCAAACCATTTCCATTTCTTCTAGCAAATACTATTGAAGATAAAATCTTCAAAAATTCAATAAATGATTTTCAATTTGAATGGAAATACGATGGTATAAGGATGCAATTAATTAAAAGAACAGGCAATGTTTCGTTATGGACAAGAGGGCAAGAATTAGTAAATAAAGCTTTCCCAGAATTAGTAGAGAAAATGTCACATATAAAAGATGATTTTGTTCTTGATGGGGAATTATTAGTTTGGAATTTTAAAGAACAAATTGCCTTTGATTTCTCTTTACTTCAAAAAAGAATAAATAGAAAGTCTCCTACTAGATCAATCCAAATAAAATATCCAATTATTTTTATTGCTTATGATCTTTTAGAGATTAATGGGAGAGATATAAGAGAAATCAAATTAGAAAATAGAAGAATTGAGTTAGAAAAATATTTTTCAAAATGGCAAATTAAAAGCGAGAATAATATCACTGATATTTTCAAAATATGTGATTTAATCTTTCCTAAAGATTGGCCTGATGCTTTAACTTATAAAGAAAAATCTCGAGAAAATAATACTGAAGGATTAATAATTAAGAAAAAGACTTCTATATACTCCTCTGGTAGAAAAAAAGGTATTTGGTGGAAATATAAAGTTGATCCTATGCAACTGGATGCTGTTCTAATTTACGCTAAGGGCGGTAGCGGTAGAAGAGCTGGTCTGTATACAGATTACAGTTTTGCATTATGGAAAGACAAAGAATTAATTAAATTTGCAAGTGCATATTCTGGTTTAACGAATATTGAGATTAAAGAGCTAGATAAATGGATAAGAAAAAATACAATAGAAAAATTTGGTCCTGTTCGATCGTTAAAACCAGAAATGGTATTCGAAATATCTTTTGAGAAAATACAAATTTCTAAACGTCATAAGTCAGGCATAGCAGTACGATTTCCAAGGATAACAAAATGGAGAAAAGATAAAAAAATTAATGATGCAGATAGCCTAGAGAATGCTTATGAACTAATGAAAAAAATATCATGAAAAATATTACGAAAAATAATAAGCAAAATAATTTAATTTCTAAAATTAAACAGTTTTTCTCAACAAATGGATGGGAGCCACTACCCTATCAGATCGAATCTTGGGAAGCATTTTTTAATGGAGAGAGTGGAATAATACAAGTTCCTACTGGATGCGGCAAAACTTATGCTGCATTAATGGGACCTCTATCAAAGATAGAAGATCCCAAAAATAATAAAAGTGTGAATATATTATTAATAACCCCTTTAAAAGCACTAAGTAGAGATCTAAAAAATTCCATACAATTAGCAGCTTTGCATTTTAATAAAGAAATAACTGTTGAAATTAGGAACGGGGATACAACCCCATATGAAAAGAAAAAGCAACTAGCTAAACCACCTAATATTCTTATTACCACTCCAGAGTCTTTATCTCTTTTACTCTCTAATAAAGAATCTAATAATCTTTTTAAGGAGTTGTCATCATTAATTATTGATGAATGGCATGAATTGATGGGTAGTAAAAGAGGAAACCAGTGCGAGTTATCTTTAAGTTGGCTAAGAGGTAATATAAAAAATTTACAAATTTGGGCAATGTCTGCAACTATTGGAAATATTGAAGAAGCAGCAAGAGCAATAGTTGGGATGAGCTCTATTAAACCCAGAATTATAAGTACAAATATTCAAAAAGAGATCGAAATTGTAAGTGTTTTACCAGAGGAGGAAACTACCTTTCCATGGAGTGGACATCTTGGGATTAGAAGTCATTCTTCACTATTAAAAATCCTTGATAAAAATAAAAGCACCTTATTATTCACCAATACGAGAAATCAATCTGAAAGATGGTACCAATGTCTTAAATTTTTTCTCCCAGAGATGGAAGACAAAATTGCACTTCATCACGGCTCCCTGGATAAAGAAGATAGAAAAAGAGTTGAAGAAGGGGTTAAGGACGGATTAATAAAATGGGTTGTCTGCACCAGCTCGTTAGATTTGGGAGTTGACTTCCAACCTGTAGATCAAATAGTTCAAATTGGTAGTGCAAAGAATTTAGCAAGACTCATTCAAAGAGCGGGAAGAAGTGCTCATAGACCAGGTGGAAAATCAAAAATAATTTTTATGCCTACTAATTCTTTAGAGTTATTAGAGATTAGTGCAATGAGAAGAATAATAAAAAGTGGTATATCTGAGGAAATTAGACTTCCTGAATTATCTTATGATGTGCTTCTACAACATCTAATAAGTTTGGCATGTGGAAATGGCTTTGATCCGAAAATTGAGAAAGAAAGAATTAATAATTGCTGGAGTTATAGAAACTTAAAAGATCAAGATTGGAATTGGTGTCTTGACTTTTTAGAATATGGAGGAAAATGTCTTAAAGCATACCCAAAATATAAAAAGATAGTTAGAAAAGAATCACAAAATAATAATAAAAACTTTAAATATTTTGTAAAAGACAAATCTTTAATAAGAATGCATAAGTTAAATATTGGGACAATTACAAGTGACAAATTTGTAAATGTCAAATATATGAAAGGGAAATCTTTAGGTAATTTAGAGGAGAATTTTGCTTCAAAATTAAATCCTGGGGATACATTTTACTTTGCTGGCAAAATGCTTCAATTTGTAAGAATAACAGATATGATTTTATACGTTAAAAAATCTACAAAAAAAAGTTCTCTAATTCCTGCATGGGTGGGAGGCCAAATGGCAATTTCTGATCTACTTTGTGAGAGCTTGAGAAAAGAAATAGATATATGCAACGAACTAGAAAATTATGATTGCTTAAATCCTGAACTTAATTCATTACGTCCAATATTGAAGAAACAAAAAGTTATTTCAAATATTCCAAAGAAAGATGAATTCCTTATAGAAATATATAAAACCAAGGATTTATCAAATCTTTTTGTTTTTACACTTGATGGAAAATTTGTAAATGAAGGAATTGCATTTCTATGGGCTTTAAGATTGGCAAAAATAAAACAATCTACATTTAGTATTACTGCTAATGATTTTGGATTCAGCTTAACAACCGCAGAAGATTATGATTTTTCCATAATAAAAAAAGAAGCTGATTATTTTTTGGATAACAAAAAATTAGAAGAAGATCTAGAAAATGCAATTAATTTTTCAGAATTAACGAAACGCAGATTTAAAAATATTGCCCAGATAAGTGGACTAGTAAATCAAAATAATCCAACCAAAACGAAAACTTCTTCCCAACTTCAAATAAGTTCAAGTCTTTTCTACGATGTCTTTACTAAATATGAAGAAGGCCATCTTTTGATAAAACAATCGCATCAAGAAGTTAAAGAATATCAATTAGAAAATAAAAGAATATCTAGATCATTAGAAAGATTAAAAAATTTAAAAATGCTACTAAACGAGATAAAAACTCCAACTCCTTTTGCATTCCCTTTACTAGTTGAAAGACTTAAAAATACTTTAAGCAATGAGCCACTAGAAAAAAGAGTAGAAAAACTTATAAAAAAATATAGTGATTAAATGATAAAAAGTTCTTTTAAATTTTGTTGGGAAGATACATTGTTAGAGATGCTTCCTTCAAGAGCGTTATTTCTACCGGAAACAAAAGAGTTGTTAATATGCGATATTCATCTTGGGAAAGGTGAGTATTTTCAGCAAAATGGTATACCTCTTACTAATAATTCAGATAAAAACAATTTTGCAAGAATAAAAAAAATAGTAAAAAAATATAGTCCCGAAAAGTTAATAATATTAGGAGATTTATTCCACAGCAAATATTCAATAGATAAAACTCTTCAAAAAAAAGTTGAGGATCTTCCTGAATTACTAAAAACTAATGTTGAACTCATCCTCGGTAATCACGATGTAGGTTGTGATATTAAAAATATAAAAATTTTTGATATTAGAAAAACTAAAAATATTACTTTTAGTCATGAGCCAGTTAAATCAGAAAAAAAAAATACCTTGAATATTTGTGGACATTATCATCCAAAAATCTATATAAAAAACAATGGAGATAAATTATCTTTTAGGTGTTTTGCAATGGATAAGCATAAAAATACTTTATTTTTGCCTGCATTTGGAGATTTAACAGGAGGATATCCCTGCAAAAATTCATTTAAAAAATGGGCAATTGTATCTGAAGAAGAAATTATCGAAATTAAATCTTAAGAAAAATCCTATTGAAGTTACTTAAATTTTTCATCTAGATATACCAATTTTTACTTAAAAGTCTCGTTTAGTTTTTTTATCAATTAAGTTTAATAAATATATTTTCAAATAGTAAAAATAGATAATAAAACATTTATACCGGTAATGACCCTTTCCTTAGCAAACAATCCACGTTATAAAAAAAATAAACACATTTTATAGAAATGAAAAAATTAATAGCCTTGATTTTATTTCCATTTCTTATCATCCCATTTGGGGCAAAAGCAAACGATAATTTTTCCGTTGAGATACAAGCACTCACACTTGTAATGGAGCAATATAAGGAAGATACTGAATCAAGCGTTGAATTAGACATAGAAGATAAAAAGCCAAGTTATATGGCTCTTAAACAAGACGAATGCAATGCCACTGTTGAAGTTACAGAAAAAACAGGATTAGAAGTTGTAAATACTGAATCTTTCGATGTAAATGTCTGCTTGAAAGAAATCTATAAGGTAATCAACTAAATAAGCAGGTTATAAAAATATAATATAAAAATAAAATTTAAAGAGGTCTTTTACTTAAAGAAGGTAAGACCTCGAGACCTAACAGAAAACTTTGGAACGGGTTCTGCATACCTAATTGATAACTACAATCAAATTGAAGGGGTGTAATTAAAAGTACAAAATCTAAATTATTTTTTAATTAATTATTTCTTCTTTGATAATGTTTTTGATTCTTCTCTAGACATTAAAGCTTCGATTTGAGCAAGAACTTTCTGAAGTTCATCCGTTTTTGTAAGAGATGCTTCTGCAACTTCTCTTAGTTTTTCTAACTGTTCTTTTGTTTTATCCATGATAAATAAATTAGAAATTAACCACTTTTAAAAATGGTTTTAATACAGATTTTTCACTCCCACACAGTTTCATATTCTCTCTTTTTTTTTATAAAGTCAAATAAATTTTCCTTTATTAAGGTTTTATTAGGACTTCCAATTAATTCTTTATTTATTATTGAAAGCATAAAATTACCGTAAATAGAAATACTCGTAAATTATGAAGTAAATACAGGCAATCCTATTGTTGCAGTTGTTATTAGAGCTCCTGCAAAAATCAAGAAAGGTAGAAAAGGATAGTTTTTCAAAGATAAACTTACTAATTCGAGATAACTATATAGGTATTTATACTGTTTGTCTACCCCTAAGCTTTCTTAAAAAGTAAAAATTATTCTTTTAAAGGTAAAGATTATAAATTAACCAAATTTACCTGATATATATTCCTGAGTAGTTTTTTCTTTTGGAGAGTTAAAAATTTTCTTAGTAGAATCAAATTCGGCAAGATAGCCGACTTTCCCTCCATCACCATCTTCGTATTCAACTGCATTAAAGAAAGCAGTCATATCACTAACTCTTAATGCCTGCTGCATATTATGGGTAACGATTATTATTGTGTAATTCTTCTTAAGTTCGTGCATCGTCTCTTCTATTTTCAAAGTAGAGATTGGATCTAAAGCTGAGCATGGCTCATCCATGAGAATTATTTCAGGCTCAATTGCGATGGTTCGAGCAATACATAATCTCTGTTGTTGTCCACCAGATAAAGAGTAACCACTATCATTTAATTTATCCTTACATTCACTCCATACAGCAGCTTTTCTCAAGGAACTTTCCACTAATTGATCCATGTCACCAGTAAAGCCATTGATTCTTGCTCCGAATGCAATATTTTCGTAGATAGATTTTGGAAAAGGATTAGGTTGTTGAAAAACCATTCCGATTCTTCTTCTAACTTCAACTGGATCTACTCTTTTGTCATAGATATTAGTTCCATCAAAGAGGACTGTCCCTTTTAACGAACAATTAGGGATTAAATCGTTCATTCTATTCAAAGCTCTAAGAACGGTTGATTTACCACAACCAGAAGGGCCAATGAGTGAAGTTATATCTCCTGCTTTAAAATTTAAAAAAACATTTTTTACCGCTTCAAAAGTGCCATAACTAATAGAAACATCCTCAAGAGATAAAATGTTTTTCTTTTGCGACTTTTTAGTGTTTTTAATCATTTCATACCCTCTTAGTTTTCTCAGTAAAAGCGGCCAATATCCTTGAAAAAATATTAACTGTTAGTATTGATATCACAAGAATAAAGGAAGCCGCCCAAGCTAGTTTATTCTGTGCATCATAAGGTTCAAGGGCAAAATTATATATCAAGACAGCTAATGAGCCCATCTCGTAAAACAAATCTTCAAAACCCACTATGTAGTAGTAAGAAAATAAAGCAGTAAATATCAAAGGTGCTGTTTCGCCTGCAGCCCTTGCGATTCCAAGCACAACCCCAGTAGCAATAGATCTAAATGCTGTGGGTAAAGTTATTTTTAATATTGTTGTATACATACTTGCTCCTATGCCTAGAGAAGCATACCTTAATTCATTTGGTACTAACTTTAAACCTTCATCAGTAGTTTTTATAACTGTAGGCAACATCAATATTGAAAGAGCCATACCTCCTGCTAAACCACTGTACATACTGCCAAATAAAATTTTTGTTGAAACGATTAAGGCATAAATAAATACACCGGCAATTATTGAAGGAACACCAGCTAAAACATTAACTCCGAATCTAATAAATTTTGAAAAAGGTCCTCCGTTTGAATATTCAGCTAGATATATACCACCGCCAACACCTACTGGTATGGAAATAATTGAAGCAATAGTTGTAATTACTAGTGTCCCAATTAATGCAGGATTAATTCCTCCCGCATCTAAATCATCTCCAGGAGGATTTGGTTCTAAAGTAAATAATTCTGGTGTGATTTGAGCTCCCCCTTTAATAAGAATATATGTAACCACAAAAATCAAAGGAAGAATTGCAATGAGTGCACAAAAAACTGATAAAGAAGTAAAGAATTTATCTCCTACATTTCGTGATAGTTTTTTCTGGTAATAAAGAGAATTCATAATCATCTAATATTTGAGACTAAATTTCTTAACTAGCCATTGAGCAAAGATATTAACCACTAAAGATAGGATCATTAGTACAAAAGCCGCATAAAAAAGTGATGAGACCTGACTTCCATCGGCTTCACCAAACTGGTTTGCAAGCATAGAAGAGATGGTATATCCAGGAGATAATAGTGACCAACTAAATGCATTAGAATTTCCAATAATCATCGTTACAGCCATGGTTTCACCCATTGCCCTGCCTAACGCCAATAGAACTCCTGCCATAATTCCTGATAATGCCGCAGGCAAAATTACCGAAAATATAGTTTTCCATCTACTTGCACCAATTCCATAGGAAGCATTCCTAAGCTTTTTGGGAACTTGATTCAGACTATCTCTAGCTATCGAGGTCACTATTGGTAAAAGCATTACCACTAAAATTATTATCGCTAAAAGTGAATTCCGACCTGCAGGCTCCGAACTAAATAAAGGAAGCCAACCAAAGAATTTATGTAAAAAAACAAAAAACTCTCTAAAGAAAGGTTCCATAACAAATATCGCCCATAATCCCAATACGACAGATGGTATAGCTGCTAGTAATTCAACAAATGAACCTACTATTTCTCTGAAAAATTTCGGAACAAAATCCTCTGTAATAAATATAGCAGTTCCAACACCTAAAGGGATAGTAATCAATAATGAAAGAAGAGAAGTAACTAATGTCCCATATATTGCTGTAAAAGCTCCATATTCATCTTTTACTGGATTCCATTCAGAAGTTACTAGAAAATTTAAGCCATACCTTGAAAATGATTCAAATGACTGAAAAAAGACTACTAAAATAATTCCAAAAAGTACTATTGCAACAAGACTAGACAAGGCTAGGGTTGTATTTTTAAAGATTAAATCTATATTTTTTTCAATTCCGAATCTTTTACGATTCTTGAAAAGAGTTAATTTCTCTTCCATTAAAAAAAGAATATCTCTTTAAATCTACTACTAAATATTGGAAAAGACTTTAAGAGGGGTTAAAGGTATATGAAAGTCATGAAAAGTTAACATCCTTAAAATTAACATCTTCAAAAATTTTTTCTTTAACTTTACTTAACCATAGGTGAATATTATTTAATGAATAGAAACTGAGTGGATGTTTAAATACAGGGAATTAATCGCTCGAATCAAATATAAAGAGGTAATAACTTCCCCTGTATATTTTATTCCTGTTTTGCTTTTATCCATAATGATTATTATTGAAGGTTTTCATATCTTTAATCACAAACAAAATTGCAAAACTAAAGCTGAGTGGATGGAACAATCAGGAATGACTTATGACAGGGAATCAGAAGTGAACTAAAAAATTTAAAATATAATTTATTCGCAGCAACGTTTTCTATTTGAGGAATAATCTGTCAAAGAAGTTATCCATTCCTTGATCAAAAAGAGAGCTTCTTTATTTAAACTGTAATAGACCCATCTACCTTCTTGTCTGTCTGAGATAATACCAGCTTCCTTCAATATTTTTATGTGATATGAAATTCTTGATTGAGATAAATTAGTTAACTTCATAATATCGCAAACACAAACTTCTCCATCCATCATTAGGTCAATTATTTCTAGCCTAAAAGGATCAGAAAATGAAACCATCAACTTAGAAATATTTTCTTTTTTTACTTTGCTAATATCTTTTAACAATTTTAAGGTAATTAAATTTTCTTAAATATAGCTTAAATAAAAAAAGATTTCATTAATCAAAACATCTTGATACATCAAAATATTTTGATATATAATTTCAATAGAGAATTTCAAAGTGATGAAAATTGGAATTAATGGTTTTGGAAGAATTGGCAGATTAGTTTTCAGAGCATTATGGGATAGAGCTGATATAGAAATAACTCATATAAATGAGGTAGCAGGAGATTCGAATGCCGCTGCGCATTTACTCGAATTCGATTCAGTCCATGGCAGATGGGGGAAAGATATAAAGGTTAAAGAAGAAGAAATAATAATTGATGGAAAGAAGTTAGACTACACATCTTTTAAAAATTATCTTGATGTTCCTTGGGAAAAATCTTCTGTAGATATTATTTTGGAATGTACAGGAAAGAATAAAAAGCCAGACAAACTAAATCCCTATTTTGATTCTCTAGGGATGAAAAGAGTAATAGTAGCTTGTCCAGTCAAAGGAATTGTTGCAGAAGCTGAATCACTGAATATTGTTTACGGTATAAATCAAAGTCTTTACGACCCTTCCAAACATAAATTAGTAACTGCTGCATCTTGCACTACAAATTGTTTAGCTCCAATAGTAAAGGTAATCAATGAAAATTTTTCTATTAAGCACGGCGCTATTACAACTATTCACGATGTTACCAACACTCAAGTTCCTGTAGATTTTTATAAAAGTGATTTGAGGAGAGCAAGAGGATGTATGCAAAGTTTAATCCCTACTACCACTGGATCTGCTAAAGCTATTGCTGAGATCTTTCCAGAATTAAAAGGAAAATTAAATGGGCATGCAGTAAGAGTTCCTCTACTTAATGGCTCTTTAACTGATGCAGTTTTTGAATTAAATAAAGAAGTGTCAACTGAACAAGTAAATTTGGCACTAAAGGAAGCTTCAGAAACTTATTTAAAAGGAATTCTTGGCTACGAAGAAAGACCTTTAGTTTCTGCAGATTATGTAAATGACTCCAGAAGTTCAATAGTTGATAGTTTATCAACGATGGTTGTTAATTCAAATTTATTAAAGATATACGCTTGGTATGACAACGAGTGGGGTTACAGCTGCAGACTTGCAGATCTTACTGAATATGTAATCAAAAAAGAGATTTAATTTATGTCTTTATGAAGTTATCTAATATTCAACAATATAGTGTTGTAACAGCAAACTATTGGGCGTTCACGCTTACTGACGGCGCATTAAGATTATTAGTTGTTGGTCACTTTCATGAGCTAGGTTACACAACTCTACAAATTGCTTTACTTTTCCTTTTTTATGAGTTTTTTGGAATAATTACTAATCTTTATGGTGGCTGGATAGGAGCAAGATATGGATTAAGGCTTACTTTATGGATTGGGACTATCCTGCAAATCATCGCTCTTTTTATGCTTATTCCAGTTAAGGAAGATTGGCCAGTAATTTTTAGTGTCGCATACGTTATGGTTGCTCAAGCAGTTAGTGGGATAGCAAAAGATTTAAACAAAATGAGTGCTAAAAGTGCTGTTAAGACAGTAGTCCCAGAGACAAATGATGGCAATGATACTGGCCAAAAACAACTTTTTAAATGGGTTGCTATTTTAACTGGATCTAAAAATGCTCTCAAGGGAGTTGGCTTTTTCTTGGGTGGACTCTTATATAAGTTATTTGGATTCAATAATGCTGTAGGAATTATGGGTTTTGGACTCTGCTTAGCCTTTTTATTGACATTAATCTTACCTGGAGAAATTGGCAAGATGAAAACCAAACCAGCTTTTAATGATCTTTTTTCAAAATCAAATGCAATAAATATTCTTTCTGCAGCAAGATTCTTTCTTTTTGGAGCAAGAGATGTTTGGTTTGTTGTAGCTCTTCCAGTATTCCTAGATATGGCATTTGGTTGGGACTACATGGAAATAGGATTATTTCTTGGGGCCTGGGTAATAGGTTATGGAATTATTCAGGCTTTTGCTCCAGCAATTAGAAAGATATGGGGCCAGAAAGAAAGTCCAGATCGTAAAGCTATTCAATTTTGGAGTGCCGTATTAATGGTAATACCATCTTTGATAGGAGTCGCATTATGGAGAGAAAGTTCTCCATCAATAGCAATAATTTTAGGACTTACTATTTTTGGATTTGTTTTTGCAATGAATTCCTCTACACATTCTTATATGATTTTGGCCTACTCTGATAATGAAAAAGTCAGTTTAAATGTTGGCTTCTATTACATGGCAAATGCTGCTGGAAGACTAGTTGGAACATTACTCTCAGGCTTATTATTTATGATTGGGAGAAATGCAAGTGTTGGTCTTCAATATTGTCTTTATTTTTCATCACTTCTAATATTCTTATCTTGGATTTCCAGTCTTAAATTACCCTCGTTCAAACAAAGCTTATCAGCTCCATAAAGACTAATTTTTGGGAATTAGAATATTGTAATGGAAAAAATATCCTTAATTGAACTTGCAAAAACTTTCCTAAAAATTGGTATTTTAAGTTTTGGAGGACCCTATGCTCATATTTCCTTATTCGAAGATGAACTTATAAATAATAAAAAATTGATATCAACTCAATCTTTTGAAAAAGGTATTGGATTATGCCAAATACTTCCAGGACCAATATCTACTCAATTGGCAATATATATAGGTCTTAAAATAAATGGTTATCTTGGTGGATTGGTATCCGGTATAAGTTTCATTATCCCAGGATTCATTTCGGTATTAGCTCTTAGTTTTTTTTGGCAAATTGGTTCTGGATCAAAATTCTTAACAGATTTAATTTATTTTAATCCGCCTATTATTACAGGAATAATTTTTTCATTCTCATTAGTTCTATTAAAAAAAAGATTAAAGTTTGATCGAATATTATTCTCCAGCTCAATATTATTTCTACTTATATTTGCTAAATACAATAGTATTCAATTTCCACTAATTACAATACTTACTATTGCAGGATTGATAAATATATTTTTAAAGAAATTCAAAGATATTTTTTATAGCTTGGTCCCTTTATCTATATTTTCAACAACCTCATTTTTGATTAGCTCGGTCTTTTTAGATGTATCAAAGTTTTATAATTTTTTAAGAGAGTCTATAAACTCAAAGTTTTTAGTAGATTACCTTAATCTGTTTTTTTTCTTCTTTAAATCGGGACTTTTTATTTTTGGAGGTGGATTAGTAATCATTCCTCTTATGAGTGATTATGTTGTCTCGCAAGGATGGTTAACAAATAATGAATTTATAGATGGAATAATGATTAGCCAGATAACACCTGGTCCTGTCTTATTAATTACAAGTTTTATTGGATACAAAGCAGGGTTTTCGGTCGGAGGAATAAATGAAGCTTTAAAGTATTCATTAATATCAACTTTTGCAATTTTTTTACCAAGTTTTTTATTGATTTTTGTTTTTGGAAAAGGCTTAATAAAAAACAGAATTAAATCGATTAATTACTTTATCGAAGGAGTAATCAATACAATTCCTGGAGCAGTTATTTTTTCTGGATTTAATTTAATTGAAGATAGTTTTTCATCAAAATACTTTTTAATTAGCTCTATTTTTATAGTTTTAATCTCCACACTATTATCTTTTTTTAAAATAGTTCCAACATACATACTCATTCTTTTTTCTTTAATATTAGGCTTGTCAAAATATTTGTTTGCATAAAAAAAAGGAGGAAATAAATTCCTCCTTTTAAATATTGTCTTACGGTTTATTTACCGATTCTTTTTACAGCAGCTCTTGACTTCTCAAGAATATCTCCTTTTAAGGGGACAAATCCAAGTGAGGGAGCCTTATCTTGATACTCATCACTTAACAATGTATTAAAGGCTTGTTTGATAGCTTTAGTGTTTCTACCATTACCCTCTTCATAAGCAAGTATCCATGTTAATGAAGCTATAGGGTATGCTCCTTTTGCAGTTGGATTAGGATTTTTACCAGCAAGATTTTCATCTAGAGTAATACCATTAAGGGCCTTAGCTCCTGCTTCTACAGATGGTTTTAGAAACTCACCTGAAAGATTCTGAAGTGCAGCAGCTTTAACATTTCCCTTAATGTAGGACTGGTTAACATAACCAATTGCGCCTGGAGTATTCTGGATAACACCTGCCACACCCGAATTACCTTTTGCACCAACACCTGAAGGCCATTTAACAGACTTACCTGTACCTAAAGTCCAAGTTTTTGAAAAAGCTTCCATAGAGTTTGTAAAAGCTTTAGTTGTACCTGATCCGTCAGAACGATGTGCCCAAGTTAATTTACCAGGTTTACAACCAACTTCTTTCCAATTCTTGATCATACCCATAGCAACTTGTACTGCTTGTTCTTGAGTAAGTTTCAAATCACAATCATAGTTATAACCAAAAGCAATAGTTCCTCCAACCATAGGAATCTGAACTAATCCTCTTGTTACCTTTGCTATATCTTTATCCTTCATAGGATCATCAGAAGCACCAAAGTTTACGGTCTGATCAATAAAAGCTTTTCTTCCAGAGCCTGAACCAACAGCTTGGTAATTTACTCTTGGCCCACCTGAAGAGGCTAAATCTTTGAACCAACGAGTGTAAATTTTGGCAGGGAATGATGCTCCAGCACCACTTAATCTTGTTTTAGCAGAAACACTTGTGCCAGGAACACTTGTACCAGCAGCAATGGCTACTGCAGAAGTGAGAACCAAAGCTTTCTTAGCTATGTTCATGGATGTCATGATTAAATGAAAGACTACATATATATAGCACCAAATTTATACACAAATACTCATTAATTAAAATTTTATCCTGTGGTTAATTAGTTCTTAACCCCTTCTTAAACTAAATATCAATTTAACTTATTTACGTTTGGTTTTGAAAATATTTGAAAATAAATAAATTCAATTTTAAATTCTTACTTTAAAAAATATTCAAGAAATAAAGAAATTATTTTGTTTAATTTAAGAAAAGTTTAAACTCTCTTTAAAATTTCCTTCTGACCTAATTTCTTACTCTTTTCTTAACTTTGATTAGTTCATATGCAATTGGATTAATATCCATTTTTACGTGTTGAGGTTTATGAAACTTTTTCAAAAATTAATTGCTGCTCCTGCGATCATTTCAATGGCATCAGGTCTTGCAGTAAACGCATCTGAGATCAATTCAACAGATCTTAGTGATTTTTCAAACTCTAACAAATTAGTATCTTTAGGTGATTTCAAATCAGATACTTTATTTCCAGGAGATTGGACTTACGATTCATTAAAGGATCTAACAAATAGTCCAAGATTCAATGGTAACTCAGTTACTCGTTTAGAAGCTGCTGCTGAATTAAACAACTTAATTGCAGGTGGTGAAGGCTTAATGAACGGAGCTCAAATAGACAGATTAAGTGACGAGCTTGGTTCAGAATTGGCAATTATGAAAGGAAGAGTGGATGGCCTTGAAGCTCGGGTGAACGGAATTGAAGCTGGTTCTTTCAGCGAAACAACAACTATGAAAGGTAAAGCACAATTCCTTATTGGCGCAACTGATACTGAAGATGATTCGGATGAATCTACAATGTTCAACTACCACTGGGAAATTGACCTTAATACAAGTTTCACTGGTGATGACAAACTGAACGTTGAATTTGCTGCTGGTAATACTGATGGAGATTTAACTGTTGGTGAACTTACAGGATTCGGGGAGTCACAGAATGAACTTAAAATTGAAGATTTAAATTACTCATTCCCCTTAGGAGGTTTTGATGTAGGAGTTGGAATTTCTTATGATGCATCCAAAAAGTGGCCAAATGCATGTTCATATAGTCAAATCGTTGACTCAATGGATGATTGTGGAGCCAAGAACTCTGTTGATCTAGGTGGAGATACTTCTTTGAGTGTTGGCTACGAATTTGACAACGGGTGGGCATTTGGATTTGGTATTTCAGCAGATGATGCAGATAAAGCAGATAAAGGTGCATTTACCGCTGAGAGCGATGACTTCTATGGAGCAGCTTTTGGTTACGAAGGTGATACCTATGGATTAACTGTTGGTTACTCAAACAAAGAAAAAGATCTTGTTGCTACTAGCTACTGGGGTGCAACTGCTTTCTGGTCTCCAGAAGGAATGGGAACACTTAGTGGGGGTATTGAATTGGGTAACCCAGAGAATTCATCTGACGAAACGACACAATGGGTGATAGGTTACTCATCAGATCTAGGCGAAGGTGAAATCCAACTTGGTGTAGGTACTAATGGCTCTATAGCAGATGGAGCAGACGAACAATACGTCTATGAACTCGGTTATGAATATCCGTTGAATGATTCAACAAAAATGCAACCTTTTGTATTCATTGCGGAAGATAACACTGATGGTGATACAACTGGTGTTGGTTTACTCACAACTTTCAAGTTCTAGAAAACATAAGAAAAAAAATTATTTGCTTTACGCAGATAAATTTTTTAAAAGAAAGGCTCCATAGTATGGAGCCTTTTTTATCTGCAGCTTGAAAACCTTAAATTGTTCTTAATAAATCTATTTTTTTTTCTTAACTTTTTAAAGGGAGCATGAGGATGTATTTCCTTACGCACTAAATGAAAAAAAACCTAGCTGCTGCAAGTTTTTCAGCATTACTTGCAATTGTCGCCTCCTCTACAAGTAGCGGATTTGCAAATTGGAATACAAAATATTGGGCAAATGAAAAAAACTTTAACAGAATTTCTTCTTTTAATGTAAGTGACAATTTACCAAAGGGCTCAAAATCTACAACCAAAACATCATCTGAAGTAGTTACAGCATCAGAAGATGGAAAGACATTGATGTATACAGATAGTGATTTAGGAGTAGTTGGTTTAGTTGACATTTCTGATCCTGCGAAACCAAAAGCTCTTGGGATTGTAGAGCTTGAAGCAGAACCAACTGGAATTGCAGCGCTTGGAAACAATGCTTATATAGGTTCAAATACATCTGAAAGTTATACAAATCCTTCAGGAGCAATAGTTCAATATAATTTAGAAACAAGAAAGGCCGTAAAAGAATGTGATTTAGGTGGGCAGCCAGATAGTGTCTTTGTCTCACCAGATGGTACCTTTCTAGCAGTCGCTATCGAAAATGAAAGGGATGAAGAATATAAAGATGGATTTATCCCCCAATTAGATGATCAAGGTAAACAAATTAATCCTCCAGGTTATGTTTCTCTTGTGAAGTTAAACAAAAGAGGAAAAATACAATGTAAATCAATAAAAAAAGTTGATCTAACAGGCTTATCTAAAATAGCTCCTAGCGATCCCGAACCAGAATTCGTTGCTATTAATGATCTTGGTGAAACTGTCGTTTCTCTTCAAGAGAACAACCATCTTGCAGTAATTGACAAAGATGGAAATGTAATATCACATTTCTCGGCAGGAGTTGTAAAACAAATGGCCGGAATGGATACAAAGAAAGATGGAGCACATAAATTCAAGAAAAAACTAAAAAATGTAAGAAGAGAGCCAGACGGTCTAACATGGATTGATAATGATCATTTTGCAACAGCAAATGAAGGTGATTACAAGCATATTGATCCAAAACAGGCAAAAAGAGGTGGTTCAAGGTCCTGGACTATTTTCAAAAAAGATGGAACAGTAGTTTATGAAGATGCAAATAGATTAGAAAGAGCGATTGCACAAATAGGTCATTTCCAAGATGGAAGAGCAGGTAAAAAGGGAGTAGAACCTGAGTCAGTTACATACTCTAAAATTGATGGAACACCGTATTTATTTGTTGGTGCAGAAAGAGCAGGAATAGTAGCTGTTTACGATATCACGGAGCTAAATCAACCTTTACTTACTCAACTACTTCCATCAGGCATTGGACCAGAAGGATTTGTTGCTATTCCTGATAGAGGTCTAATCGCATCAGCAAATGAAAAAGATTACAACAAAAAAGAACCTGGTTTATCTTCTCATGTGACTATTTATCAACTCCAAGATGCTCCTGCTTCTTACCCTCATATAACTAATGAAAACGGACTTGATTTTGTTTCTTGGGGTGCGATAAGCGGAATGGTAGCGGGTGATGACGGTAAGATTTATGCTGTAAATGATGGAACTTTTAAAACTCAGCCAAGAATCTATGTTATTGATCCTTCATCTTCACCAGCACTTTTAGAAAGAGCTATTGATATAAAGCTAGATGGTAAGACTGCATTATTCATGGATCAAGAG
Source organism: uncultured Prochlorococcus sp. (assembly GCA_902591865.1). Lineage (GTDB taxonomy): Bacteria > Cyanobacteriota > Cyanobacteriia > PCC-6307 > Cyanobiaceae > Prochlorococcus_A. The sequence goes on from CACJCK010000020.1 coordinate 24,232, forward strand.
GGAATTACAACAGATGGTAATGGTGGATTCTACATTTCTACTGAAGGAATAAAGAAAAAGCTTGTTGAACATCCTCCTGCTATCTACCATGTAAGCTCAGATGGTGAAATCCTAGAGAAGATAACTCCACCACCTTCATATCTTAATTATGCAGAAAATCCTGGTTTTGAAGGCATAACAAGGAATGGGGATATTCTTTATATTGCTCAACAGAAACCTTGGGGTGATGATACTTTCAATACTACTAAGATTCTTTCTTATAATATAAGAACTAAACAGTGGGGCGCTGTAAATTATCAATTAGATAGGATTAAAAAAGGAGGTGTTGGAATTTCAGAATTAACTTACCATGACGGGGCGCTATATGTAATCGAAAGAGATAGTTTTTATGGTAAGAAAGCAAAATTGAAAGCTATATATAAAATAGATTTAAAGGATGTTATTTTCGAAGGTCTTCAAACTAATATTCCTCCAAGACTTTATCCCTTGGTTGAAAAAGAGTTAGTTACTGATCTAAAACCAGTAATGAAATCTACGGGTGGGTTTATCCTTGAAAAGGTTGAAGGTTTAGCAATAACAAACGACGGGCAAGCATGGATTTCAACTGACAACGACGGGACTGGAAAGAAATCAACTGGTGAAACTCTTTTCCTAAATATCGGAAAAATCTAGTTAAAACTACTAAAAAAAGTCACCTTTTATACAAGGTGGCTTTTTTTTGCAATTCTTATAATAAAAAAAAGTCAAGTCATGAAATACCTAATATTTATTATTTTATTCATCGCACCAGTTAAAGCTGAAACAAAATATTATTGGCAGGGTGTCAGGCATTATTTAAATCGACCCAAATTAATGATAGAAGCATGCAAAGATATGAAAGAAGAAAATGACATTGGAACATCTGCTTTCGAGAGTATGTACATGCCAACATTACCTGATAGGCTTTGGTTAGCTATTGGCAAAAGAGATACTTACTGGGCAGATGACTCCAAAGAAGGAAGCATTCTTTTTACGAGAGAAGGGGTTTTGAATTTAAAAAAATTTATTGCAGAAAAATCATGTCCTAATATTTTTTAAATTTTCCTATAAATCTGTATTAAGACACGGAAAGATAGTTTCAATAATAGCTCCACCATCTTTATGATTAAATGCCTTTATAAAACCTTTATTGTTATTAATTATTTTTTTTGTAATTGAAAGACCTAAACCACTTCCACTTTTCTTAAATTTAGTCCTTGATGGATCCCCACGATAAAAACGAGAAAAAATGTCATTTGATTCATTTTCTTCTAATCCAATACCTTTATCTCTAACTCTTATAACAACAGAGCTATCCCTCTTAAAAATTTCAATTTGTATGCACTCTTTTGTTGGGGAATAACGAATAGCGTTATCTAAAATATTTATAAATGCTCTTTTTAAATTTTCAATATCCCCAGATATATAATATTTTGTTGGAGAAAATAAATTTATTTTTATATCCTTTTTTTCTGCAAGCGGTTTTAGTGTTTGCCAAGATTCCATAATCAAATCTGAAATAGATATTTTTTTATTTTTATTAAAATCTTCGCTATTATCTAGCTTAGAAAGCTCTAAAGTCTCTTCGGCCATTTTTCTTAATCTTTTTGACTCTTTCTTAAGTCTTTTAACAAGATACCTATCCTTTTTTGATACTACTGATTCAAGTCTTTCCCCAATTAAGATAAGTGATGTAAGAGGAGTTTTCAGTTCATGAGACACATCATTAATTAATTGATTTTGTCGTTTTTTTATCGATTCAATTGATAATTTACTTTCCAATAATATTAAATAATTCTTTTTTCTTCCTCTAACAATATTTACCGAAATGGGTACTCCCGCAATTTTGAAATCAAGGTTGAATGGGAAATCTTTTTTTCTTAAATATAGAATTTTATTACTAAGTACTTCAAGCTCATTAATATCATTAATTGCTTTTCCAATAACATCTTTATACTTGATAACCCTAATAAGAGATAAAGCTTTCTGATTGATAAATTTTATTGTTAGATCAGATGATAAGATTATCCACCCTTGCGATGAATAATCTAGCCAAGACAACACTTCTTGAGGTCTAATTTTATCAAATGGGAAATCAATAGTTTTTTTATACTTATTTTTATCAACTTCAAATTTTTTTTCTTTTGATTGAGAAAAATGCTTGACTTTTATTTTCCACTTCTGATGTAAAAAAAATAATACTTCTTGTAGTGTTTTCATTTTCATCCAAACTTATAGCCAAAACCTCTAACAGTTTTAAGAAACTTTGGAGCAGAGGGATCTTCTTCTAATTTCTCTCTTAACCACCTAACATGAACATCTACGGTTTTAGTATCACCAATAAAGTCAATTTCCCATATTTTTTCAAGTATTAAATCCCTTGACCAAACTCTTTTTGGATTTTTCATAAATAACTCTAATAATTTAAATTCTTTGGGAGATAATGTTATTTCTTTATCAAAAGAAGTTACCCTGCATTCTTCCAAAAACATTTTTATATGATTAAACTCGAGAAGAGTTTTTGATTTTTCTATATATTTTTTATTACGTTTAGATCTTCTTATTAAGGCTCTTGATCTAGCAATTAATTCATTTAAACCAAAAGGTTTTGTTAAATAATCATCTGCACCAACCTCTAATCCAAGAACCCTGTCTGATTCATTATCTTTAGCACTCAAAATTAATATGGGTGTATAGTCTTCGTCATTTCTTATTTTTCTGCATAACTCTAATCCATTTAGTCCTGGCAACATTAAATCTAGAATTATTAGGTCAACATCTTTTTTAATATCATTATTAATAAAATCTAAGGCA
>CACJCK010000021.1 GCA_902591865.1 uncultured Prochlorococcus sp.
AAGTAATGATGAAGCAGCAACTAAAGCGATTATCTGGTTTAACCTAATAAATCTTTTTTTTACAAGATCCTCTCCGCATATGCCACAAATCAAATTACCTTTTGAGGATTGTTTTTGAAATTGATATTTAGGATTGCAATATGGGCAATAATATCGAACCATTTTTAAATTTAATTGTTTTAATCATTATCTATAAAACTAGAGGAAAGTCATCTTATTAAAAAAAGAGGGCTTAAATTAGCCCTCTTTTATCTCTTATTTATATTTTTTACTGAAGTTAATAACGTAGCTAAATCATGGATCCTTGTTGCTAACTTCTTAAAAGCTAATGCTCACCTAAATTAACTAATTGTCTTTAACTGGGGCAAAAACTCTAGAATTAAGCTTGTTTCTTGAAGGGCACCTAAACGATGCAGAAGAAGGAAGCTTAGACATTAATAAAAAATAATTGGAGCAGTTAATTAAATTAGTTCGTTTTATTCCGAAATTTCAGGCAGGCTATCGATCATTTTGAAAGACCTCCTAGAACTCAACAATATAAAATTAGGAAAATATTTCTCAAAAGACAATCCGTTTTTATACGCATTGCTTTTTTATTAAGAATGTCCGAGAGTAAAACTCAACTGCGTTAATTTTTTTAGGATATTTTTAGTAAGTTTTGCTTATTTCTTTTGATATTTAACTCGACTATCTTGACTTTAAATAATTGAGGAACTCTTTTATGAATCATTCGAAAGAAGTTAGGAAAACTGATCAATCTAATCCTATAGACGAATATTTTCAATGTCTCTCATATTGCGATATTCACCCAAAAGGTATAGATAATGATTGTGAAGTCATTTGTATGGAAAGACATTTAAAAGCTAACTATTGGTAATTTTATAAATTTCTACTTTTACTTAAACCCCTTAGAAAAAAGGTTTGTACGAACTTTAAATTTCCATACATTTACAACACCTTTTGCATTAACTGCTGCAAGTGCACAATCGTCAGGTCTCCAGGATATTGCCCCTACTAAATCTCCCGCGAATGCAGCCCCAACAGGGTCTCCATTGCCGTCTTTTTTTAGAAAACTTGCGACAACAGAACCATCTCTAGATCCTGAGGCTACAAGCATACCTTTATTTGAAAAGGCAAGGCTCGAAATGGGTTCTGTATGGTGACATAGCTCTCCTGGCATAGTCCCCTCTGGACCATTCCCTTTAAAGCTCCATACTGTAATTCTTTCACTGCCACTAGTTGCTAGTAAATTTCCACTGTCATCAAAAGAAAGGTGACTTGGTTTCCCAGGATACCCCGTCATTTCAGCATCCATTCCTGTTGATCTTCTCCAAAAATGAACTGAATTGTCTTGACTACCGCAGGCAACTATATCTCCATCAGGACTTAATTCCATAGATACCAATGATCCTTGCCATTCGAGTTTTTGATTCGTTTTATTATTAACTATGTCAAAGAATGTCACTCTTCCATAGCAAGCAGTTGCAAGTTCATTTTTATTTGACCATGTTATTGCACTTACTGTGCTTGGATGGTCTTCTGAAATCCATTTCTCTTCACCAACTTCATTAAAAACATATACTTTTTTTGAGCAAGCTATCGCTAGAAATAAACCGTCATTAGACCACTTGAGGTGTTCTACCCAACCTTTGCCAAGATCGAGTGTTTTAATAACTTTACCTTCATGGCAATTACAAATTTGAACATTTCCATCCTGACCTGATGTTGCAAAAATTTCACCGTCTGGATGAATTGCCATTGCTAGTAAACCACCAGAGTGTGTATTTTCTTTTTTCCAATTAATTTTTCCGGTATCTCCTTCGAAGGCAAAAAGACCACCTGCAACGTCGCCAACAATAAATTGTTTCCCTTTTAGAGCCCAGCCACATGCTATGGCATAATCGTTAACTTCAGCTGTCCATCCCTCGTGGAACATTCCTCTTGGGCTAAATGGTTCTATATCAGGCATCTATCAAAGCCTTCTTGCATTTCTTTCTCATTTAAATTTCTACCGATAAATACAAGTTGATTTCTACGAGGTTCGTTACCCCATTCTTTGTCAGGTTGTGCAGTAAATAACATGTGTACTCCCTGGAAAACTATTTTCCTGGGGTTACCTGAGTAACTTATGAAACCTTTAGTTCTGAATATATCTACTCCTTTTTCTGATAGAAGCCTTCCCATCCAAGTATTTAATTTTTCTGGATCAACATCTCCAAAACGCTCTATAGCAATTGAGCCAACTTCGTCATCATGTTCGTGCTCTGCTTGCCAGAACCTTTCAGTTTTAAATGGGATCTCTTTTGGATTATTTTCTTCACTTTTAATGACTTTCATATTGAATTCTTCAGCGGTGTGCTGTGTAAACAAACCTATGTTTGTTTGCTTTTCTACATTCAGGATGAAGGATTTATTTCCTTTCTCCTCTAATTTAAGATTTACATGTTCCCCAAATGGGATAGTATTTCCAGGCTCTAAACTATTAGCTTTTTCTGCATAAAGTCTTACGGAAGATTCAGCACCATCTTTAAGTTCTTCTTCACTTTCACCTTGATTAGCAAGAGCTACTAAGGACATTTCTGGATCGGGTCCTTCTTCTAACGTTAATTCATACTTACCTGCAGCAAGATCGTAAACACCTGTCCATTCAAAAGGATATTCTGGTTCAAGAAATGTTGGTCTGCGTTTAAGGATCTGATCGAGATCAAATGCACTTAGATTTAAGACTGTTTCAATTGGTACTTTGGCATTCTCGGCTCGAATAATTCGAGTCATTCGGTTCATATCTCTCAACCTCGATTCAAGAGTATCTAGGGAATCATCAGAGACTAAATCAGTTTTATTAAGGACAAGAACATCTGCAAATGCGACTTGTTCTGAACTTTCATCACTCCTTCCTAATTGCTGATCAATATGAGCAGCATCAACTAAAGTTACGATTCCATCAAGAGTAAATTCAGAACTAATTTCTTCATCCATGAAAAATGTCTGAGCAACTGGCCCAGGATCTGCTAATCCTGTCGTTTCCACTAAAACATAGTCAAACTTATCTCTTCTTTTCATAAGATTGCCAAGGACTCTTATTAAATCACCGCGAACAGTACAACAAATGCACCCGTTTGACATCTCAAACACTTCTTCATCGGCATTAATTACGAGCCCTTGATCTATGCCTACTTCACCGTATTCATTCTCAATTACGGCTATTCTTTTCCCGTGTTCTTCACTTAGTATTCTATTAAGCAAGGTAGTCTTACCTGAACCTAAGAATCCAGTGAGGATAGTTACGGGAACTTTATCTTTGACGCTCATTTTCTGATTTTTACTAAAATAAACAATAGTTTAATAATAGTAATAATAAGAAATGAAAACCGTTTTTATTAGAAAAAATTAATCTGAAAGTTTATACCATTTAGATTCAAGACTGGAGCCAGATTCTTTATCACAGCTTCCACCTAATGAATCAACAATAGTACAAGTGTTGTGAACTGCAACGCTTATAGTATTTCCTTTAATCATTAAACCATCAACGAATATTTGGTTAGAAGCTAAAGGTACAGAACTTTGCCTACTTAAGTTTTTTAATAACTTAGACGCTGGTATTTGTTCTGGAAATATTGCCTTAACATTTTCTTTCTTTAGCATATTCAAAGTTGAACTAATGTTTTCAGGTCTTAAGCTTGATGAATCGCCAAGGAAGTCTAGTAAACTAACTGTCTCAAATCCGAATGCAGCACCATAATAATCCATAGCTTTGTGTTTTGAGACAAGCACCCTGTCTTGCTGAGGTATTGTTGAAACCTGGTCAACGATCCATCCATTTAGATCGCTGAGTAAAGATTCAGTTGAATCAATTCTTTCATTGATGGATTTTCTATCTTTTCTGTTAAAAATAGAGATATCCTTTTTTAAGTTTTTTGAGATTACTTTACTCATTTTTATAATATTGGCTGGATCATGCCATACATGAGGGTCTAAACTTCCATGTCCATGATGATGATGGTGGTGATGCCCATCTCCCTCATCTGGAACTTGCGCGATGGGCTCTACATCATTGTTGGATAAATCTTTAAAGAAGTGTTCATCTGCTTCAAATTCAAAAGGCATATGTTCTGTAAAGAAAGTATATTTACCACTTTTTTTGATTTCTACATTAAATACTGTACTTTGTTTACCTTGATCAAAATTAAGTGATATTGCTTTTGAACTTGCTAATAAAACATCATTATCAGCTTTGTAGATAAAATCATCAGATTCTAAAAGTTCCTTTGCAAGTTCCTCAGATTCTTCAATATCGCCAGATTTGAGGATAACCATTTTCATAGCAGGATCTGCATATTCACCATCGACTTTTGCAAATGACCATTTATATGATCCTTTCTCAAGATCAAAAGTTCCTGCCCATTCAAAGCCTTCTGCGCCATGTTCACTGTGGCCTCCCATATCAGGTTCTTGAGCGACTGGTTCGATATCATTTTTAGCTAGATCTTTGAAGAAGTGTTCATCTGCTTCAAATTCAAAAGGCATATGTTCCGTAAAGAAAGCATACTTACCATCTTTTTTGATTTCTACATTAAATTCCGTGATATCTTTCTTTTGATCAAAATTTAAAACGAATGCTTTGTCACTTGTAGAAAGAATACCATTATCGCTTTTTTCAATATTTTGATCAGATCCCAATAGCTCTTCTGCTAATTCTTCAGATAATTCAATGTCATCTGATTCAAGAATGACCATTTTCATGGCAGGGTCTGCATATTCACCATCGACTTTTGCAAATGACCATTTGTAATTTCCTGCTGAAAGTTCGAAGAGACCAGCCCATTCAAAAGCTCCTCCCTCTTCACTAGAAGGATTCTCAACTTCGATGGCACTAACACCAACAACAACAGTATTTGACTTATCTTCCCAGTTTTTCATAGTGGGAGTCATTTCTTTCCCAAGAGTAAATACCTTGTCTGCGCTATTTAATAATTGAGCTTGTCTTGGATTGATCTTTAAGTCATGAACATCCTGTTTTCTATCTACTAAGCATGTAACTTCATCGGAAGTTAATGCAATTGATTTAACTAAATCACAAACTAGTGGTTCTACTGCTACGTATGACTTTCCTTTAGCCATGACATCCTGCCCAAAACCAGAAAATATAATCGTTCCAGCGATTACGGAATTTTTAATAATAGACCTTCTTGAACTTGTTTTATTTGATAAAAGTTTTTTAAAAATTGACATAAATAATTACTAAGTAATTAAAATGATAATCATTTCCATTTTTAATGACAACCGAAAGTATCTATTGTTATGAAATTAATACGAGGCTCGTATTATTGGTAAGCTTATTAAGTGACTTTCAACATGTTGATTAATGGCTACTTTAATCGCTGAAAATTTAACCTATTCCTACACTAAAAAAAGTAAGCCAGCCTTAAATAAAGTATCGGTTGAAATCAAACCTGGAACACTAACAGCACTAGTTGGACCAAACGGCGCTGGTAAATCTACTTTATTAAAAATATTGCAAGGACAGAATGCTCCAGATAAAGGTGAAATAAAAATTGATGGTGAGAATTTACATAGATCTAGATCCCTTGTTGCTCTTATGCCCCAAAGAAGTTCCATGAATTGGAAGTTTCCAATTACAGTAGAAAAATTGGTATCTCTTGGGCAAATAAAGTATTCAAAATCTAAAAGTAATACTCCTTTTCAAATTAAAGCTCTTCTCGCATATCCTAATGCTTGGATTAATAAATGTTGCGAATTAGAGGCGACAATGCAAAGGGTCGGCATTGCTAATTTAGCTAATAGAAGACTTGATTCTCTTTCTGGAGGTCAACAGCAAAGAGCTCTTTTGGCAAAGACTCTTATGTCCCCTGCAAAAATCTTTCTTCTTGATGAACCTTGCGCGGCTTTGGATCCACCTGCAAAAGAGGATTTTCTAAAAATTGTTCGTCAACTTGCTGATGTAGGTCTTTCTTTAGTTGTGAGTAGCCATGATTGGGGAGAGTCTCTAAATAATTACGATCAAGTAATAGTTCTTGATAAAACTGTTTTAGCAGTTGGTAGTCCCGATTCTATAAAAGATAAATTAAATGATATCAACTTAAGCGCTTTAAATAAAAATAATTCCCTTAATTAGAAAATGTTCTCTCTTAATTTTGAGCTTGATAACAATTTTGGCAAAGTCCGAAATATTCGAGTGTATGAAACAAAAGTTGAAACTTTTTGGGATTTTTTTTAGGAGTATGAATATCTTTAACAGGACAACCTTCCATTTTCGAAGTCTCTCCGCATTGAACACAGGTCAAATGATGAATATCTCTATCAACAGGAGTATAAAGAACTTCTCCATTTGGGAGATGTCTAGAACGAATTAGGCCATGCTTTATCAAGATTTGCAGATTTCTATAAACAGTTGTCAAACCCATAGATTTACCCTTAGCCATCAGCTGCCTATGCAACTCTTGTCCGCTCAATTCATCATCACAATTATTCAGTTCATCAAGAAGTTGCTCTTGTCTTTTGGTAATGTCAGGCTTGGTTACCATTGTTTTCAAAATCTTATTTTGCACCGTATTTTTGATCATACCGAATCTTTCGAATAATGTCTTTTATTAACAACACCTGGTGGTTAGTTCCATTAATAATAACTATATTTTCCGGAATCTTATGTCCAGCTATGGGAACTGTATTAATCACCCATAAGAGATTATTACAAGTTAATTTAATCTCACATTGCGTATTGCCTGGACTTGCTCTCGCATTAGCGCTTGGAATTCACCCTTCAATTGGTGGTGTTATAAGTGGTCTTTTAGGTTCTGTAATTGCAGAAAGTTTAACTAACAGAAAAAGTGAAAATTATGAAGCATTTATGAATACTATTCTCGCTGGAATGCTTGGGTTTGGAGTTCTTATCATTCCTTTATTAGGAATAAGGATTGATTTGGAGGCAGTATTGTTTGGGGATTTGTTGACAGCAAACTTTGGAGATTTACTTAGAACAGTAATTGCATTTTTAGTATTTATAATATTAATTACTTTTGGATATGAAAAGGTTGTTTATGTTGGATTGGATCCAGAAGGGGCATCTGCTAGTGGCATAAATGTTTCTTTATTAAATCTTGCTCTTAGTTTCACAACTGCATTAGTAATTGTTAGTTCAATGTCAGCAGTTGGCGTAATTCTTGTAATTGCACTTCTTTCAACCCCAACTTTGTTAGGGCTAAATAAGGCTCATAGCTTAAGAATTGCCATGATGCGATCTTCATTTTTTGGATTATGTATATCACTCTTGGGTTTTATACTTTCTTTAGTGTTTAACTTGTCTCCAGGTCCTGCAATTAGTGTTATTTGCGTAGCATCTCTTTTGATTCCTAAGCTTCGAAATAGTTAAATTTTAAATGTCCAATCTGAGTTTAATGCTTGAGCTTCTGGATTGTTTTTTAAAGCTACTTCCATAGCCTCTTTTTTATTATTAGCTATAACAACTTCATCAAATTCCTTTCCATTTTTTTTGAGACTTACTTTGAAACGCATAAAAATATTTTAATTAATCAAAAGTTAACCAATAAGTAACTAGATTTAAATACTTTTAAAAGTTAATTGATGAAATAGAAACTTTAGTTATTTTGAAGTTTTTCTACTACAGATTCTTTCTCAATCTTAGCTACATCCTGTAATCCATTAGCATCAAACCAAGGAGCGTTTTCCCAATTAAATCCTTCCCCAAAAGTATTATCGGGAGCAGCTACGTACCAGTGACATGATGAATCGGGAACATCTACAGCACATTTTGACCAGTCAGCTTCCCATTGTGGAACTTGTACCCACATCACAGAAGCTAATAAAAAAGAAAAAATAAAATTCATAATCATCGGTTAGCAAAATTTTGAAAGATTTTTTTCACATTCTTTCTTTCTTTTCTTCCAGTAATTCTCAAGTATTTGATATTTATGCTTATTTTTAAATTGACTTAAATTAATATTATTATGATTAAGAACTGAAGAATTTTTGATTTGCATGACTCAAGCTGTCAATTTAGAACATATTTAAGACACTTTAAAGATTTTTTGAAGTGAATTTATACTTAATTTTTGTCTTACTCTTGTGTAGGTAAGTATTTTTCGGGATTATTTTCAATATAAGTTAGCGAATATTTGACAATACCCACTATTACTGAAAAAAGAGCAATTGCCGAAACAATAAAAATGATTTTTTTGTGAATGCATTTCATGAATTTTTTTTTGATTATTTTTCATCAACGGCCATTTTTTCTGAAAGATTTTAATAATTAGTAATTTATACTGTAGCCTTTTAAATTACCTGCGGAGTAGATTTAATAAATCAGAAACTCCTCACACACTTTTTTCTGATATTCTTAAAGTACTCGACCGCAAAGTTTGAGTACTTTTTGTATTTTTTGCAATGTGACAGTTAAGATAGAGGTCTATTAAGTATTACATATCTTGAATTTAGATGTGATATTGAGTTTGTGTGTAGGAGGAATTGATTTATTTCAGTGGAAACAAGGAAACACTTGATATAAATCAATTTTAAAAAGATCTCTCTCTGAGAGATCTTTTTTTTTGGATTATTAGAAATACATATTAAATCCTGAATTTAAAAACTAATATGATTTCTAAAAAAAACATGAGAAACGTAAATACAAATTAGTAATTTAATTCGTTAGATTATGGATTGTTAAATTCTTAAGTTAATGAAAATACTTTTTTTAGCAATCTTAATTTGTTCAAGCTTTTCATTCCCTTCTTCATCATTTGCCTCACATGTAGAGCTAAAACCTTGTGTAGAGATTGCTCATTGTGTACGAGAAGAATGGGAGGTTAATAATATTGAGAAACCATTTGAAAAGATTAAAACATTTATCGAAAACACTCCAAGAACTGTGATTGTAGAAATTGATGGCGATTATCTTCATGCTGAGGCAACTAGTAAATGGATGAAGTATGTAGACGACTTAGAAGTATCCTTTCTACCTGAATCAAACATCTTATCAATAAGATCAGAATCAAGAGTTGGAGAAAGTGATTTGGGAGTGAATCAAAAAAGAGTTGATTTACTAAAATCGAATATGTTTTAAGATAAAATTTAAAAAAAAATAATTTATTTTTATTGTTTTTTGTATAACTTTGCCATTTTTAAAAAAAATTAGCAGATAAAAAGTGATAATTATCACCATGCCTTGATAATGGCAAATTTATTAGATTTTCTCTAAAAAGATGATCATAAATTTTATATACATAATGTTATCTAGTTTTGTTTTTTTCTGGTTTTATATAAACATTAAGAAAAATGGCCTAAAATGGATAATAAAGGGTCTTTTTCAAATTGGAATATTGGTATTATTTATTGGAGGGTTTTTCAAAATATTTTTCAACTTACCCCCTAATTTATTTATAAAAATATTTTTTCTTATTATTTACACATGGTGCACTGTTGGAATAAATGTTAATTTCATGATCCCTTTGATAAGTTTGATTGACCAAAAAATAGTTAAAAAATAAAATTCAAATATGCTTTACTTCTTAGTAAAAAAAATCTATTTCCTTAGTCTGCAATTTAAAAATTATAAGATTTATTTTTCTTTTGTTATTCTTTTTTGTATACCTACTATTTAATTTCAAGTCTGTCGTTATATATATTCCAAATAAAAGATTGTTATTCTAAAAAATATTTGATTATTTTTATATTACTTTGTTTGAGATTTATTTATGATGCCAACTAATTTTAATATCTATTTCTTGAGATAAATTTCTTTTAACTGGACATTCACAGTAAGTTTTTTTTCAAAAAATCAAAAGTTTCATTAGAAGTGCTCTTTGGTATAAAAATATCTATATACCAGTTCTTTTATCTTCGTCTCGCTATTTTGTGTCATTAGTTTTTCAATATTAAATATATATCTTTCAAATCAAATCCTTTCGATTTAGCTTCGATTTCCATAATGTTTAGCAAGCAAGTACATAGAGATGTTGCTAATAAATCAGTTGGGGGAAAACTTTCACCTTTACCAAAGTGCTCTAGAGGTGCATCTGTTCTAATAAGGCTTCAAGATTGTAGATTAATAGCTTTGGAGTTTAAATTGACTAAATAAGAACACTTGATTTTATTCATTTCAAAAACATTAAATTAGGAAAATATTATTTATTATAAAAAGTCATGTTACATACCAAGCTAATTGATCAAAAATAATTGTATTTATTACCGTTTTAATGGTGTAGTAATGAATTAATCTAAAAATTTTGATATTAGTTTTTAATATCCATATTCCTATAAGCAATATTTAATTAATTCAAATGCTATTAATTGAAATAAAGATGTGTTGAACAATCTTTAAAGGAATAAAAATTATTTTTAGACATAATTAGAAATTTTATACAAATCCTTGCATTACCTTTAAACTTTATGAGTTTTAAAATATACAGACTAATTTTCTTTGCAAAATTCAATCCTTTTTAAAAATCAACAAATTAATATTCATTGAATTTTCATTAAATAAAGTATCTCTAAATCCTGTCTTGAGTCCGATATTTTTCTTTTTAAGAAGATTAATTCTTCTTGGCTCATTTTTGATTCTTTTATCATCAATTCTGCTTGTTCAATAGCATGTTCTATGTTTCTAATTTTAATTTCTCTTATTGAGGGATCATCTTTACATGCTTTTTCAGTATTCGCATCTAACATATAAATTAAAATTACTTTGACTATAAGCTACATTAAAACTTTATAATGCATTAATCCCAAATTTGATAAAAATAAATTAGAATTTTTAAAGGAACTTTAACCTTAGCTTACCCTCTCTTCAATTGATCGAGTGGGTTTTTTTTATGGTGTAATATACTCGTAGCATTAACTATTAATTTGGAAGATTCAAAACTTAATCCTGAGGAAAATAATTCATTAGAATCTTCTCCTAATCTGAATGAAGATAGTAAAGATCTTAATGAGGGGAATAAAAAAGAAGAGAATTTTAAAGCATTTACAGAATTTCTAGAGAAAGCAAGTAATCAAGATTCTTTAGAAGAAAAAGTAAATCTTGATTCCGAACAACAAAAACTTAAAATTGACAAATCACTTTTTAAAAGATTTCTTAACAAAGGATTTGATGGGATTTCAACAAATCCAAACTATAAAATGTTTGCATTATTAATAATCCTTTTAATTAATTTGTCTCTATTTTTTGTAATTGGCAATATGGGTAAAGCGTTTTTAAGAAATGCAGGAATTATGGGTTAGAAATTATTTATTTCTTTTTGGATGGTCATCTTTACAATTATAAATCTTTAAATGAAACTGTGATATTTTCTTTTCAAATTAATATTTAAATAAAATTTGGATAATAAAGAGCCAGAAAATCCAGTCGTTTATCTTTCTAATTTAGTCAAGAAATTAGATGTAAAAAACAGAAATGGTTTAGTAGCCTTAGCAATAGTAAACCTTTTAGTAATTCTTTTATTTAAATTTTATTTGAAAGGATCTGGATTATTATCTTGAATTTTCCTGCTGGTATTATTATTCAGCATTCTCAAATTGCTTTGCTAATCTAAATGCCTTCTTAATTATTAGAAAGCCATCATATATGCTCCTGCCAGTAAAGGTAATACTATTAAAGGGTTATGGGAATAATCTGAATAATTTTTCACACCCTCAATATATTCATAACCTGAACATTTAAGAAAGATAAAGCTAAAAAATGTGATACTCCCACCAATGATTGATAAAAAGCCACCTTTTTTATCTCCTTCGTAGAATCTGTCTAAACCTAAGCCCCATCCCCCTATTAGGAATATTCCTCTAACAACTGAATTTTTTTCTTGGTTTTTAAGCATAATAAAAAATGTTTATTATGAACAAAACCTATTTGTATTTAAGAGGTGAGATTTTTTTATTAATTAATCTTTAAAATAATTTTTTAATGGATTTATTCTATAAATTACAATAATATTATTCAGTGTTTTAATTAATTATTAGAAGCTGTATTCGAATTCAATAAAGAAATTGAAGGTCTTATATAAATAAAAATAGATCCATACATATCCTGCATAATTCTCATTTCATCGTCTAAATATAAAATTGAAACCTGGCAATTTGGCGATTCTTTATTCCAAGGTAACTTATTCCATACCTCTTTAACTGGATACCATCTATCCATAAGTAATTCACTAAATAATGGAATCTTATTAAGTCCATCAACTTTGGAAACTTTTGTCTTTTGTAAATTCATATCAAGTAAATTATTTCTTAAAACTAAATCACTTGCTAGGGTTATTACTCTTCCACCAAAAGTAGGCAATAGTTTGAACCAACCTAAGATAGGAATTGTTGTGAGCCCAAATATTATAGTGTCAAAAGTAGATAT
This sequence comes from uncultured Prochlorococcus sp., assembly GCA_902591865.1. Taxonomy (GTDB): domain Bacteria; phylum Cyanobacteriota; class Cyanobacteriia; order PCC-6307; family Cyanobiaceae; genus Prochlorococcus_A. The sequence goes on from CACJCK010000021.1 coordinate 12,377, forward strand.
AAATTCTTTTTTTTCAAAATCAATCTTTTGAGCAACTCTCCCAATAGTTGATACGCCAAAGGATCCTACTTGCAATTGATGTAATTTAAAAAAAGATTACTTTTAAATTCATCATTTAATGCCTTTTCAATAGCGAGGAAGAAAGGAGAACTTCGAAATAATTCAACATTAGAAAAAATCAATTCCCACTCTCCAGACAATAATTTTTCTGACATTTCAAAACTAAAGTCTTTAAGAGCATCAATCAATGCATCCATTTCATTAGCTTTTTCCTTATAAATGGGAGAAATTAATTTATTTAATCTTTGCCCTCTATCTGTAACAGCAGCTATTTTATATATATTTGACTTTATCTCTCCAATTTCTTTCATGACTCCAATACAAGAAATACTAGTTAATCTTAGGAATTTAATTTGAAGTTGATGGCATTTTAAATAATGCTGGTAATAAAATTAATTAATATTCTCCCCACCTTTTACCAATATCAAAACCCCATTCATTGGTTAATCTAATTACTTCATCATGATTCTTGCATTTTGAAAGGGACAACTTTTTACTAGGATTATTTTTTAATAGCTCAGCAATTTGATTAAGTTGCTCTATTTTTTTTAGAAAATTACTTAGATCTTTATCTGACATATATTTAGGAAGTAAATTTTTGATCATAAGTAAATATGTAATAAAGAACCCAGGCAACACCAATAATCAGAATTGCAATCATTATATTTACTGACCAAACTACTTCTATCATGTAATTTTTTTTATATATTTTTAATATATCCAAAATTTAAACTAAATTAACCATTAATAATTTAAATCTAGAACAATACACTACTAATACTAAGTATATAAAATACTCATAAATAGTTTAAAAAATTATGGGAGAAGCTAAGAGAAGGGAAGAGTTAGGATTACCACCTAGAGAAAAGAAAAAGGCAAAACAAACATCGAAAAATCAACTAAACAAAATTTTAAATAAATATCCTTATTTACCTTTCATTTTAGGTTTTTCATTACTAGCAATATTAATTATCGATTTAGTTAATTACTACAAATAGATATATAAAAAGCGGATACTTTTAGCAGGAGAGAAGATTATCTTCGCAATTGCGAAATTATTTTTCCATAATAAAAATAAAACTTATGAACCCGATAAACACCACATGTGCCTTAATTTTAGGGATACTAACTTTGTTTTCAATGTCTAATGCAAATGCAGGTGGCTGCAGTTCCCATACTGAGAAGAAGGCAGAAATTGAATGCTTGTCTGATGATGAAAAATGTATAGATACGAAAGAAAAAGGATCACTATACAAAGTTGAGGCCTAAATGTTTGATAATCTTGGAACTGCTCTAGTACAGGCATTAGGCTTCTTTGCTGTTTTTGGTTTTTTTGTATATCAAACTTTATTCGCAGATAGCAAACCCAAAAATTCAAAATTAAATCCTAAAAAAACAAAGAATTCTAAATCAAAAGAATCTATTAAAAAGGAACCTAAAAAAGGGTTATTTAACAGAAAATCTAAACCTGTTGAAGAGATTTTACCAGTCCAAAAAAAGGGATTATTTGGGAGAAAAAAAGAAGTTATTAAAGAAGAGATTAAACCAAAGAAAAAAGGTTGGTTTAAATAAGTAAAGGTACTTAAACTTATTTTTGATATCCTTTATACAAAAAATTTTTTTAATAACTTTATAATTTTAAAAGTTAATACTAAAAATGAACCATAGAGAAATCACAAATAAATATAGTGAGTTACTCAATAAGGCCGAGTTTGCTAATGGCCGTAAGGAAGTTGTAGGTCTTTTAAAGAAAGCTGCTAAGTTGAAAAGTCAGATTGAAATCAAATAATAGATCAAAAAATTAGTTTAATTCTAAATGTAAAAAATTTTTTTAAATAAGTTTTTACATGAGATAATCTGCATAGATTATTTTTCTTATGAATAAAAAAGGTTATACAACCGAAAGCGGTGGTAGACAGAATGGTTTCGCAATGGAACCAGAAATTAATCCCATATCAGAAGGTGAATCAAAGAAATCTATATTTTTATTTATTGGAATATTATTGCCTTTTATAATAGGCGGTTTTTATTATTTAAGGACTCTGAATATATTCTGATATTTTATTAGCCATTTTTAGCAATATATTCTTCTGAACTTACTATATCTTGCATTAAGCTCTCTGATGAAGGATTAAATCCATTTTGTTCTAAGAAAGATTTAACCTTTTCAAATTTTTGCTGAATTTTTTTTGTATATGGAGTTGTCATCAAATAATCATCTTTTTCTGTTGAATAGTTCATTTGATTAACGGATTACTTTTACATTTAAATTTTGCAAAATATACGATTGCTAGTGAAGTTATAAATATTACATAAATAATTTAATAGTAATAAATACTTATAGGTTGTTTGTGTGAGGTAGCTATTGATTGTTTTTTTAAAGAGTACTTATAGTAACTAGTTCCATTAAATCTCTGGACTGCAGATATTTTTGAAATACTTCAGAATAAAATGCTTTTTTAGCAGCAAATTTTGATTCGAATTCAATTACTAATCCAAGCTGCCCTCCATCCCATTCATTTGAGGTTGATTCTTGTATTAAATCTCTTTTCACTATTACTCCTCCCACAGATTTAATCCAAGGTAATACTGTCCTTATGTATTCCAGAAATAAATCAGCATTTGGAATTGAAATTTTCTTTAGCCAATAGCTCTTTGTCATCAAATCAACATATTCTGGGTAGAATATAGCACATGGAGTTAAGTATTTATCCTTAGCTATATGCTCCAGCGTTTATTAAATGGAAACCGAAAATGATTTATAAAATTTACTTCTTAAATCTCCAAATACAGAGAGTATACGTATTATTGCCGAACAACTTGAAAATTGATCATAATTTATCCTTTAGCAAAGATAGAAATGATTTACAGGGTGTTTGGGAGCTTAGGTGGAATAGTTCTAATAGTCCTTTTTTAAATATTCTCCTTTTATTGATAACCTTCAAATTCTTGATCCCTTAAATTTAAATGCTCTTAATTTACTTAAAACTTGATGAATAAAATCAATTATGGGTACTGGTATTTTAATAAGACTTAATTACATAAATGAAAAAAAATTGGGGTCAACTTTACACATGCTGGTGTTATGGGTCCTAAATTTGGAAGTAAAAATATAAAGGCTATGAAAGAAATAAATAATGAATAATGAGGGTGGTTATAAATAACTTATTTAAGTAATAAGCTTAGAATCTGAAGAGGTGATAAAGGAACTTTATTTATTTTTAGAAAAATAAATTCAACTACTTTATTCAAAAACTTCAAGGAATTTTTTAAAATCTATTAAAAATATAAATTAATTCTTTATCCAAATAGACTTTAATAGGAAATAAATTGGTAAATATTTAAATGATTCTTTAGGTATTTCATAACTTAAGAATTTTAGTGATTCTTCTAACCAGTAACCAATATCAAATCCCAAAAGAAATTTTTCTACAACAAACCAAAATTCTTTATCAAATATAATTCTGGAGTTTAAGTAAATATATTCCCAATGAAAGGTATTCCAATATTGGGTTAAAAATGAGGATAAAATAAGCCAAAATGATATAAATAGAAAACTTTTAAGAAATTTATAAAATTTTTTCATATACCAGCAACTGTCTTATTTAATTTCAAATATTCCTTATTATTATTTGGATCAAATTTTATTTCCATGAAATATATTCAAAAAGATATAAAAATATTGAGAAAATAGTAAATAATCGTGGCATTAATAATCTATTCTTCTTTTTTTAGATTCTGTGCCTTTAGATTTTTATTCTTAAGAGAAAATCCTAAAAACAGAAAAGCAATATATATTAGTAAACTTATCCCAAAAATTAAAACTATCTTTGAAATATCCATAAAAGATTTTTTTTATAAATTACAGCATTTTTTGCAAAGTTTTATCTATGGTAATGATTTTTCATTTATCACGATAACGAGCTTCAATTATTAAGCTAATAATATTACTTAAATCATATGCAAGTAGCTTTTGCTTGGAGTCTTTGTTTATCAGTGGGTGTTGTTTTATTATCAATTATTCCATTAACGATAGGGAGAGTTAAAGCAGGATATTCTGTTGAAAACATGTCTGCTCCAAGGGCTTTATTTGATGAATTACCTTCTTTTGGAAAAAGAGCAGTTTGGTGTCATCAAAATTGTTGGGAAAGTATTTCCCTACATGCACCCGCATGTCTTCTTTGTTTGATTACTTTAACTGACTCTAATATTGCAATAATTGCAGCATTGATTCATCCTATTTTTCGTTTTTTATATATTGGTGCATATGTATTTAATATCCCCACAGCTAGAGGTTTAATGTGGGCCTCAGGAATCTTTACAACACTTTTGCTTTATAAAGAGGGCTTAACTCAATTGATATAAACTTTTTAAACAATAAACTTTCTTTATCTTTTAATTGATATTCATTGTTTAGTTCCACTTTATTTTATTTTGCTAGTTGATGAGCAGACTTTTTAAATGCAGATTTTGGGACTATTATTGAATGTGTACCTTTCCAAAATAATTTACCAGCTGAAATTTCCTGAACTGCTTTATTTCCAATGGCTTTTTCATGATCTTTGCATTTTATACATATTCTCAAATCATTTATTGAAGCAATTAAGTCAACCCCTTGATCTCCTGTATTAGGGGTTTCTTTTACTTCCCAGCCATTTTGTTTGAGAATTTCCATACAATGATTTTCAAATTTAATACCTTTTTGTAGTTTCCCTTGTTTTTACTTGAGTAGTTTTTTCTATTAGGTTTAAGCATGATTTCTATATTTGACTTGCTATGAAAATAAACCAATCTTCAGTCTTGAGCTTCCTAATAGATCCAATTATCTCATCATCAATAGTAGGATTTTCTTTACAATATAGTTTCCACTTTTCGAAAAATAATTCCATACTTCCAAATTTTTTTAAAATCATTTTTCCCCAGAAGTATGGTATACCCCCTTTAAATCGCTTAGATCTATTAAATATATTTTTTCTCTATTGCTTTTTCATAAAGAGGTGGATCGCCAATCCATTTTTTATAATCCTCGTTACCGCAAGCATCTATTTCCCTTAATCTGATCCTCTCTTCTAACAAATTATATTTGTTCTCGTCTATTGTATTATTGATTGTTTGAATAAAGAAATTTGAATTTAAGGTATTATTTAATTATAACTTTTTCTTTTTAATTTGATAGTCTCTTACAATTATAAAAATTTAAAAATACGATAAAAATAATTATAATAAAAACATTTTCATTCAAGATTTTTATTTTCTATCTAAAAAGTTTTTGTTTTTCTAATAACAAAATTATTTTTTGTTATTACTGAAGATTCATTTACTTCAAAACCATTAATTGCTGATATTTCTCCTTTTATGCCTTCTAATGTTAATTGCTCGATAATGCCTTTTATTACTTCATCCTCGACCAATTTTCTATCAATTCTTTCAGGTGTAATATCTGTAAGCCATTTTGAGGTCTTTTTTTTTACAACCTCTGTAGGGTTAGTTATTTTTAAGTAGATAGCCATTTTTTATGTCATTCAATTGAATTATAAGCATTAAATCTTCTTAACTTTTATTATTGTCATTACTTTCCCACTCAAGAAATTGAAAAACAAAAATTGCAAAGATAGAGAAAAATACGATAAACAACCCTAACCATCCTATAAATTTGTGCTCTGTAAAAAGATTTGTGAGCATTGATTTTTCTTGATATCTTGATTCCATTTCATATTGATAAGAATCAATAACTTGAAATATATTCATAATTAATAAATTAATAAATCGTTCAATTGGCAGATAATAATTTCAACCGTTTAATTTACTAAAGGCTTCCGATAGAAAATCTGGCCTTTTTCTTATTATAGAAAAATTCAGTTTATTTATTAAGACTAAATTGACTTCAGCAATCGTTAAGATTTCATTTTTCTTGTTATGAAATTTTGAAATTATATTAATCCTAGGACTTTTATCAATATTGAATTCGCTCTCGATTATTATTTTTTCACCAAGAAATACAGGAGATTTATATTTTATTGAAGTATTGATTAAAGGTAAATCTAAGCCATTTTTAGTTAGTTCGAAATAACTTATACCTACTTCTGAAAGTGCATTTATCCGGCTTTCTTCAAGCCAATTAAAATATTTACCATGCCACATTACGCCTGCATGATCTGCATGTTGTGGTAAAACAATTTTTTCTATTTTCCAAACTGGTTTTGAGTTCATCTTTTATTTAAAAAATATTTTTATTAAATGAAAGACTTATTTTGATATTGTAGATTAATTTTGTTTATTAACATAAGAATCATAAAAACTTTATTTATAAAGTTATGTTTAATCGTAAAAATAGAAGTAGAAAAATGAAGAAGATTTTTCAATGGGAAGAATATTTAAATTGGAAAAATATGTCAAAGGAACAGAAATTAAATTTCAAGAGGGCGTGCTTGTTCCCCTTTCTCGTCTATATGGTTTATGTTTTTCTTAATCAGTACTCCTTGGCAATTCTTTTGTTACTAGGTCTTTATTTTTTAATTAGATTTAAAAATAGAAATAAGTTGGGAAGATGAATATTTTTTGATTTTGATTTATATAGATTTGTTTTAAAATTATCTAGTTTTTCTAAATAACTCTATTGGCATATAACAATAGTATTAGATAAATTTTTTTTATGAAAAAAATTGTTTTGTTTTTATGTGTATTAGTTTTTTCAATATTTTCTAATACGAATAATTTATTAGCAAAAGAAATTGAAAATAACATTAAAGATAATATTTCTAATGAAATTGAAGAAATTAAGCCTGATAATAAAAAAATTAATATTTCTAATTCTTCGGTAGAAGATATATTTGGTGATGAACAAACTTTTCCGTTCGTTGCAGGTTTAGGGAAAAATGCAGCCCATTGATTTAAAGGTTCTTGATAATGTATAAAAGATTTTTTAATACTAATGAAAGGTCTTAGGATTATAGAACTTTCTCAAGCACTTAATGTTGATAGCGCTGATTTATTAGCTGTTTGTGCAATTCTAAAAATAAAAGCCACATCTAGATTAAGCATGCTTTCATTTGAAGAATGTAAAAAGATAACTGATCACTATGAAAATAAAAATTAGAATTTTTTTATAAATTATTTTATTTTTTAATGTCTTTAATCATTGATACTAAAGTTGAATGAATTTCTTCTTCAGATATTTTATTTTTAAAATTGATAATTACAGATTGGCCATCGTAATTGATTTTTATACAAGTATTATTAATTTCTTCCATATAAGCATTCTCAAATCTTGATATCTTCCCATAATGAATAAGATATTTGTGCACTGAATCCATGTGATCATTGTTCATGTGATCACAAACTCTTTTACTTGTTTCTTTTCTAATAATTTTCATTTAAAAAATAAATTTGTTTTAAGCTAATCTATTTTTTTCATTATTCAAAGTTTTAATCATTTTAATTATTAAATTTTTAACTTCATTTTTATCAACAGCTCTAACCAAGTTATTTCTCAAATTTGATGCTCCTTTAAAGTCTTTGCATGTCCATGAGATATGTTTCCTTGCAATTAGCAATCCGTGATCTCCTTTTTCCTTTATTAATTCATCAAGATGCTCAATAATTAAATATAGTTTTTCTTCTGTGTTTGGTTCTTTAAAATTTTTATTTTCTCTAAGGGCATAATCTATTTCTCCTATTTTCCATGGGGATCCTAAAATTCCTCGTCCAATCATTACACCATCAGCATTTGTTTTTTTTAAACAATTAAGAGCGTCATCTGGATTTTTGATATCTCCATTAGCAATTACTGGAATTTCCAACAACTTTTTAAGTCTCCCGATCATTTCCCAATCTGACTTGCCTGAAAAACCCTGTTTTCTAGTTCTTCCATGAAGTGTGATCATAGTTGCTCCCGCATCTTGAAGTTTAAATAAGAAATCCTCTATATTTTCTTCTTTACTATCCCATCCGAGTCGTGTTTTTACTGTTACTGGAACCCTAACAGCTTTTACAACATTTTTGACTAATTCTATAGCTAGTTTTCGGTCTTTAATTAAGGCACTGCCTCCACCTTTCTTTGCAATTTTTTTTACTGGACATCCCATATTTATATCAATTAAGAAAGCTCCAGAGTCCTCAGCTTGTTTCGCGGCTTCAGAAACAGCATATGGCCTATTATCAAATATTTGTACTCCAATTGGACCTTCTTCTAAATCTATTTGATTGATTTTTTGTGTTCCAAACCCTTTTTTAAGACTTGTGGCATTTATCATTTCCGTAAAAAGTAAAGAGTTTGGAGCCCATTTACGTACAAGTCGCCTAAAAATGTTATCTGTAACTCCTGCTAATGGTGATAGCATTACCTTACTTGTAATTATCCTGTTAACTCCCATTCCTTTAAGCTCTATATTTGAAGACATATAATTTTGAATTTATTTAATCTTTCTTTATTATAAATTCAGATATGGAGCTGATTTTAAGTTTTCTATTTATTTCTTAATTTATAATAAGTGCTTTTACTTAAATAGGCCTAATAAATTACTTTTTTTGCTAGTTTATATTGAATTGAAATTTTAAAAAGGAAATTTTTTCTTGTTTATATTAGTATCAATTTTTCTTCCAATAATTTTTTTTATTGCACCAATAAATGTAGAAGCTATACAAGGTAATTTAGATTTATCTAGTGCTCAAACTTCTGTAGGCAAAAGATTTGCTAAAGTTTTTTGTGATGCTAAGAGGGAAGGATTAGATTCTGATTTTGCTAGTGAATATGCTTTGAATAATACATATTTAAAATTTGTGGTATTTCCAGACGATGACGAATATTTGGATGATTTATGGGATTTCACACATAATAATATATTAGATAATTGTGGTGAATTTGTAGATATAAATGATCTAGAAGACTTAGAGATTTTTTTTAAAGAAGAAGGTTTAATTGCATCTAATAGGGAACTATATTTACCAACTTTTGAGAATAATTAGATTAAATTTTTAGCATGTACTAAAATATAAATAGAATATAGAATTTTATGAAATTATTAGGTTTAAATTCACCTGAAATTTTCATAATTTTAGTAATTTTGCTTTCAATATTAGGTCCAAATAGAATTGAAAAAGCTATCTTATTATTCAAAAAACTACTAAAATTCCTTTTAAGTAAAGATGAAGGTCAAAGATTAGCAAATTCAAAAGTAAAATCAGAGGTACTGGAAGAAAGTGAAGTTAAAGAAAAAATAGTAGAGTCAGAAGTAAAGGCAGGGGAATCAGAAAAAAGTGAAGTTAAAGAAGAAATAGTAGAGTCAGAAGTAAAGGCAGAGGAACTAGAAGAAAGTGAAGTTAAAGATGAAATTGTAGAGTCAGAAGTAAAGGCAGAGGAATCAGAAGAAAGTGAAGTTAAAGATGAAATAATAGAGTCAGAAGTAAAGGCAGAGGAATCAGAAGAAAGTGAAGTTAAAGAAGAAACAAGAGTGCCAAAGGTAAAATCAATTAAACCAAAAAAAAGAACAGTTAAAGATGAAATAATAGACGTAGAAATTGATTCTGATAATAAATAAGACTTTAAATCAAAGTATGTCAATCAGACTTGAATCCTAAAAATGGGATATTTTTTAGAATATTTTGTTTGTTTCTTAATTCAATATAAAGGGTCTTTATTTTTAATATTTAATTTTTAATTATAAGAAGGTTATTATGAATCTAAAGCTACTTCGATAGCTGTTATTAAGTTTTCGTCAAACGGTTTAATACCTGGTTTGAATCTTGCAATTACTTTACTATCTCTTCCTATCAGAAACTTCTCGAAATTCCATTCAACATCTCCTTCAGGTTCAACTTTGTTAAGGGTTGTGTATGGTTCTGTGGTGTTGCCTTTGGCATGAACTTTTTCATAGATTTCAAACATAACTCCATATTTTGTTGTGCAAAAATCTTTTATTTCTGAAAGAGAGTCGGGTTCTTGTTTTCCGAAATCATTACAAGGGAATGCAAGTATTCTTAGGCCTTTACTTGAATATAAATCATGTAGCTTTTGAAGATCCTCATACTGAGCAGTATTTCCGCAATAGCTAGCTACATTAACAACTAAAATTACTTCCCCTGAATATTCACCAAGTTTTATGGATGATCCGTCTGCGGAAATAACAGTAGTATTTTGTACGTCAACTTGCATGTCTAAAAAAAATCACTTCTTGAAGATAGCATTGTATAGACTTTATTGTGTTTAATTTATATGGTGGTTTTGGTTATTTCTTTTATAAGTTTTAATTTTTCGTTAATTTTCCCTCTATAATTAATATTATTAATTAATTGAAATTTGGACCCTTTAGACCCACTTACTGAAATTATTAATTCCGGTCAAGGTTTTTCACCTGCAATTGCTTTAGAAAGAATTATTTGGGCAATAATTGGAATCTTTTTTTTAGGGGCAATTTCAAGATCAATAACTAATAGCATGCTAAGTCAAAATTGGTTTAGTCGGAATTTTTTATTTAGTTATTCTAAAAATAAAAAAATTACAAATGATACCTCTGCACAACCTTCTAGTGATGAAGAATAAGTATTAACATATATGAAAGAATCATTTTTTTCTAAAAAGAGAATTTTATTGCTTGGTAGTGGCGAGCTTGGAAAAGAATTAGTAATAGAATCCAAAAGATTAGGCTTAGAAGTTATTGCAATTGATCGATATGAAAAAGCACCTGCAATGCAAGTTGCTGATTATTCAAGAGCAATTGATATGGGAGATAAAAATATTTTAAAAAATGTTATAAAAGAATTTAAGCCTGACTATGTTGTCCCAGAAATAGAGGCACTTTCAATTGAAGCTCTAAAAGAACTCGAGGATGAAGGATTCAATATTGTTCCCAACGCCAGAACTGTAGAAATTACAATGAATAGAGATAAAATTAGAGACTTAGCTCATAAAGATTTAAAAATTAAAACTGCAAAGTTTGATTATATTTTCGAATTTGATGATTTAGAAAAAAAAGCAGATGAAATTGGATTCCCACTTTTACTTAAGCCTTTAATGAGCTCTTCAGGTAAAGGGCAGAGTTTGGTTGATACAAAATATGATTTACAAAATGCTTGGAAACAGGCACAAGCAAATTCAAGAGGAAAGGTTAAAGGTGTGATTATTGAAGAATTTATAAATTTTGATTTTGAGTTTACTCTTCTAACTGTAAGAAAAGAAAATGGTGAAAATATTTTTTGTTTACCAATTGGACATCTTCAATCTAATGGAGACTATCAATGTAGTTGGCAACCTTTAGAGATTAAGGAGTCCTTAATTATTGAAGCTAAGAAAATGACAAGTAAAATATTAAATAACCTTAATGGAGCTGGATTATACGGAGTAGAGTTTTTTATAAAAGGAAGTGAGGTTATATTTTCAGAATTATCTCCAAGACCACACGACACCGGTATGGTTACATTAGTTAGTCAAAATATTAATGAATTTGAATTACATTTAAGGGCTTTTTTAAATTTACCAATACCGCATATAGATTTAATAGAACCCTCTGCAACCAGAGTTATACTCTCTAACCAAGAGTATCTAAATCCTATTTATGAAGGTCTTAATGAAGCATTAAAATTTGAAAAGACTAAAGTGCTCATATTTGGCAAACCAGTTTCCAGAAAAGGCAGAAGAATGGGTGTTGTTCTCTCATCAAATTCTGACATTAATTTGGCTAGAAAAAATGCAGATGAAGCTGCTCTTAAAATAAAAGTCAGTACTACATAAATATTAAATAAAAATAACGAAAAAAATACTTATTTCCTTTGTTTTTGTTCTAAGTCTCTCTGGGTATTATTTGAGTATGTTCTTTATTTCATAATGATAGAAAATTATAAAGGTTGGGATATAACTTTAAATTGGGATAATAAAGATTATCTCGGGACGGATACTAATAAAAGTAATTTTTTTAATCAAAAGGAAAAATGGATTGGTGTTCACTTAAATGGTGAAAAAATCTATGGTTCTTCTCTAAAAGAAATTAGGCATATTATTGATTATCCTAGTTTGCATGCAAAGTAGGTTAAAAGATTTTTTTAATTATCCTGATTATTTTCATTATCTTCAATTAGTTCATTAGCAAGTTTTCTTAAATCTCCCTTAATCGAAACCCATGTAAAGGCGATTATAAAAATTGAAGCAGATATTGCAACAGTGATTTTTTCGACAGGGGACATTCCAAGTGCAATAGCAAACATTTCAAACCAAATACTAAGTTTTCTATTATATTGAATTTTTTTTAATTGTTAGAATCTAGTTTTATTTTGCAATGATATTTAATTATTAAAAATATAATAAATAAAATTTAAGTTACTTATTTTATTTATTGTTTCTGATTTCAATTTTATTCAGTAAGATTAAATTATGGAAAAAAAAAAGTGCCCTCAATGTAAAAATTTAATTTTAAAAACTTCGCCAACATGTTTATATTG
>CACJCK010000022.1 GCA_902591865.1 uncultured Prochlorococcus sp.
TTTTATGTCACCTAATAAAGGCCCAAAAGTCATCAAATACTGTTTAATTACATCTACAACTTCGATAGTACTCATTTTTATCTCCTTGATACCTATTTCAAAAAAAGCATTTTATTGGAATCAATGCTTTAAAAAAACTTTTCAATGGATTGATAAATATGAGATGGAACTAAAAAATTGGGATAAAGGATCAAAAAAAAGTATTGCAGTAGCAGTTTGCAATGGTGCTGTGTACGAAACTGAACTTAAAAAAAAGTAATTCTATTGACAGTCGATCTAAACTTAGAAAGATAAACAATCCTTTTTATGAACACACTCATTATTTCAACTTTTAGCTGTACATTTGAAGAATTTAAACATGATGTCACTACATTATTTCTTGAAGATATGTGTAAGAAGTTTGTAACTGATTATGAGTTTGTAAAAGTCAATGATCATAAATCTCATTTATTAATGAACTGTACTGATTTAGAGAAATTAGGAACAACTATGGAAGATCCAATTTGTAAAGAATGGGATAAAAAAAATAATTGTAAGGATACTGTATTTGCAATTGAGCTTGTTGAATAAATGAAACGCTTTCTACTTGCACCGATGTCTTATTGGCTGATTAGGATTAAGTATTAATTACAAATTAAAAAATCTTAATCGTATTTTAATTTATTTCTAAATTAATTTTCCTATTCTTAAGTTTTAACTAATATCATTAATGGAATTTTTAATTTATAGTTTATTGTTGTCGTTTTTGTTTTACGGAATACTTGTTAATTTAAAATCAACCAATGACAAAAAAGTTGTATACATAAAAAACAGAGCAGAAAAACTTAGGGATAGAAAAATATATTAAAAACTGCTTCAGTTGACTATTATTAAAAACATATTTTTCAAAATGGCAAAAGGTAATTGGTTATCAACAGGTTCTATCAAAGACGGTGAAGGGATGCAGCCTTATCTCAAATCTTTGAAGTAATGGTCACCTTCTGTTAATGGACAGTTTTTTGCCATAGATTTGGCAACAATTGAGAAGGAAAGTACTCTTGGACCTTTTACAGAAATGATTGAATTTCCATCAAAAGAAGATGCAGTTACTGTTTGTCAATCAGGGGAATATCAAAAAATGATTTCGTTAAGTACCCCTTATTCTGATTTGACTCTTACTATTTTTGTAGAAGTTTAATCTTATTTTTTATCTGTGGCAGTAGGCACTAAATGAGTAAGTGACGGTCGTTTGGCTTTATCCTAGTTCCCTTTTGCATAATGAGACAGACTTTATTTCTAATCCGTTGGTACGAATGAACAGGGCGACAGGTATATAACCTAAGATATAGTGCTCCCAAAGGACTCGATTGTTCAAATAAAATTTTCTTAAAATTCTTGCCATAGAAAGAAGTAGAGCTAGATACTGGAATGAGTTTGAGACAAGTCATAGCATAATCTTCAAGGATCATATAGATCATAGCCCCCCTGTAGATCCCTTTACGACCTGAGTGCCTTAAGTAAAATAGGTTGTTGGAAGTTACATGATTTATCGAAAAAAAGCTAAAAGTGTATATTGTATTAATCTCTAAACAGAAAGCACTACTTAATGCGTGGGAAAAACTAAATGAAATTCAATTCTTTTTATTCTCGAAGAGATCTTTTGAAGTTTGCATTATATGCCACTGTATCTAGCTTGGTTTCCTCCAAACTAAATGCAAAAAATAACAATATTCTAAAAAACAAGAAAATAGTTGTAGTTGGAGCTGGAATATCAGGTTTATCTGCTGCAAAAAAACTTACCCAGCATGGAGCAAAGGTTAAGGTTCTTGAAGCAAATAACTATATCGGAGGGAGGATTAAAACAGATTGGTCTTTTGGAAATGATGCACCTTTTGAAGTTGGCGCAGGATGGATTCATGGCCCTTCTTCCAATAATCCGACCAAAAAATTAGCCGATAAATTAGGATGCAAATATTTCGTCACAAACGATGAAAATGTAACCACTTTTGATGAAGATGGGAATGAATGGGATGATGAGAGGTGGGAAGAAGTTTTAAATATATGGGAAAAAACACTATTAAATGTTGATAAAAAATTAGAATTCGATGATGAGAGAAATCTTAGGAAAGCTATTGAAGATGTAAATCCAAAAGCATTGAAATATCCAGGGGTTTTATGGGCACTTTCCGCATATACTGAATTTGATAAAGGAACTTCAATAGAAAAAGTTTCAGCTGTTTATCATGATGATGATAAAGCATTTCCTGGAGCAGATGTCATTATTAAAAATGGCTACTCAACTCTAATTAATAATATTGCTAAAAATTTAGATATTGTTTTAAAAACTAAAGTTACTAGCATAAATACTAATTTAGGGAAAGTTATAGAAATCCAAACAGATAAAGAAACTTATAATTGCGATTTTGTTATTTGTAGTGTTCCATTAGGAGTTTTAAAAGCCAAAAGAATTAAGTTCATACCAGAACTACCTAGCAAATTTAAAGAAAGTATGGTGAAAATTGGATTCGGTTCAGTTACTAAAATTGCACATAGATTTGATGAACCTTTTTGGGATACTAAAATACAATATTTTGGTATTAATACAAAAGAAAAAGGTAGATGGAATTATTGGTTAAATTACAGAACATTTTCTAAACAAAATATTTTATTAGGCCTCTCTGTTGGAGATTATGCTTTAATTGCTGATAATTTATCCGACAGAGAGAAAAAAACAGATTCTTTAAGCGTTTTAAGAAATGTTTGGGGCAAGGATATTTCAGAGCCAAATAAATCAATTTCTACAAATTGGTCTAACGATCAAAATTTTTTAGGCGCATATTCCTTCACCAAGCCAGGCGCTAAGCCAAAAGATTATGAAAACATATCAAAGCCTGTTAATAATAAATTATTTTTTTGTGGAGAACACACAGTTTTTGATTACTCAGCAACTACTCATGGAGCATTATTATCAGGTTTAAATGTTGCAGGAAAAATTATTGAAACAGCTTAATATTTAGTGTTTGGGCTATTATCTTTTTACATTAATAGGGTGAGATACTCCTTAGTTTTAGCTTGCCAAACAAGGTTCTCTATCTTCCAAAGTTGAGTTTATTGATAGGGAGAATAAATCTGAATCGAAGAAGATAAAAGAAGCAATGTAAAGCCTAGAAGGAGAACCTTTTGGAGTTTTTAGATATTTAATCAAGATTTGCTCCACTTTTTTATGGAGGGAAGTTTTGCTCATTCCAAAATGGTAGGGAATAATTACTCTTTAGATAATAGGGAATAATTTTTTATGGAATTTTTAAAGGAGCTTTGGCAGAATCATAACGATCCATACCATGCAGCTCTTGGTATAGGTGGAGTAATATTATTATTGGTAATTTATAATCGACTACTCAATAAATATCAGTAGTATTTTTTAATGGATAGAGACTCTAGAAAGGTAACTGAAGAGGCATGGTTAATTTGTCCTAACTGGACTGAGGTAAGACGGTTTATAAAAAATAAGAATAATAAGGATAAGTTTTTTGAGTATATGTTTATTGATAGCGGAATAGTTGTTGGATCAAGTGGAGAAGCTCCACCTCTTATGAAAACAAGAAAAGAGATAAAAATAGATGAAGCTAGGAAGGAGTATCAACAATTAATTACTGCAGGTTGGCAAGTAACTGAACCTAGATGGTAAGACTGCATTATTTATGGATCAAGAGGGTATTACTAATGATGGTAATGGTGGATTCTACATTTCTACCGAAGGAATCAAGAAAAAGTTAGATGAACATCCTCCTGCAATTTACCATGTGAGCTCAGATGGTGAAATCTTTGAGAAGATAACTCCACCACTTTCATATCTTAATTATGCTCAAAACCGTTGTTTTGAAGGCATAACAAGAAATTGGGATATTCTTTATATTGCTCAACAGAAGCCTTGGGGTGATGATACTTTCAATACTACTAAGATCCTTTCCTATAATTTTAAAAACTAAACGGTGGGGGTCGTGCCTAGGAAGATTTTGCCGCTCGAAATTACCCTATTCCTACACTAGATATAGAACCTAATGAATTGTTATAAATTAAATTGATGTCACTTACATTCATCTTTCTTGTCTTCATGGATGTAGCACTTTTTAAATGCTCTTCTCAAATTTAAATTGATTTCTTTATTTGACTTTTCAAGAGCTATTAAAGTAAATGGGTATTCACCATCACCATAAGTGATTGAGTCTGTCAATTCTGAAGGGGAATAAATATGTTCTCTTCTTAAAATATCCTGAAACAATGTAATTTTATCTTGATGAACATGTTTTAAACTTTTTTTGGTTAATAATTCTTCCCATAATTCTTCTCTACTTAATAATTTGTTTCTAGCGATACTAATGAAGTAGTTGGAAAGTAAGTTTCCAAAGTCTTTACAATATTTTTTAGATAAATTTTGAGATGCATTCATCTCCATATGATTATCTACATAATTCTCTAGTCTAGAAATTCTATTTTCAAAGTTTTCTCTATATGATGACTCGTCAAAGCTATTATTGCCACCCAAAAAACTACACTAACTCCTGCAAAACCAAAAAGTAAGAATCTAAAGGTTTCCATATTTGTTTTTTAATTAACTAAAATCTACATCAAAAAAAATATCTAAATATCGCAATCAAAAAAATATACTTTAATTAAATCAATTAATCATTTCATGATGTTACTAATGATTAGAGATAATGTTATTAGCAGTTTTTCTTTAAATATAAGTTAATGATCGAATCATTTATTTAACTAAAAAAGACAAAATAATAGTCACATTTATTTATTACTTTTTAGAAATGGATTTCAGGATTTTACTTGTTATTACTCCAATAATATTCTCATGGATATTTACAGTCTTTTGGTTGGGAAGGTGGGATGTATTTAGATTAACACCATTAGGATTACCAAAGAAGGGATTAGCTCCTTTTAAAAATTATCAAGTATGGGAAGATTCAGCATTAATTCCTGATACTGGTAGACCAGCAGAAGGTTATCCAGTATTTACTGTAAGAACCGCAGCAGTCAATGCACTAGGGATTCCAACCGTTTTCTTCCTTGGAGCAATATTGGCAATGCAGTTTAAAACTTATTAATAGGAAATTACGATGGACATTAGATTTTTAATTGTTGGGGCACCATTTTTAATCGCATTTTTTTATACCTTATTTTGGCTAAAAAAATGGGGTGCTTTTAATTCTACGAATAATAATTTGCCAAAAAATATTTCTCTTAAAAATGAATCAATAGAAAAAAGTTATATTTTAGAGAATATCTTTTTAACAAAAAATTAATCAAATTTACTTACCCTTTTAATTAATAAATTCTCATGATTCCAATAGAGCAGTATTTGTTTCTTGCAGTTTCTCTTTATGCATTTTTTTATCTTTCAATAACTATAGTAAGCACATTAATTAGTTTTTCCTAAGCAATAATCACATAAAATATTAAATACCTACTTGTATAAAATTAATCTTCCTGTATTTTAAAACTCATTATATAAATATATAAGTAGATATTAGGGCATTCTACTAACCGCTAGCTTTGATAAAGCGGTTCGTAATGAGAACCTCCCTTTGACCTCATTTTCTTTTTCGCAATCTTAGAA
Organism: uncultured Prochlorococcus sp.; assembly: GCA_902591865.1. GTDB lineage: Bacteria > Cyanobacteriota > Cyanobacteriia > PCC-6307 > Cyanobiaceae > Prochlorococcus_A. The sequence goes on from CACJCK010000022.1 coordinate 5,609, forward strand.
AATGAGGTTTAAATATTTTTTAATAGTCATGAATATTAAATGAAATTCTTAATCAAAACTCTTAATTATTAAATATTATTCCTTCTTATGTATATTATTTACTTTTTAAAAAAGAGTTTTTTCTTTATAAAGAATATGTAGATATTTGGCGAATCTGCAACGGTATAGATTCCGTCTTTATGAACCTAGCCAACGAAAATATTCCTAACTACGTTTTAGTTATTTTAGTAGTTAGGAATATTTTTATTTATTCCATCTTTTAAAGTAATTTTTTCTGAAAATCAAATGATCAATAAATCAAGCAATGAATCTACATTAGAAAAAATTTATAAGAACTTGGAATCTGGAATGCCAGATAATAAATCTATCAAAGAGTATGCTCTTCCTAATGCGAGACAGTGGCTTGGTGGAAGATTCGTTGCGATATGGGTTTTGCCTATTTATATTTTAAGAAAAATGGCAAAGTTTTCTGCTTCTTCAGCCTTTGTTAAGCCATATTCTCCTTCTGTAAATGGGCCATCTTATAAGCAACCAGAAACCATATTTACTTCTTTACGAAGTGTTTTCAGGGGTGAAGATCATTTAAGATTTTTTGATCATAGATTTATTGGTATTTGGGTATTGCCTATTGCTTTGACTGGAATTGTTTTTGAAGTGCTTTTTATATCTCCAACAAAGAATACTATCCCTTTCAATTAAGCATTATTTGTCGGCAATCAATGTATTTAGAAAGATTTTATTTAGTTTTTATTTGATTGACAGTCGATCTAATATTAGGGAATGTTTGACTTGCTAAAACAGGGATTATTTCTTTCTCAAATAATTCTCTTAAGGTGTCATCATTCTTGGTCTTTTTGTTCTCTTTAATCACAATCGTAGCTATTATTTATGTAGTTTTGTCAGAATATTTACTGCTCAATGAATTGCTGGATGGGCTTTTTATCAATTATTAACCTTTTAAGAAGTGGTCTACAAATGGTTCTTATTGGAATGCTAGGAGAATAACATTGGAAGTATATTTAGAGGCAAAGAAAAGTCCTACATATATTGTTGAGGAAAAAATAATATGAATTTGTGTTTAAGAAAAATTTATTTTTCTAAGTATTCCCCAATATTATTTTTATTCATATTAGTTATTCCTTCTTCAGTTTTAATTAATTCTGAAATTCTAGAAAGATTGGCAGGTATTCATATTTCAAATAAGTATAACGACCTTGATCACTATCTTAGTCTGGCTGAAAATTTAAGATGTTCTGCTTTTTATCCATTATGGCCATTTTTAATAAAAAGTTTTTCACATTTGAAATATATCAACCTTCACTTAACTGCAATAACATTATCAATTACTTTTGGTTTGATTTCTTTATTTATCGGGATAAATACGATAACTAAATTATCTGTTAATAAAAAATTATCCAAAATAGTCTCATATATATATGTGCTAAGTCCAATGACGGTTTTTTTCTTCGTTGGATACACAGAAGCTATTTTCTCATTATTGAGTTGGATCGCTATATTTCTAGTTATTAAATTTCACAATGATGATTCTTTTAAATTCAGCAACTATTTATCTCTGTTTATTGTCTACGCATTATTATCTTTGACAAGACCAACAATGGTACAGACAATTTTCTCATCATTTGGATCGTTAATATTAATTAAACTAAACAATAGTTCTTCAAATAATAATAAATTAGATTTTCAAAAAGTTATTAAAGTTTCAATATGCATGATAATTGGTTGTTTATTCGGATATTTGCTTATTGGAATATTTTGTTCTGTCTCAGGTGAAGGATTTCTTGCTCCATTCTCCTATCAGAAAGAATGGGATAAATCTTTGGGTTTTAGACCTTTATTTCTGTTGAATTCAAGATCTCCTGTTATTGACCTTTGGGGTCTCTATTATCCTTTTTTAATATTCGCAAGCTATTTGGTAGATTTCTCGGTATTGAGGATTAAATTTGAAAAATTATCATTATTGATATATAAAAATTTTCCTATAACTCTAATTTATCCACCCTTAGGGTTGTTGATTTCGATTTTAAAAAAGTCAGATAGGAAGCTAATCCGTTCGAAAAGCTTTTTAGTAAATCTAAGTCAAGCTGATGATTTGTACTTTCAAGAAAATGAATTTCTTTTTTTGTACTGTATTTTATTTTCTATTTCTCACAGTTTGATATGTTTTTTTACTCAAGAACAATTCCTTTATGCATTAGGTAGATATGTATTTGGACAGCCATACTTTTATGTAGCTTTTGCGATTTTAATTAATAGTAAGAGAAGAATGCTTATAAATAATCAAAAAATCATATTAACTTTCTCTCTAATTATTTCATTTTTATATTTAATAAAGAATTTTGTCGACTTTGGAGATAGCAAATTATTACTTTAAATTTGTTTCTTAAAATTAAAAATTTGCATAGAAAGAAAAAGAATCTGATCAAGGAGAGGCTACTTGGAATAGTTGGATAGAAGAAGAAGAAAAAGCAAAAGAATTTGAAAAAAGACTCAAAACCCCAGAATATAAAAAGAGCGAGAAGAAGAAAAAATGAAAGAGGAAAAATCGGATAAAGAACACTTAGAAAAATGCAAACTTGATTACAAGGAAAATATTCTTATAAGAAGTGATGAGGCAATTAAATTACATTGGGAAAGACTTGGAACATTTGGAGCGTAAATGTATAAAGGACAAATGTTATATCTCGGAGAAAAAGGTGGTATATATACAATTTCAGCAAACAGAACTAGAAACTATAAATATTGACAGGCGATCTAAAATAAGTGGCAATTAGCCCCTTTTTTAATGTCAAGTACTCAAGCCATAGAAAATTTAATTAATGGTTATGCAATCAGCGAAGATTCTTCTTTTCTAATACCGAATGCAACTGATGATTTTTTGGCTGTAAGGCCAAGTGGAAATCCAATCTCTGCGAAGGGATTAGTTGGAATGTTTGATAGTAAAGACTTAGTTGCAGAATCCTCAGAACTAATTAAAACCCACAAAATTGAAATATACGGTGAGATAGCATATGCGGTTTTCACTTTGAATGAAATCTTTAGTTATAAAGGAAATCAAAATAAAGATCTTTCAACTTACACTTGCATTTTTAAAAATGAAAACGGACTATGGAAATATGCCTGGATGCAAAGATCACAAGGAACTACTGATATGAAAACTTGGGAATAAATGAAACGGTTACTTCTTGCGCCTCAGGAAAATTGAGGCTTGGTTATCCTAAACTAATAACTCTTGAAGAAATACCTTTTTAATGTTGCGACTTCTTCCGTTACCGATTTTTATATGCATTTATCTATTCTCTTGGTGGAATTGTAAAAAAAAATATTATCGCTAGTGATAAGCAACTAAAACCTTGCATTGAATGGGCATATATAAAAAATTTACCTCTTCCACCAAAACCTTCATTTGTCGAGTTTTATATTGTTTATGTCTCTTCTTTTTTTAAATTTCCCTTTGGGATAATTATTCAACAACAACCTTTTGCAAAGAAAGTAAGATACTACGAAAGAGAAATAAAATTAATATTTGATAAATGGAATCTAGAAAAAATTAAAAAATTAATTAACTAATTTATTGATATGTCTGGAGTAAAGATATATAAATTCCTAATACTACAAATATTGCTATACCTATTCCTATAACTGTAGTAGGTTGATTATTCCTAAAATTAGTTAAAAATTCCATTAATTGGGAAGCTTAAATTTCTTTAGCTCTATTAGCTCTATTCATTACTTTTCTCAAAATATTATTTTTAATTGATAAATCAGAAATACAATAAAGAGTTAAAAACAAAACTACTTTTGCAAAAAAATGAGATTTGCATAATAAAAATAACTATACACTCATAAAAGCAAATTTCAGTAAAACTGACAATTTTTTAGAAGACCTTGTAGGAGGTATTTTTAATAATTGACAGTCGATCTAAAATAAGGGTCAATTAACAATATTTATTCTCAGGAATTATTTTTTTTGCTAGTAATAGAGAGCCAATAAAAATTAAAAAATAAAATGCTTTATGTTCAGCATTGGTCATTTAAGACCGGATATCATCAAAAAGGTGCAGAAAAATTTCTTGGTGGTGGGGGAGATTATCCTGGAGTTGAGATGATTGGAAGATATCACGCACCCGGTTCTTTGGAGGGTTGGATAGTTTTAAAGACTGATGATCCAAAAGCAATATATCAACATGCTGCTGAATGGGGTGAGTTTCTAGATTGGGAAACTACACCTGTCTTTACTGATGAAGAAGCTGGTCCAATAGTTGCAAAAGTCTACTCATAGAATAAGATTGACAGTCGATCTAAAATAAGGGGCAATTAGCTCCATATTTATTGAAAAATAACTAAAATAAGTAATAACTATTTTTATTAATGACAAATTTTGGATCAGATACACCATTTATGCTCATTGCTAGATTGAAAGTACAAGAAGATAAAGTTACCGAATATCTAGCCCTTGCGGATAAAACAGATAAGGCTGTCGAAGCATCAGAGCCTGGGATGCTCCATCATACATTTGACCAAGATCCTGAAGATCCACTTAGTTTTGTATGGTCAGAATTTTTCAAAAATGATGATGCATTTCTTGCTCATTTAGTTAATCCACCTGTCGGCGATTATCTTGAAGCTCATGCTGGACTAATTGACGGAGATGTAGCTATTGAATTTTATGGAACTGTTGGAGATAAAGTTATTGAAGCGATGAACGGAAGTGGGCTCCCTTTTAAGGTCTTCAAAACAAAGCTGGGTTATAGCAGGATTTAATTTAAGATTGACAGTAGATCTAAATTAGGGAGCAGTTAGCACCTTTTTTAATAGCAAAGTACGCTATCCGCTTTAATTGATTCTTCAACTAGAACATCCGGCATCACAAACTCTGCTGAATATCCATCTAGAAGCTTCTCATCGTAACCCCTAGATTTAGCAGACATACCTGAAACATATATAGTAACTTTTGATTTTTTCAAATTTTGAAGATGTTCGTATAAATCTCCAGTACCTTGACCAACTATTTCACCAGCTTTTTTGCAATCTAATATTTGTACTCCGTCTCCTGCTAGAAAAAGAGTTACTTTATGATCGTTTTTTTCCGCAGTAAGGGCAACCAATAAACCTAAAGTTACTTTATTTTTGGATTCTAAACCGCTGTAAATATGAACTAACACTGTATTGTCGGTAATGATAGACATTTAATACTCCCTAAACTTTTTTTTATATCTTAATTAAAAATCTATTATCATTAGCTATTTTTTTGTGAAACGCTTACTACTTGCACCGCTTTTATTAGGTTTATTGATTCCAGATAGTGCTTTTGCAAATAGAAGCAAATTAAAACAACAAGAAAATGCTTCTAATAAAGAAAAATTTGGTGGAAGAGTTAATGAAAGAGAAAAGAAAAAAATAGAAAAATTTATCAGTTTATGCAATAACGCTGATAAGCCAGGAAATAATCGTGATTTTGTTTATTGCTATAAAGTACCAGCCGAACATAGAGAAAAAACAACTTCAATGAGTTTTATAGAATCAGCAAAAGAACTTTCTAGAGAACGTCTAGATATTTGTATAAGACCTAAAAAATGAGTATGGACAAGAACGACAATGCAGAGACTTTTTAAATGAAAACATTCTTATTGGATAAGAAATGAAGTAACAAAAGAAGAATATGATTTGGTTGCAAAATATAAATTTTCGAATTTGCCCTAAAACGAACAGAAGAAATAGAAAGGATTAAAGAACGCTTTAAATATTCAAATACTAAAAAGTATAAACCTGATGGAAGTCGGTTAGATCTTTTCTTTTATTGCCTAAAACAACAACAAAATATTATGGCTACTAGAGAAGAAATGAATAAAGAATGTGGAAGAATCCCTTTATAGAAAACCCTTACTACTTGCACCGATTAAGTTTGCCTTGTTCATATAGCCAATGTTTGGCTCAAAATCCTTTTTAAATGCTGTAACCTAGAAAATAATTATAGATTTATTAATCAAATGAATACTTATTTGGTAACTGCAACTTTTAAAAATGTTGCTCTTATGGGTGCAGCTTACGATCTTTTTTTAAAGGTAATTGAAGATGGAACTTTGAATGATGAGTTTGAAGGATTCAAAGTTTTGGGAAGGTATCATGCCTCTTACTCAAATAATGTTTATATTATTGTCCAAGCTTTAGCAGGCATAAAAATGACAGAACATTTTGCTCCTTGGAAAGTTAAGTTTGATATAGATTTTGATATCAAGCCAGTTATGACTGACGACGAGAAAGTTGCTGAGCACAAGCTTGTTGGCTCATTAATGGCAGCAGAACAGAAAATGGGATTCACAGGTTAATTATTTCAAAGATTTATTTTGCGTGAACTTTGCGTGAGTTAATAATTGACAGTCAACCTAATATAGAGGGATAAAACCCTTTTTTTGGGATGAAAATATTAATTTTTTTATTTCCAATTTTTTTGGCTAGTTGTTCTATTGGTAAATATGGTTCTCTATCTGAAGCTAACTCGGCGTGCCAAAATTGGGGGATTGGTGGATTCCTTTTTGAATGGGAAAATAAATTTGGAAAGCGTAAATGGTCTACAAGATTTTTTTCATATGAGGAAGAGACCAGGCAATATTTAGGATTTGAATACCAAAATGTTAAGAAGAATAAGGTTAATCAAGGCTTTCCGAAATCAATAGTTAAGAAGCGATTTAAATTTTAAATGAATAATTCAATTACAAAAGCTTTCTTATTTGTTATTGCTCTAAGCACATCAATAATGGCTGTACAATTAATTCCTATTTCAAGAAAGGCTTATTTGTTCAATTTGTGCAGAGATTACAACGCATCTTGGAATGAAGGTAATTTACTGGCAAACAAAAAAGGTAAAGAGGAGGAATTGACTAAAGCAGTAGCAAAGACAAATGTTTACCTAAAAAAGATTTATAAAGAATTAGGAATTAATCCTCCCTTACATGGTCAAGAAGCTTCTTATCAGTTTTGTGAGAGGATTGGTTTTGATTGGTTTGTTGATTTACTTTAGATAAAAATGAAACGCTTACTACTTGCACCGCTATATTTAATACGATTGACAGTCGATCTACAATAAGGGGCAATTAGCTCCTTTTTTGTGGAGAGATTTTAATCCCACTATTAGCTACTCTCGATTTAACTACCAAACCTTAAGGAAGTTATAAGTAACAATTATCTTGTAAAGTAAAGGAAAAAAAGACCAGGAATAATTATTAGAAATTGAGGTAAAAAGTTCAGAACAATCGCTTTCTCGCCTGTTTTCAAACCAGCATATACCCATCCTGAAGCACCTATCATTTGAAGAATGCTATTCCAAGGCGTTAACCCTAAGACATGAAAAACCATTGCAAATAAAATGACCGTTGCACTAAACTACTTAACTCTTTGAACTATCACAATAATTCTCTCAGTGACTAAATCTTCTCATACTGTATCGGTAGATACCATAAATTAAGTAACATATTTGAGTGATAACTTATATCTAATAAAGAATTATTTAGTTGTCGATCTAAAATAAGGGGCAATTAGCTCTTTTTTTTTGAGAAATATTGTTTTATTACCTTTCGCGTTGATTTTACTCACTAGTTGTTCCGCTGTAGATAAAAACGAGTTAAAAGAGGAATTAAAAACTGAATTAAAATCTGAAATTACAGCTTCTTTAAAAGAAGAATTAGAGAAAAATAATAACTACGAGATAAAACTTATAGATGATACTTTACTTGGTGTAAGTAATTTTGAAACAGAAAAACATAGTTATGGAGGTTGCACAGTTTCAGGTAATTTCAAATTTAATATAAAAGTTCCTGACAATTTTACTGGCTTTATAGAAGATACAGAAGCAACTTACCTAATTAAAGGAAAAGAAAAAATTGATTCTTATTATGAGTTATTTATTGATGGCAAATCTATTAACGGCACAAATATATATGAATACGAAAGTGAAGAACTTTCTCCAAGTGGAAAATTAATATGTTCAATCAATTCCTCTGATGATATTAAAATAAAATCCTTCAGTGAAAAAATAATGATGTTCCCTGCAATTAAGCCTTTAATTAAATGAAACGCTTACTACTCCCACTACTAGCAGCTATCGCTTTACCTACTGCTGTTAATGCAAATGTAGATCCTGCAGTTAATGAAATGTGTATGAAGGCAGCTGACTACAAAGGTTGCGTAGAGTTAAACACTAAGAAAACAAGTTCTCCTAAATGTAATTTTTTTCGCAAAGATAACTGTTTAGGGGAAATTAAATATTCTGATGGCTTATATGTAGGTGAAATTTCAGATAAGCAAGCAAATGGTCAAGGAATATTCACTTGGACAAATGGAAATAAATATACAGGAAAATTTAAAGATAATAAAATGGAGGGATTTGGAATATATATAAGCTTTGACGGTTTTAAATATGAAGGTCAATGGAAAAATGGTAAAGGAGATGAATATGGAAAAATGACTTTTTCTGATGGAAGTATTTATGAAGGAGGGATTAAAGATGGTAAGTCTCATGGAGAAGGAGCTTTCAAGAGCATTGATGGGTGGAGCTATGTTGGGGGATATAAAGATGATTTAAGACATGGAAGAGGAATTATGACATGGGCAGGTGGAGATCAATATATTGGACAATGGAAGAATGGTAAAAGGACAGGTGTGGGAACTCTTTACTGGACTAATGGTGATAGGTATGTTGGTGATTTCTTAGATGGGGAAAGAACGGGACAGGGGACATATACCTGGGCTAGTGGTTCTAGTTGGACTGGAGAATTTTTAAATAGTGAGAGAACAGAAAATGGTTCTTATAATAAATCTCCTGAAGATAAAGCTTTTGAGAAGCAATTACAATTAGATATGATGCGACAACAGACACAACAAAATAATGCTTTAATGAGAAGTATTTTGGGCTGGTAAAAATTTTTAGATGAAACGCTTACTACTGGCACCGATTAAGTTTTCCCCCTGTTCATATAGCCATTTTTTAGCATCAAAATCCTTACAGGGTTGCTTGCCTTTCCATTCGATAATTGTATTTAAATAACTACTTAACTTTTGTTTTTTACCTATCTGGTCTAACTCTAAATAATTAACTCCATCAATTACATATAAGTATTTATTGAGGAGGTTTTGTGCTTTTAAATTGTACAAAGTTGAACTATTAACCTCCAAGAGTTTAGATGTCTCTGTAAACGTGGCTAACATGAAAATGATTGAAATAACAAGGTTTTGACGGTATAATACCAGACTTGCTGTCTAAATTAAGATCCCCTGACGCTAGAGGAAATTTGGGGTCCGAATACCCCCGCAGGGCAAAATCAAGAAAGGACCTAATGCTAAATATGTAGGGATTGATACCTTCGCTTTAAGTAATTCGTTCTATTTCTTAAATATACAGAACCCGTTCCAAACTTCTGTTAGGTTTCAAGGTCTTACCTATCTTTCAACTGCTAATAATCCTCAGTTGAAAATAAAGACCTATTTTTTATGGGTTGTTAAGATGAAAGAAGACCTATTTATGACATGTATAAACATAAAAAATATTGAGTAATAAGGATTCCTCAAATTAATCCCAAAGAAAAACTCCAACGCACACTCATCAAAAAAGTATGTATATGAGAAATCAATTAAAGATAAGAAAATAAAATATTAATGAATTAAGGCGAATTAATAATTATTTTTGGATATTTTAAATTTCAAATAATTAAAGTTTAATCATTTTGTATATTTTGCTCTATTCAAGAATAAAAGTTTTCAAGTAATATTTTTATTAAACCGTTCTTACTTGGTTTAAATCAGTTAACCTTTTATTCCAATGCCTCACTATACAGATTATGGAGGAACATCTTATGCCGATGAAGGAGAAGATTCTGAAGAAAGGGATTCGGAATTAGGCGAGAATATATACCTCCGTGAAAATAGTATTTATACAATTGTCGATGGACCAAGCTGGACTGAGGCAGAAGCTAATGCAAATAAATTAGGTGGTCATTTAGTCACGATTAATGATGTTGAGGAGAACGAATTTATAGTCCAACTAGCTGGAAATTATTTTACTGGACTTGAACATTTTTATGATAATGAGCAGAAGTATTACATTAGAGGTGGAGAAGAACAGACTTCAGATATATGGATAGGATTAAATGATAAAAGAAACGAGGGAGAATATGAATGGGCATCAGGTGAACCAGTTGATTACATTATCAAAGATGAACTATATGATGATGATGGTAATCAAGATTATGGTGCCTTAAGAGATGTTACCGATTGGAAGTGGGATGATCAGGAAAATTTAGTAGCAGAAAAACGTATTGGTCTAAGATATTCACAAAAGGTAGGGATAGCAGAAACCCCCTTCATACGTAGAGGAGATTCTGCATACGTAATAGTAGAAGGACCAACATGGGAAGAAGCAGAAGCTAATGCAAATAAATTAGGTGGTCACTTAGTAACTATTAATGATGCAGAGGAGAATCAATGGTTGGTTGATAATTTTCCTCATCAAACAAACTGGTACACATATTGGATTGGATTAAATGATGCTAAGGAAGATAATATTTACGAATGGAGTAGTGGTGAAAATTCTAGCTATAGAAATTGGAGACCTACCTCAGGTCCTAATCGTGATTCGGAAGATAGAAGTAGTATTGGACCAAGTTATGTTGAATTCCAAGTTAATGATCTAAATGAATCGAAAGCTGGTCAATGGAATGATCATCCACCAACCCATCTCAATTCACCATTAGGAATTGCAGAAATAAAAATACCAAAAGAGATTCCTGAACCAGTTATACGAGGGAATAGTATTTATACAATTGTTGATGGACCAAGCTGGACTGAGGCAGAAGCTAACGCAAATAAATTAAGTGGTCACTTAGTAACTATCAATGATGCGGAAGAAAATAATTGGCTTTTTCAAAACATTGTTAGAGATCTAAATTCTCCTAATGCCTGGATAGGATTAAATGACATTCAAAATGAAGGTCAATGGGAGTGGATTAGTGGGATAGATAGTTCATATACAAATTGGTCAATTCATAATGGTGTGAGTCAACCCGATAATTTAGAAGGTGATCAAGATGTTGCGTATTTTTGGGATGATTATCCTAGTCAATGGGACGATGCTCATGGTGGGTACAAAGATAATGGCGAATTACATGCTCCCGAAATAACAGTAGGTTTATCCGAAACCCCCTTCATCCGTAGAGGAGATTCTGCATATGTAATTGTAGAAGGACCAACATGGGAAGAAGCAGAAGCTAATGCAAATAAATTAGGTGGTCATCTAGTAACTATTAATGATGCAGAAGAGAATCAGTGGTTAGTTGATAATTTGTCAGGTCAGGATTATTTTTATTTGGATAATTATGGTACTGATTTTTATAAAGATTCATATTGGATAGGCTTTACGAGTAATGGAACAAATTTCTCTTGGGTGGATGGCACCACTTGGGAGTATGAAAATTTTGGGCAAGGAGAACCTGCAAATAATGGTAGTTATGGAGAAATAACATTGAGGACAAAAAGTGCAGATTGGGCAAAACAGGCAGGGAATTGGAATGACGAAGCAGCTGAAAATCCACATTATGGTATTGCAGAAATAAAGATACCAAAAGAGATTCCTGAACCAGTTATACGAGGGAATAGTATTTATACAATTGTTGATGGACCAAGCTGGACTGAGGCAGAAGCTAACGCAAATAAATTAGGTGGTCATTTAGTAACTATTAATGATAAAGAAGAATATAATTGGGGATCAAATAATGTATGGAGTTCCGAAAATTATTTATTTAATGGATATAGTGAAAATACTCTTAGTTACATAGGCTTAAACGATAAAGATGTAGAAGGTCAATATCAGTGGGCAAGTAAAGAAGAAACAGATTGGGAAAATGTAACTGACCTTATAATTGCTCAGAATTGGTTTTCACAACAAGGCCATTTTAATGGATGGGATTATGGATTAATAGGTAATGATTCAAAATGGGAAGAGAAGGGAAGTGATTCAAGATATACCCCCTACGAAAATAGAGGAAACGTTATTCTTATGGATAATAGTGCATCATTTTATAGAAATCATGGACAACCTATTGCAGGAATCGCTGAAACCCCATTTATCCGCCGAGGAGATTCTGCATACGTAATTGTAGAAGGACCAACATGGGAAGAAGCAGAAGCTAATGCAAATAAATTAGGTGGTCATCTAGTAACTATTAATGATGCGGAGGAGAATCAATGGTTGGTTGATCAATATTATGGGGAAGGAAAGCTAAGTGACAAAGTTCCACATTTACTTATTGGTTTCAGTGATAAAGAAGAAGAAGGTATATGGAATTGGCAATCTGGACAAGATCCGACATATACAAATTGGCGCTCAGGTGAACCTGATGGAACAAGTACGTACAAATCAAGTGAGAACTACGCACTTTTTTGGATACATGATAATTACAATACAGATCCTGGTCAGTGGGGTGATATTGACAATAAAGGTGGATGGATTAACGAATATCATTACGGCATCGCAGAAATAAAAATACCTTTACTCAATCAAGATCCTATTGGAACCCCATTATTAATAGGAGATTTCATTCCCGGAGAAATAATAAATGTTGATCTCTCTGGAGTCAGTGATCCTGATAATCATGAAGGATTTATTCCTGAATATTCATATCAATGGGAAGTCTCTGCTGATGGAGAAAACTGGGAGATAAGAAATCAGCAAGGTGCAACAACATATGGCGGTTTCTTTTTAGATTGGCTGCCAACTGGAATTTCAAATAATCCCGCAAGTTATTTCCTTACACCGGAAGATGAAGGCAAGCAGATAAGAGCTCATATTTCCTATGTCGATGGAAAAGGAAAGGAAGAGTCAGTAACCACAGATATCTTTGATATCGCCACGAGAATTGATTTGACCGATGAAAATATAAGAAGATTTGATCCCGGTTCTGTAGATAATATCAACCTTATTAATTTTACAACTCTTGATGAAAAGTTATACAGAAAATTTGATTGGGAGGAAGTCAATTATGAACAAATAAATATTCTTACCAGAGATGACATTGCTTGGGACAAGGTTGTCTTTAGAAAGGCAGTTAAGTCAGATAACTTTACTATTGAAGCGGTTGACTGGGATAAAGTTAACCAATCAAGAGCTGCAAAGAGTATTTATAGAACAGTTGACTGGGACGATGTTGACTATGCAAATATGGGTAGCCATCTCAAAGAAGAAGAACTTGACTGGGATGATGTCGTTTATGCAGGGATGGGTCAAGATTTATATGAAGATCTTGACTGGTCAAAAGTACAGCTCAAAGAAGCCAAAAGAGCTGATTCCTTCTCCATAGATGCCGTTGACTGGGATGAAGTTAATGAATCTAAATATGCGAAAAGTATTTATAGAACAGTTGACTGGGATGATGTCGATTATGCAGCTATTAGTGATCAGCTTAAGGATGATATTGACTGGTCAAGAGTACAGATAAAAGAAGCAAAAAGATCTGACGATTTTTCCATAGATGTTATGGACTGGGATGAGATAAATGCCTCAAAAACGGCAAAAGGAATTTACCGCAATCTAGATAGTGATGACTTTACTGATATAGATGTAAATACTTTATTAAAGCTTGAAGAAACGGGACTTTTAGGCAGGAAGATGAAAAAAGAAATCCGCTCCAAGATCAATGACTCTATTGTCGCTGGCTCAGAAACAGAACCGGTATTTGATCTTAGAAATCTAGATTTTGATCAAGTTAAATTAGATCTCTCATTCTTAAATAAGAGCGATAAAGATATTCAATTTGGACTTTACATAATTGAGAATTTGGATGGAGCAGTAAAAGATCCAGTTACTGGAGAACTTATCACTCCGGGATCTGCAGGTTATGAAGATGCTGCAATGGATATAAGAAATAATATAGATAATATCTTTGGTGATATTTCCACCATCAATGAAGATGGCACAAGACTGAGATCCATGACCGATTTTTATGAATGGGAAGAAGGTAAGGATATGTTTGCACCATTTTTAGAGGATAAGTTAACAGGGGAAGTTTATTTTGCCTTTGATGAAGCAAATGTAGATGGAGAACAATTCCTTAAGAGTAATGGTGATGGAACAATTGGAATTAAAGACGATAAGAACAATGATGACTTTGATGATTTGATCATTAGCTTTGATTTACAGTCTTTATAAACCAATATTCAAAGCCCGCATCCAAACCCTATTAAATAAATTAGTCGGTTTATAAAAAATGACAAAAATGTCTGAGGTAATGATATACCTTTAACAATCCTATGAGAGTCAATCAATTCAAAACCAACTTAAGAAAAAGCATTACCTCTTTAAAAATTGGAGTTACAAACAACACTCAAAATAAACCCCAAAGAAAAACTCCAACTCACACTCATCAAAAAAGTATGTATATGAGAAATCATTAAAAGATAAGGAAATAAACCATTAATGAATTGAGGAGGATTATTAAGTATTTTTGCAGATATTTTGAATTTCAAATAACTAAAGATTAATCATTTTGTAAAGCTTGCACTTTCAAATAATAAAAGTCTTCAAGTAGGATTATTTATACCATTAAATCTTTGTTTAACTCAGTTATCTATTTATTCCAATGCCAGAATATTCAGAACCAAAAACACCTACAATTCAATCTCAAAGAATCTTATGGACAAAAACTGATGAATCTACAAGCTCTTGGGAAGATTTTTATGATTTTGATATTTCAGAAGAGGGAAATATTTACCTTTTAACAAATGGAGGAATTGAAGTTTTAAATAATGACGGAGAAATACTATATGAAATATCAAATATTAGTGGAAACAAATATGCAGGTTTCGAGCTGGGGTCAGATAACTCAATATATACAATAGGAAGTGATGTAATCTATAAATTTGACGATGAAGGAAATAATTTATGGACAAAATCTAATAAAAATTCAAATAAAATCGAAATAGATGAAAACGATTCAATAATTACCAGTGGTCATTCCGCCAGTTCATACCACTTAAACAAAACCAGTTCAGAGGGAGAGATTGAGTGGGAAAAGAATTTTGATCTTGATAAAAAAATATTTAATAACTCTTACGAAAGTTATCCAGGTTTTCACACTTACGATATTGCTTTTGGTAAAGATAATTCTATATATACGATAGGTATCGTAAATGGAGATTTAGATGATCAAGAAATAAATGGCACAGATACTTGGTATAACTATGATGTTTTTGTCTCAAAATATGATAGCGGTGGTGACAAAATTTGGACCAATCTAATAGGTTCTGAAGTAAGTGAAATCACCTCATATAACAGTGACTATGGTCATGGAATAACAATTGGTGATGATAATTCCATTTATATAACTGGAATGACCCATGGGGACTTGGATGGAAATAATTATTTGCATAACCCTTCATTTCCAGAAAATAAACCTTATAACGGATTTGTTAGTAAACTATATCCTAATGGAGAGTTAGAGTGGACAACATCATTAGGAATAAACCAGGGTTATGATATCGAAATAGGCAATGATGGGCATCTTTATGTAGGCGCCTCTAGAGTTATGCCCGTAGATAATAAAAGAAGAGAACTAGATTTTAATTTATTTAAACTTAATCCTATTAATGGTTACATAATTAGGGAATTTAATATTGACAATGGCACGGATGGTCAAGCTCGTGGTTATGAATCTGAAATTAGAGCATCAGATGATGGAATTTATGCAATGGATAGGAAGAGCTTGAGTAAGTTAGTAGTTTATGAAAATTATTTGCCCACAGGAACTCCATTATTAACAGGAGAATTTATCCCGGGAGAAATAGTAGATGTGGATCTATCTGGAGTAATTGATGCAGATAATTATGAAGGATTCATACCAGAATATACATATCAATGGGAAATCTCTTCTGATGGAGAAAACTGGGAGATAAGAAATCAGCAAGAGTCAACAGATTTAGATTATGTACCATTTGAAATCTTAAATAATGCGGCAAATTATTTTCTTACACCGGAAGACGAAGGCAAGCAGATCAGAGCTTATATCTCTTACATAGATGGAAAAGGAGCTGAAGAATCAGTGACCACAGAAGCCTTTGATATTGCAACAAGAATTGATTTGACAGATGAAAATATAAGAAAATTTGATCCAGGATCAGTATCAAATATAAATCTTATAAATTTCTCAACACTAGAAGAAAAGTTCTACAGGA
>CACJCK010000023.1 GCA_902591865.1 uncultured Prochlorococcus sp.
ATACATGTTGAAAGAACCTCCTAAAAACTCGAGAGAAAAAACTAAAAATCTCTTATTAACTCTACAAGACAAAATTTGTTCAGGTCTTGAAAATGTGGATGGCAAAGGGAAATTTACAGAAGAATCTTGGCTAAGAGACGAAGGCGGCGGTGGAAGATCAAGAGTATTGAAAAATGGTTCTATTTTTGAGCAAGCAGGAGTAAATTTCTCTGAAGTAAAGGGAAAAGAATTACCTCAATCTATAGTCTCTCAAAGGCCCGAAGCAAAAGGGCATGAATGGTTTGCTACGGGAACTTCTATGGTATTGCATCCTAAGAATCCCTATATTCCTACAGTTCATCTGAATTATCGATATTTCGAAGCTGGTCCTGTTTGGTGGTTTGGGGGAGGTGCAGACTTAACCCCTTTTTATCCTTATCTTTCTGATGTAAGGAATTTTCATAACGAGCATAAAAAAGCGTGTGAGAAAGTTGATCAAGATTTACATAAAGTTTTCAAACCATGGTGTGATGAATATTTCTTCTTGAAGCATAGAAATGAATCTAGAGGCATAGGAGGTATTTTTTATGATTATCAAGATGGTTCAGGCAATATTTATAGAGGAAATAATCAAAATGGAGAGGCATCAAAAGCTTCACAAAATATTGGCAGATCTAATTTAAATTGGGAAAATTTATTTTCTTTAGCGGAAAACTGTGGGCAGGCATTCCTTCCTTCATATTTACCCATTATTGAAAAAAGAGCTTCTCAAGCATATTCATCGAAGGAAAGAGAATTCCAGCTATATCGAAGAGGTAGATATGTCGAATTCAATTTAGTTTGGGATAGAGGAACGATTTTTGGACTACAAACAAATGGCAGGACTGAATCTATATTAATGTCCTTACCGCCTTTAGCTAGATGGGAATATGGATATAAAGCTGAAAAGGGTTCTCGAGAGAAATTTCTCACATCAATTTTTACAAAACCACAAGATTGGTTCAATGATAAAAAGTTAGAGAAATTCTGTATGGAGAATAATATTTTTTAATTAAAAATTATCGAGTAAAATTTTAAATTACCTTAAATAGGTGTTTTAAATAAAGAACCGTCACTTTTCAATTGAAGTTTTTCTCCAAGTTCATTTTCTAAAGAGATTAATTCATCCCTATGCGCTCTTAGTCTCATAAAAGTTGAATCATTATCATTTTCATTGATTAACCTTAATTCAAATTTCTCCTCTCTTGCTGATTTTTTAAAATAAATAATTCCAGACAAAGGTCCACCAATTAATCCCAAAAGAATAGGCCACCAACCCAATTCAGGATATATTTGAATAATTACTAATCCCAAAGCACATGAACCAAAACCGCCAAGAAAACCTAAAAAAATTGCTAAAAATTTACTAGAAACAACTTGACCCTTGAATATTAAAATTCTTTGTTCAAAATCTCCTCCTGTTTGCTTCCATCCCCTCAAATTAAGCCATTCACATAAACCATTTAAAACTTTAATTGGCTGCTGAGAAGATGAAATCTCAACGATGGTTGTTCTATCTTTACTGGAAGCTCTAAGAAAAAAAAATAATCCTATGGCCAAGAGAATCGTCAGCAATAATGTTGAATTTAAAGAATATGACATTAAATAATTTTTTTCTAGTAACTTGAGAATAAAAATTAAAGTTACATCATATTATAATTTTTTAGAATTATTCTGTAAAATATTCCTATTAGACAAAAATTCTTAATTAAATAAAATCTTAAGTAATATTCTTAACTTTAAATTTCTTTAAATACTTATTAAAAATGACTATTGAAAATAAAAATATTGATCTTCTGTATAGCGATTTAACAGTAGATTTATACAATCTTTATAAAAAATCATCCTACCTAGCTATTGATACTGAAGCAATGGGTTTAATTCATGGAAGAGATAGACTCTGTTTAGTACAAATATGCAATGAATTTAAAAGAACATCTTGTATAAAAATCGAACTTAATACATCTTCTGCGCCTCATTTAAAAAAAATTCTTGAAGATGAAAAAATTACTAAAATTTTTCACTACGCAAGATTTGATGTAGCAGCTCTAAAATGCAATCTTGAAATTAATACAAAAAATATTTTTTGTACAAAAATTGCTAGTAAGTTGGCAAGAACTTATACAAATAAACACGGATTAAAGGATTTAATTAATGAATTATTAGGTATAGAACTGGACAAAAGCTCGCAAAGTAGTGATTGGGGTAGCAACGAAGATTTAACAAAAGATCAATTAGATTATGCAGCAAATGATGTTAGATATCTAATTGAAGCTATGCATAAATTAAAAGTTATCTTAGAAAGAGAGAATAGATATGAATTAGCTCAAAAATGTTTCGAAACAGTTTCTGTACATGCTGATTTAGACATACTAAAATTCTCAAATATATTTGAACATTAAGAATCAATCTTCAGTTAAAAAATTATCTTCACCATCAAGAGTTTCCATAAGCTTATCAAGTATTCTTGAAGAACTTAATTTATCTCCATCATTTTTTTCACAAATTTTTAAAACATTTTGCGCAACTTGTATTTTTTCTTGAATAGTTTTCGAGCCTTCTTTTGCAATTTGAATTTCTACTTTCTTTTTAGCAGAAGATAAGCTTATACTCATAAGTTTTGCAATCTCTGCACAAATTTTTAGATATTGCCGATCATTTATTGGATACATAAAAGAATTAATAATTAATAAGCTAGTGCCATTTACTAAGATAACAAATAAAGGTTTATGGCATCTACGATTTTCCTACTTGCTCCGGATTCCCCCATTCTTTTTTTTCCAATTTTTGCTTGTTCTAACCTATCAACTTTTCCTTTTAAAAGTAAACTTAAACGTTTTAAAAGAATTTTTTTATTCTTGCAAACTAAAACACTACCTCCCAATAATCTTGATTGCCTTTTTGCAAATGATTTTGTGAATTGTGGTCCTGGTCCCGGTAGAGAAAGAGATGGAATTCCAAGGCCAGCAATTTGCTCTGTAGCAGTTCCTGCATTAGACAAACCAACTTCTGCCATATTGGCCCATGAATTGAATTTACCTTTTCCAATAACTACATATTGATCTTTCTTTTTCCATACTGAATCTTCATCAATAAGTAATTTAACTTTACTCTGTTTTATAAAACCATATTTATTTAAATAATTTTGAATTTGAATCACATTCGCATTAATGCTCAAAGGCAAAAGTATTAATAAATCCTTTGATAAATCAAAATCTTGCAAACAATTTAGAAAATTATCAAGATTTTTAAGAGCTTCAGGGTATCTACTTCCAACTAATACAATAATCCTTTTGAAAGAAATAATATTTGATATCTTATCGTTTGTTACATTGACAAAATCCATCATTGGATTTCCCAAGTATTTTGCATCAATATTTTTTTTATACAAATTATTAGCTGTAATTTTATCTCTCATAATTAAATTTTTACATCTTGGAGATTTCATTAAAAACATTTCCCATGGATCCCATTCAGAACCTTTCAACTTATGATAAAAATCACTTAAATCCCAACCTGGCCCACTACTCCAAGTATGATCACTTTTGGGGGTTCCAATGAAACTAAAGTCGCATTCTGAACTCCAAGCGTAGAGTAATGGCAAGAAATCGCCTACTGCGATAATTTTGCAGTTATGTTTTGACTTCTGTTTTACAAGTAGAAAATTTCTTAAATTATCGATTAAAAATCCTGCAAACAAATCAAGCACAAATCCCTTCAGACTTTGATTGCTAAAACCTCCACTAGGCAGCTCTTTTAAATATCCAATTTTACGAAAATTCTTTGATTTTATGGAATTAAATACATCTCCATTTCCTACTAAAGGCAAAACTTCAATATTTTTATTTTTTATTTTTTTTAGTAATCTTTTTATTATCTCCGATGCGATTACATCTTCTCCATGACCATTGCATATAAATAATAGAGAATGAGACACCTTACTGTTAAGATCATAAAAAGACTCAATCGAATCTTTTTCGGCGGCATGGCCAAGTGGTAAGGCAGAGGATTGCAAATCCTTTATCCCCAGTTCGAATCTGGGTGCCGCCTTATTTAATTTTTTTACGCATTTAATTAGGAAATTTTCTAAGAACTTCAATTTCAAATAAAGGGTATAAACTTTCAATTACTTATTGATGTACAGAAAAATAATCTTTTCTTTTATTTTTTAAATAATAATTGATATTCATTAATGAATAGAATTTAGTTAATTTATTAATTATTTTCATCAGATTATTTATGTAAGAATTTGAATTATTCTAGTAATCATTATCTGCTACACACATTCCTAAACATCTAACACCATTTGTTGCAGTCCTTTTGCAATGATTACACAAAATGGGATCTTTCTCTGAAGTAAGGTTAATTTTTGAATTATTTTGGCCTTTAATACTAATTAACTCTTGTGTTGAATCAAATAGAGTCATTCTTGGAATCATCACTTGAATCGATACTAACAACAAGTGAAGCATTAGTGTTGGAAGAAGGTATATCCATAATTTTTACAGTTTCTTTAGGCTCTTCAATAACTTGATTTTCTTCAGTACTTTTATCAACTGCACAAGCTTCAAGAGCCTCTCGAAGTAGTGAATCAAATGTTGCTCCAGGCAATCTATGTCTTGCAACCTCTAGAAAAGTTCTAGGTAACGATTCAGATGCAGCATCTCGTAAAGCAGGATTATTCTTTCTATGTTCTTGTTCTTCTTCTATTGATTTAATAAACCTCAGTGTGACATCTCTTTTGGTAGAAGCTTTTATCAGCGTATCGTTTTCCGGATTACTTACATTAGGTTCATTTTCAAGATCACTAAGTCTTTTTACCAAACTATTTAAAACTTCATTAGCTTCTTTACTAATATGCGCTAATTGACCATCGGACAAATTAGGTAAATCAGCGACAAAAACTTTCCCATGATCTCTTAGTGTCAAGAAAGTTGGCCTTGGGCCTTGAGCTTGTCTGCTAATTGATTCGGAATTATTACCTATTGGTCTTTTTGGAGGTGTAGGACCAGCTGAACTACGTCTACGTGTAATTCTTTGATTATTTGCAAAGGGCATTGAATAAAGGTTAAATCTTAATACTTAAACTTCCGATATAATTCGGCTGTAGTTTTATTATATTACACCTAACTTTTTCATTTGGGTATAAAAAATAATTTTTTAAAACGCATTTAAAGAAGATAAAAAAATTTAAGTTAAAATTTCTGGTAAAAATTTACTAATTGTTGAATCATTTTTTCGAACTATCTTTCCAATTTCCCAACTATCTATATCATGATCTTTACAGATACTTAATATCGCTTCCTTAAATTGTTTATCAATAATTAAACAAAATCCCACACCAAGATTAAAAGTATTCCAAAAATCTTTTTCGGGAATAGATCCTTTCTCTTTAAGGAATTTAAATAAGGTAGGTATTTGCCATGAATTGGTATTGATATAAGGAATAAAATCAGAAGGAATACATCTTGGTAAATTTTCTGGAATTCCTCCTCCAGTTATATGAGACATTGCTTTAATTTCTATATCTTCAGATAACATTTGGTTAATCACATTATTGTAAATTTTTGTAGGTTTCAATAACTCATCATAAAAATTTAGGTGAGAAACTTTTTCAAATTCTTTATCTATTTGATTATTGTTTTGAATAATTTTTCTTACTAAACTAAAGCCGTTACTATGAACTCCATTACTTTTTAAAGCAATTATTAAGTCATTTTCAGAGACTTTTTTACCATTAATAAGCTTATCCTCATCAACTATTCCAACACAAAATCCTGCAAGATCATACTTATTTTTTGAATAAAATCCAGGCATTTCAGCAGTTTCTCCGCCGAGTAATGAACAGTTATTTTCTCCGCATCCATGTGAAATTCCCTGCACAACACTCAATAATTGTTTCTTATCAAGCTTACCGGTAGCAATATAATCTAGAAAAAATAAAGGTTTTGCACCACTAGTAATGATATCGTTCATGCACATAGCAACTAAATCAATACCAACCTCAAAATGAAAGTTTTTAGTTTGGGCTAATTCTAATTTTGTTCCAACACCATCAGTCCCTGAAACAAGAACTGGTTTTTTAAAACTATCGATAGGAATTCTAAACAAACCTCCGAACCCGCCAATACCCTCAATCACATTAGATGTATGAGTTCCTTCAACTGCCTGTTTAATTTCGGAAACAAATTCTCGCCCAGCTTCTATATCAACACCTGATGTTTTGTAATCCATGAAAAAAAAATGATAGACTTTCCCTATATAGATATTCCTCTTAAGATTGTTTTTGTCCAGTAATTATTTATCAAATAGATTTATTTTTTAAAAACAAAGTGAAGAAAGTAATAATAAGGAAAACTGAAGAAATAGAAAATTGGAGGAGAAATATTAATAGTGAAATTAACTTTATTCCAACAATGGGTAATCTTCATGATGGTCATATTAAACTAATATCAACAGCAAAAAATGACAATTCTAATGTTAATTTAGTAAGTATTTTTATTAATCCACTTCAATTTGATAACAAGTTAGATTTAGAGAATTACCCTAAAACAATTGATAATGATATAAAAATCTCCTTTTCAAATGGCGCAGATGCTATCTTCATCCCAAGTAATGAAGATATATATCCACCGAATAATAAAAATATTAAATTCCTAAAAGCTCCAAAAGAATTATCTTCTGCATTATGTGGATTAAATCGAATTGGACATTTTGATGGCGTTTGTACAGTAGTTTATAGATTACTTCATCTCATCAAGCCAAAAAATCTTTACTTAGGAGAAAAAGATTGGCAACAACTTTTAATTTTAAAAAATCTTGTCCTTAGAAAGAAATTAAATGTTGCTATAAAATCCATTCCTACACAAAGAGATTTTGATGGAATCCCTTTAAGTTCACGTAATGTACATTTATCAAAAAACGAAAGAAAATTGATTAGTTTTTTTTCAAGTGAATTATTAGAAGCAAAAAAAAAATTTCAACAAGATAAAAAGATCAATTTAAACCAAATAATTAAGAAGCTATCAACAAAAAAAATTTCAATTGAATATTTAGAACATTTACACCCTCATACACTCCAGAAAGCAAGACTTGAAGATAATATTTCGTTATTGGCTGGTGCGATAAGATGTGGAGAGACAAGATTAATTGATCACGTTTTTCTAATGAAAAGAAGGCCGATTATTGCAATTGATGGTCCTGCGGGTTCAGGTAAAAGTACTGTAACAAAGTTAATAGCGAAGAAACTTAAACTTTTATATTTAGATACTGGCGCAATGTATAGGGCATTGAGTTGGCTTATGATAAAAGAAAGTATTAATTATAAAAAAGAAAAAAATTTACAGAATATTCTTAAAGGTATATCTATAGTTTTCAAATCGAATACAAATTCACATCAGGATGTTTATGTTAATAACTACTGTGTGACTGAAGAAATTAGGTCGCAAAAGATAAGCTCCATCGTTTCTAAAATTTCCTCAATAAAAGAAGTAAGAGAATTCTTAGTAGAAGAACAAAGAAAAATTGGAGAATCAGGCGGACTTGTAGCTGAGGGAAGAGATATAGGAACTACTGTTTTTCCTCATGCAGAACTTAAAATATTTTTAACTGCTAGCATCGATGAAAGAGCAAAAAGAAGAAAATCTGATAAAAATAGTAAAGACTCACAAGAAATAGACCTTCATACATTAAAAGAACTTATAAAGAAAAGAGATCTTGAAGATTCCAATAGGGAAATTTCACCTCTAATTAAGGCGAATGATGCAATAGAAATTATTACGGACGGATATACAATTAATGAGGTAGTGGATAAAATTATTGACCTTTACAATGACAAGATTCCTAAAGAGATTGAGATCAAATAAATTCAAGAAATACTTTCCAAAAAACCGTTTACAGAGTCTTCTAAAATATCAAGGACATAATCGAAGCCCTCATCACCTCCAAAATATGGGTCAGGAACTTCTTGCTCATTAAAAACTGATCTAAAATCTTGTATTTTTTTTATTGATGCAAAACCAGTTGAAGCTGTTCTATTTTTAAGATCTTGAATATTTTTAAAATTTGAATTGTCCATCGCAAGAATATAGTTAAATTCGTCAAAATCTTTGCTAGTAATTTGACGAGCCCTGCTTAAGATATTTATATCCCTTCTTTCTGCCGCAATTCTCATCCTATAGTCAGCTTTTTTTCCAATATGCCAACTCCCAGTTCCAGCAGAATCAACAATAAAGGCATCGGTTAATCCCTTCTTTTCAAGTAGTCTTATAAAGATAGCTTCTGCTGCAGGAGACCTACAAATATTTCCCAAACATACAAAAAGAACAGAAATTTTTTTCATATGATTTCAAATTCCAATAAATTATAAGACTTTTAAGTAGTAAATAAAACTTCTTCAATTAAAGATTCAGTAAATTCTTTACCAAATAAACTCGACAGCATTGGCCTTGCTGGATCGTTATCTCTTCTATAATTCAAATAATTATTTTGACCGTTTATTAATTCTTTTTGCAGTTCAATATTGACTTCTTTGCTTTCGAAAAGAATTTCCAAATACAAATCAAGATATTCTTTAAATGAGGTATAAAGCTGATTAGTAATTAAAAAATCACTTCTTTCTTCTTTTGGTAATTTTGACCATATTACTCCTGGAGAAAAAAATCTAACTACATCCGCAGACATTTTTTCAGCTAATGGGATTGATGAATGACAATGATTTTTGAGTTTTATAAGTTTTTCTAATAACTCATTATTGTATTGATTTTGTATTTTTAATGAAGGCTGAAAATCTAACACTATTAAATAACTATTAGGTAGAGAAACAAAATCTACTCCAAAAAATGGGACGTTATAAATAGTATTAGGAATAATTAAAAAATTTAAAACAGAATAATTTGGACTATTTATACAAACTGCTCTTGCGAATTGAATTCTTTTTTTATGCGTTACACCCCAAGTAGATAGATTGACATTTTTTTTTGATTTTTTTGAACCATAAGTTGAATCTTTATAAGAATATTCTGAGGGTATTTTTTTTTCTAAACAGTTATATTTCGTTAAATTATTTGTTAAATATTTTAAGAAATTATGCCATCTCCAATCTGGCCTATAAAAAATGGTATCTTGTATTAACATTCAATAAATAATCTCATTATTTAATGTAAATAGAAATTTATTGATAAATTTTTTTGTCCATTTTTCTCCAAAAAAAGATTTAAACAATTTATCTGCAGGGTCTTTTTCAAAACTGTACTTATCATATTTAATTTGATTAATCTTGATTTCTTCTGCATTTAAAAATTGATTAACAGGATTCGATTTATAAATGTTCAAATAATTATTTACAAATGAATGGAATATATTATTTAAATCTCTATCAAGATTTAATTTATTTCCTCGACATATAATCACCCATGGGGAAAAATACTTTTTTGAATCATATATATTCTTCATTTTATTATTATCAAATGCAGAATATTTTTTCTTAATATTAGCTAAACTTGAACAATATTTTTCAAGATATTTGTTTTCTTGAATTAAAGGTTGATAATCAAGTATTGCTAATAACTTTTGAGAAGTTCCAAACCATAAAATATCAGCACCTAAAATAGGCAATTCACTTTCAAAATTAGGATATGCGACCGTATTAAACACTTGGAGTTTTTTGCCACCATCTAATCTTGTTATTCGCCACTTTCTATATTCGGGAGATGAAAAAAGCCAATTTTTAATAATATATTTTGAGTCCTCATTATGATGTTCTTTGAATTCACTAGATATTTTTACTTCATGTCCATTTAATTCATCAATATTGGTTTTAAGGAAATCAACTAATGAATCAAACATAAACATTAGGTCTCGGTACTTCCTTTCCTAACTTTTTTTGTAATGTAATTGAATACAATCTTGCCTAAAACAGCAATCAAGTTACCTTCAAGCTCCTTAAACATTTTCATATTGTAAGTAAAAGCTTGATTAGCTTCATCAATAATTTGATCAGCCGTCTTTTGATTTATTGGAAGTTGATTCAAAGTGAGGGAATATTCTTCCTTAAATTTCTTTTCATCAGCAATTAATTCAAACTCATAAAAATTTAAACCATCATTTCCCTCTAAATTCAATGCTTTTTTAGCGATCCTTTTCAAGATTTGCCCCCCAGATAAATCTCCTATATAGCGGGTATAATGGTGACCAACCAATAACTCTGGTGATTTTTTTGCGACCTCTCGGATTCTTTCAACATATTCTCTTGCTGAGTGAGAAATATTAATTTCATTCTTCCAGTTTTCACCAAAGTAAAATTTTAGATCATTTACAAGAGTTTCTTTCCTGAATAATGATTTAAAACCTATAGGTTTTATTACGGGATGTTCCTCATTGACCAGTCTTTCAATTTCTTCTTCCATAGCTTCATAAACAAAATATAAATCACTTATTAATTTCCTATAAGATTTTTTTTCAACAACTCCTTTTAAAAAACACGCCACAAAGCCAGTATTTTCTGCCATAGTGTGGGATTTTTTTGTTCCTTCTCTTAATTGTCCTGCAAGAGCGATTGCCATATACTTTGAATTATTTTTGTAAGTGTATTTAATCTACAAGGAAAATACATAAAACAGCTAATTTTTGTTACCAGCGGATGTTGTAGAGAATAGCTTATAAAGTTCTTTACAAACCAAAAAAAGGTTATCTTTTTGTTCCTTTTGCGGTAAATGAGTACCAGTCATTTCCCAATCACCGATAGTAGCCACTCTCCATCTCTCGGAGGGAACAATCATACCTCGCATTATTATTCCCAACAATTTCGGAACTCTGCCATTATCATCATTTTCAATTCTTAATTGTAAGAGTATTGCTCTGCATTCAATAAGAGGACTCCAACCAGGAAAATGGAACGCAAAATCAATAGTATCTTGCATGGATTCATTATTTGAATTGTCCCATGGACTAAAGTTTACACTTGCATCAGGAAAATATTTCCGAAACAAAGCTGCAGTGGAAGCAATTTTATTAGCTGTTTCAACATTACTTACATTTGAACTCGCATTCATAAGTAGCTGAGTATGTTTTTTTAGAAAAATGACATAATTTGCTTTAACTTGCTTATTAACTTCTTTTTCTTTTAATAAAGATGTTGAAATGCTGATCAATAAAGTATTCTCTATTCACATTTGAATAATAAATTTCTAGGTTTTAAAGAAAACAACTCATCGCAAATTACAATACGAGCAACTTCAATGAGTTATCTTTCATTAATAAAATGCTATGCCAAAATTTGAAAAATTAACTTTACCTAATGAAGGCGAGATAATAACTTTTAATCAAGGCAAACCTAATGTTCCTAATAATCCAATTGTCCCATTTATTAGGGGTGATGGTACTGGAGTTGATATTTGGCCTGCTACTCAAATCGTTCTTGATTCAGCGATTAAAAAAAGCTATGGAGAAGAAAGAAAAATTAATTGGTTTAAAGTCTATGCCGGCGATGAAGCTTGTGAACTTTATGGAACATATAACTATCTCCCTCAAGATACTATTGAAGCAATCAAACACTTTGGTGTAGCCATCAAAGGTCCTTTAACGACTCCCATCGGTGGAGGTATTAGATCTCTTAATGTTGCATTAAGGCAAATCTTTGATTTATATAGCTGTGTTAGACCATGCAAATATTATTCAGGAACTCCAAGCCCTCACAAAAACCCCCAAAATTTAGACGTTATTGTTTATAGAGAAAATACTGAGGATATCTACATGGGAATTGAATGGGAAGCGGAGGATAATAATTGTCTTGAATTAATTAATCACTTAAATAAAGTAGTCATTCCAAAAAGCAAAAATTTAAAAAATAGATCCATACCAAACGGTTCAGGCATTGGAATAAAACCGGTGAGTAAAACTGGTAGCCAAAGGCATATTAGAAAAGCTATTGAACATGCTAAAAGATTATCAGGAGATAAAAGGCATGTGACTCTTGTACATAAAGGGAATATTATGAAATACACAGAAGGTGCATTTAGAGATTGGGGATATGAATTAGCAGTAAATGAATTTAGAGAAGATTGCATTACAGAAAGAGAAAGCTGGATTCTAGACAATATTCAGAAAAACCCAGAAATTACAATTGAAAATAATGCTCGAAAAATTGAACCAGGTTTTGACAAGCTAACAAATAACAAAAAAGCGTTCATTTGCGAAGAAATTAAAGAAGTTATTGCATCAATATCAAATTCTCACGGAAATGGGAAATGGAGAAAACTTATTCTTGTTGATGATCGGATAGCTGATAGTATATTTCAACAAATTCAAACTAGACCTCAAGAATATTCAATTCTTGCAACATTAAACCTTAATGGAGACTATGTTTCTGATGCAGCTGCAGCAATTGTTGGAGGCCTAGGTATGGCTCCTGGTGCAAATATTGGGGATAATGCAGCAATTTTCGAAGCTACGCACGGTACCGCTCCAAAACATGCCGGGTTAAACAAGATTAATCCAGGCTCAGTAATTCTTAGTGGTGTAATGATGCTTGAATACTTTGGTTGGGATGAAGCAGCTTACTTAATTACTAATGGTTTAAGTAAGGCAATAGAGCAAAAAAAAGTCACCTATGATCTAGCGCGCTTAATGGAACCAAAAGTAGAACCACTATCCTGCAGCAGTTTTGCTGAAGAAATTATCTCAAATTTCTAATTTTAAAAGTTATTTTTACTTTCAAAAACTTTCCAAATATTAACGAGTGAATCTTCACTGCCAATGTTTCCAGGATGAGTAACAATAGGAAGTTTTTCGTCATTTTTTAGGTCATAAGTCACTACTGAAATACCTTTAAAAATCTGTCCCTCAAGATAAACATAATCTGCATTAAGTCCATTACTAAGGATCAAATTTGTTGTGATTCCACCTTTTGAAATCAAATATCCTATTTCATACTTCAAATCTGCGACTAATTCAGCAATAAAACAAGCAAGTAAATTATAAAAATTTAATAGTTCAGAAGAATCTAAGGAAATAAATTTTCTTGAAGTAAACAAAACAGGAGTGTTTCCTTTCTCAAAAGAAAATCTAATTTCTTTCAAAAATTTATTTTTAAACAAATTCATTTGCTTCTTATTATTATCTGATGAAGTAATTTTAAAAAATTCAAAAACATCTAATTCAATTGGATTGCAATTACTTATCTCTAATAAATTATTCAATTGCATTGTTGAAAGTTTTACATAAGATCCAACAATTATCAGTCCTGGAAGAAAACTCTTTTCTTTATTTCTTATTCTTAAATTAGAGAAAAATGCTTTACTCTTAGAGACACTTTTTTGCTCAGAAATTGAACTTATAAAACTTGCTGCAGTTCGAAAAAGGAATTTTTTTTGTTTAATTAATTTTTTAATTACTATAGAAAATTTTTTTAATTGAGAATAATTTTCTACATCTACAACTACATGTTTATTATTCTTCAAGTTCTTTAATTTTTTAAAAACAATATTATTTTCTTCATCATTTAGCATTTCGATATCTGACAATAAAAGATTTTGAATATCTTCAAAATTTATTTGCGATTTACTCTGCTGAAATAAAATATTCTTGACATTACTTGTCTTATATCCAAAAATTTTATCTGTTGCAAAAATTGTTTGACTAATAGGAGTTTTATCAACAAAATGAGATCCATTAATTGTTAATCTTTTACCCTCTATGAAAGCTGGAATATGAAAAGTAGCATCAAAAGAACCTAAACAACTATTCAGGGTACTTGGCTCTAAAAAGTTATGTCCTCGAAGAGTAGAGTCTCCTCTACTTATAAAAATAATTTCTTCTTCATAGGCTTGAGAAGTAATGACAGTCTTAAGATTTTTGCAAATTTCCTGTATTGTTAATTTCGTATCATTTTCCGATAGTGACCTTGTATTAGCCAAAATAAAAAATAAATTAGATTTAGATTCAAAACCTTTGACTAAAGTTGAGCAGTCCCACTTAAGCAGTAATAAGCAATCGTGAACAGTTTGAGAGCCTGTAGGATCATCATCTATAACGACAAATTTCATAAGTATTGCAAAATTACTTAAGAGATTTTATTTGTATTGAGGCATTTAACCTTTTACTATCATTTGAAGGAATCATAATGTTTCTAAATCTATCAACAAAAGAATTTCGAGGACTAGTCCAAGGTTCGAGACATATCATTCTTCTTGGAGGATCACTCCAAATAACGCCTAAATCAAAAGGATAGGGATGATTTAAATTTATCTCTCTTTTAAAAATTTTATCTCGAAAAGAGCTTCTGCCTGAAGTATACATAAGTAGATCAACTCCTAAATTAATTTTGTTTAATTCATCCAAAGTATTACTTATAGTATTTCTTTCTTGATCCTGACAATTAAGTGGATTATCAAAAAACTCTAAATTTTTGAAATCTGAAACATTAAAGTAAGGATGCAAACCAAAATTTATAGGCATATCAAAGTCTGTTTTGTTTTGAATTGTAATTTCAAATTCTAAAGAGTTAATTTTTAAGGTAACTTTTATTTTTAGTTCGAAATCAAAAGGATAATATTCTTTAGTTTTTTTAGATGCATTTAAGAATAAGCATAAAAATTTTTCATTTTCATTGAAGGAGTATTGCCATTGCAAATCCCTAGCGAAACCATGTTGTGGTAATTTTAAATAACCATTTCCAAATACTGAACTAGAAGTATTGAGACTTCCACAAATTGGGAACAAGATTGGAATGCCTCCCCTAATACTTTTTGTCTTGTCCATAAATCTTGTTTCATCGAAATAAAGTATTTCATTTCCATCCGAAACCCAATTTGTAATAACGCCTCCTCTTTCAGGACAAAATTTAATGTAATTATTTTTATCTAATTGAAAGACAAAAATTCCTTGGTCCTTATTAGATAATTCAAGTTTCACGATTATTACTTAAAGAGAATCAACCCAATCCAAAATATGCTGATTAACTAATTCAGGTATCTCATCATGAGGACAATGTCCTGCATTAAGAATAATTTCTTTTGTATTCTTTGGTGTAAATTTTTTATATAGATTTCTTTTTTTTGGAGTATTCATCCATGGATCTTTCCCTCCCCAAAGAAGTAATAATGGTGCATTTAGTTTTGCGAATAGCTTATCCAACGGCAATCCCTGAGGACCTGATGGGTTAAATACACTTCTAAAAACATTAAAAGCTCCGAAATCTAGAGAAGGCTTCCTTATTGACTCAACTAAAAAATCATCAACATTTTTTTTATCAACATAAACTTGATTCAAAGTTTTTTTAATATTGTTTGGATTTCTCATATTTTCAAAAATTAAACGTTGAAGAACAATATTTTTCAAAAATATGCCGGCTACTGTTTCAATTGAAGTTTGCAACATATTCTTTTTGATAGTTTTTTCTTCACTAAAATATCCAGCAGCATTAAGTAAGATCACTCCTGCGTTAAGCTCATTTAATTCTGCACCAGCTGCTAATGCAGCATAACCACCTAATGAATTGCCAACAACAATTGTAGGTTTTTTTATTTTCTCTTTTACATAAGCAACAACCTGGTCTTTCCATAAAGATCCTGAGTATTCGACGTCTTGAGGCTTAGGACTTTTTCCAAAACCGAGTAGATCAATAGCATGAACTTCGAATTTTGTACTCAAAACTGGGATATTAAATCTCCAATGATCCGTAGAAGCACCGAAACCATGAATTAATAAAATTGCACATTCTTTTGATGTTTTTTCAGGCTTAGCAGAAACTGTATGAATTGGGTAATTTAAAAAATTCCAGTTATAATTTACATCACTATCTATCAGAGCTGACTTTTCCATTCATTGAAGATTCTATCTTAATTGATTCTAATAAACTTATTTACTAAAGAAGACCCACAGGATCAGCTGCAACATCATCTGAAATTTTATTGCCATCATTTGGGGGCTTATCTTTTAGAACAATTCTTAAGAGTACAGGTGCAAGAAATGTAGTTCCTATAACCATTAATAAAATAGCGGCTTCAAGAGAAGGAGTTAATAACTTAGCGCTTGTTCCTAGCCCAAGAAAAATTAAACCAACCTCTCCTCTGGGCATCATACCCAATCCTACAACTAATCTATTTGTAGGTTTATCACTTGAAAATACCCATCCCGCTGCAATTTTTCCAATAATCGCAACAACTAATAAAAATCCTGCAACTACAAGAGCTGATCTACTTGTTGGATCAAGTGGATTGATAACAGATAAATCCATTCCAGCTCCAACTAATACAAAGAAAATAGTTGCGAATAAGGAAACTAAAGGTAAAACAGATTGTTGTATTGCATGATTATTTTTAGAACTACTAAGAATCAATCCAGCTGCAAAAGCACCTAAAGCTGCTTCCAATCCAATGGCTGTTGCCACGAAACAACATAATACAAGTATCACAAAAGAAGCTACCACCACGGCTCCAGGAGCCTTTAATCTATCTAATAACCAATCAAAACCTGGAGCAGCTGTTCTACTTAATGCAATAGCAGCAATAACAAACACAACAGCTGCTGCAACTAATTTAATAATAGGAGCAATTTCTAACGTACCTCCTGCAGCAAGGGCGACTACAACTGCCAGAATAACAATTCCCAAAATATCGTCTAGCACTGCTGCACCAATAACAATCTGTCCTTCTCTAGTTTTCAAATATCCCAATTCACCGAAAACACTTGCAGTAATTCCTATACTTGTGGCTGTCATGGATGCTCCAGCAAAAACTGCTGGAATTAGATCTACTTGGAAAATAAACATCAATCCAAGAGTTCCAAACGCAAACGGTAAAATTACGCCAGCCATAGCAACAGTAAAAGCCTGAGCACCGACAGCTACCAATTCCTCTAACTCACTTTCTAAGCCTGTTAAAAATAAAAGTGCATATAAACCAAGTGTTGCTACTGCTTGGAGCGAGGGAAAGCTTTCGAAATAAACATCAGGTACTGCTTCTGGGGGGATTGACGCTAATGAACTAATTACATTTACAAGTCCCTCATTTAGTTCAGTTCCAGCTGAGGGCGGTATCAATAAATGAAATCCTGATGCTCCTATTACAACTCCTGCAAGAAGCTCACCTACAATAGTTGGCAAACTTAGTCTTACTAATACTTCTGCTAATGCTCTTGCTGCTAAAAAGATCAATAAAAATCTTATAACTCCTATCAATGTTTCAGCAACTTCTAAATCATGTGCACTTAATTCAGCAATTAAACAATACATATGAAATGAGATAAAAATAAACTACCTAATTGGAAGATAGTTTATAGAGGGCCCACTTTAAGTAATATGTAAGAAAAAAGCAAAAATACTCAACAAGTGTGGATCTGAAGTTACAACAAAGAAATTTTCAAAAAAATGGCTATTGTTTATTATATGGCTAATCTAATGAATTCCAACGAACCCTTTGATCTGCGCTTGCCTACTCCAGGTTGCTACTTAGATCCCGAAAAAGCTGGAATGGATTCTGATGCTGTTTTTCAAGGAATGACCGCCCATCTATTTTATACCCTTGGAAAGTTAGCTACTTCTGCAAGTCCTCACGACTTGTACATGGCTTTAAGTTATGCAGTTAAAGATAGGCTAATGACAAGATATTTAGCCAGCCAAGAAGTCATAAGAAAAAAACCGCAAAAAACAGTAGCCTACCTATCAGCAGAATTTTTAATAGGCCCTCAATTAAGTAATAATCTTCTTAATCTTGGAATAACTCAAGAGGCAGAAGATGCTTTAAAAAGATTTGGTATTGAATCATTGTCAACAATTCTTGAAGTTGAAGAGGAGCCTGGATTAGGAAATGGTGGACTTGGCAGACTTGCAGCTTGTTATATGGAATCATTAGCATCTCTACAAGTTCCAGCAGTTGGTTATGGCATAAGATATGAATTTGGAATATTCAATCAATTAATTAGGGATGGTTGGCAAGTTGAAGTAACTGACAAATGGTTAAAAGGTGGATGGCCATGGGAACTTCCTCAACCAGACGAATCATGTTTTGTTGGTTTTGGGGGCAGAACTGAAAGTTTTAGAGATGATAAAGGAAACTACAGATCAAGATGGATTCCCTCTGAACATGCTATTGGAGTACCTCATGATGTTCCAGTTTTAGGTTACAGAGTAAATACATGTGACAGATTAAGATTATGGAGAGCAGATGCAACTGAAAGCTTTGACTTTTATGCATTCAATATTGGTGATTATTATGGTGCAGTAGAAGAAAAAGTTGCATCTGAAACACTTTCAAAAGTTCTATATCCAAATGATGGAACTGACGAAGGTAGAAGATTAAGACTCAAACAACAACACTTTTTTGTAAGTTGTTCTCTTCAAGATATGTTGAGAAGCCTTGAAAAAAGATCAATACCGATAACAGAATTCCCTAAGCATTGGACAGTCCAGTTAAATGATACCCACCCTGCTATTGCAGTTGCAGAATTAATGCGACTTCTTATTGACCAATATCAAATCGGCTGGGATAAAGCTTGGAATATAACAACTTCCTCAGTTGCTTATACCAACCACACATTACTACCAGAAGCTTTAGAAAAATGGGATTTAGGTTTATTTAATGATCTTCTTCCTCGTCATCTAGAAATTATTTATGAAATTAATTGGAGATTTTTACAGCAATTAAGACTACGTTATCCTGGAGATGACAAGATCCTTCAAAAACTTTCCATAATTGATGAGGAAGGCTCCAAATCAGTTCGGATGGCTCACTTGGCTACAATTGGAGCCCATCATATCAATGGTGTTGCAGCTCTTCACTCAGATCTAATTAAAAGACAACTTCTACCTGAATTCGCAGCCTTATGGCCTGAAAAATTTACAAATGTAACTAATGGGGTTACTCCAA
>CACJCK010000024.1 GCA_902591865.1 uncultured Prochlorococcus sp.
AACACTTTTATTTGTAATAGGGTCTTTATATCTAGATTGATTTCCTTTATCAAAACCAAGTTTTCTTAAGCAGTCTGCACATAACTTCAAGTCATTTGGTGTAACATTCTCTGCACTTCTACAACCACTATTCACCAAAGCTTGCTCGGTGGTAAATCTAAATTTATTGTGTGGCTTTGTTACCCATTCTTCTATTCTCGCGAGGAATGGATCTTCTGCTTCGTATTCATTATTAATAGAGAAACTTTGAGTAGCATATTCTTGTGGAAGGTCTAGAACCATGCCACTTTTATATGCCAAAGCAGCAGCTTTCCAAATACTGTCTCTATCTCTAAGAACCTTATTATTGTTAATTTGTTTTTCTCCTAAATCAATCACCCAATATCTTCTATTGCCTGTCGGATCGTTTAAAAAATCTTTTCTATTACATGATGAAACTAATATTGAAGGTCTTGGAAATATACCAACTGCCTTCCCATAGGGTCGCCGAAATTTATCTACAGAAGAAGAAAGCAAAGCTTTAAGCTTGGCAGCTTTATCACCATGAGGATTAAGCCTATCTAATTCTGCAATTTCAAATATCCAAGTTGATTGAATTGCCATAAATAGATCTTGTTCTCTAGGTTGCCATGTATCACAAAACCAAGGATCAGAAGCTAAATATCTCCAAAAAGTAGATTTTCCTGTTCCTTGCCGACCAACCAAAACACAACAATTATCAAACTTTATTCCTCTATCTTTAACTCTTCCTACAGCTGCTAGAAGAGTAGTTTTTAGGATCTGATTGTACAATTCAGAATTTGTTCCAAGATAGTCACTTGCAACAGTATCCAAGTTAATAGGTTTGATAGATGGATTAGAAACTATATTTTCTAAATATCTACAAATCGGGTGATATTGACCATCTCTTGCAGCTGTAAGTAGTGCATCAAATGCAGCTTCTTTCCCTATTTCATAACCCATTATTGATAGGTAGTTATAGAACAACTGACAGTATTCAAGATCAATAAAATGATTATCAATTTCTGGTTCTAAAGAAAGAAGATTAAAAGCTAATCTTTTTCCATAATGGGAAACTAATAATCTTGATAATTCACCAGATTTAATTTTTTGATGTTGATTACCTTGGAAGCCTTCTGGAAAATCTTTTAAAAAACCAACCGATATTGATAAGGGTTGATCTTTGGTTAATTTAGTCACGATAGATAGTCTTCCTTCTAGGTGGATTATTTGTAATTGATCTATTAGGCTTTCTCTTCGCGGGTGTATGTCCTTGAGTTACTTTGCTATATCTACGTCTAGTTTCTTCTCTTGCTTTAGCGTAAATTTTCTCTCGCTCTTCTTGGAAAATATAATGATACTTGCCACCATTACCATGGTATCTATGGTCTTCTGGTTCACCACTCCAAGGAGTTTTGACTTCTTTCATTTCTACAACTAGAGCAAGTTGTATTTGGTATTCTTTTAAATACTTTGGTGTTATTGGTTTAAAAAACCCAACTTAAGCCAATTACAGAATTGATCATCATAACGAAAGGTTGCACGATACCTTCTCTGCCAATCTCTGTATTTTTCCTCCATAGTCATTTTTTCCATTATTGCCACCATCTCCAACCTTGGATCTTTTTGAATTTGTCTTCAGTTACGCCCTCTAACTCTTTGCACCAACTTAATATTAAGTGCTTTGAAAATTGACTTTGATTAAATGTTAAATTGAAAGCAGCAAAATCTTTTTGGCTCTCATTGGCGTGAGAGTTATTTTTTTTGTTTGTCATTATTAGCCCCTCGCTAGTTCTAGTTCTCTTGCATCCCTAGCATCTCTCTCCTTTAGGGCAGCTTCACATAGTTCTATGTCATAAAGAATTGGACTATTATGATTTCCCGCAAATTTCCTTCTGTAATGTACTCCCGCTTTAAAGACTTTTCCTTGTCTAAGTCTTCTTAGTGTTGCTTCTGAGAAAGCAAGAATGTTGGCGGTCTCAGCTGCTGTGAGCCATTTTTTAGTAAACATAGAGTGTCTCCTTTAGAAAGTGTGTGGAATTTCATAACGTATAAAGATAAGGTATAAACTCTCGGTGTTAGTGATTAGGATGAAGCCTGTTCTCAACTGAGTGTTGTAGGCATGTTAGGAAGAGTTAGATCTAGTGACAACCCCTTAAATAGAGATATATCGACATGTGTGAGGTTTTGTTATGACAACACCTATCAACACTTGATTGCATATTGATATTGATAAAGCTGTTTCTGCAATTTTCTACTATTTACAGTTAATACAAATCCATCCATTGGATATGAAGAAAATAGCTTTCCTTCTAACCAAAGCTTTCTATATATATCTACTTCACTTAAATAATTAGTAAATATATGTTCTGGAACTTCAAAACCTAGTTTCTTAAGTTGTATTAGTTGCGTATGTTTGTTTAGTTCTGAATTTAGGATTTCAAAACTACAAAAAGATAATCCTTCTCCTGTAGGAATTTTCTTTCTAAGATGACCACCCGCTAAAGCTTGAGACTTGGTTGGTATTAAACCATGACCATATAGTTCACCTCTAATTTGGATGTCTATATTAATAGGCATTTTATGAGGAATATTTTCTATTGTTTTTAATGCTTCTGTTTTGTCCTTACCTTTTCGAGTAATTCCTTTAATAAGCTTTCCTTTGGAGTACATAAGACCAACAGCACATCCATCAATCTTTGGTGTAAGGATCAATCTTGTGTCTGGAAGAAGAGTTTCTAAGAACTCCTCATAGTTACCATTGCCCATTGAAGGCAGTACTTTGTTTTGGTGAAAGTAGGAATTGTTAGGATCAATCCTTTTTAAATTCCTTACTAATGAGTCAAACTCTTGATCTGATATTTTGGCTCTACCTTTGCGGTAGGAAACATCAAATTCTTTGATTGTTTTGGATAAATATGCGTACATATGCGTACAAGGGTGAATTATGAAAACGCTTATCCTAGTTACTGCAATACTTTATGTTCTGAGGGTGGATGCTCCCAAAGCACCCGCGCTACCAAGCTTCGCCACGCCCCGCTCATACGATCTTAGTTCATAACTGACATCTATTAAAGAGCAAATCACAAAATATTTTATAAAAAATTACTTTTAGGTTAAAAATGAGTTTTGTCACTTTTTATCTTAAAAAAATTGATTTTTATATTTATTCCAAATTAAAAATATTTAAATGTAAATATTGTTTATAAGTTTACATGTAATTTTTAATAAATTCAGATATAGTAAGGCCACAGTTTTATTTAAGCTTTTCATGCCAGATGATTTTGGACCTAGCGTTAGTTCAGATTTATCTGTAATAGGTAGATATCTATTCTCTTCATTTTTTACTGAAGATTTCAGGAATACTGATGTTTTTAGAGACTATATTGCTGATCAAACTTTTACAAGAGAAATAAAATCAGGAATTTTAGATTTAAAAGCTAATACTGATTTAGCAGAACATTTTGAAGTTACAGATTTAATTTTCAAACTTAGTCCTAGAAATTCATCAGATATTGATATAGAGCTTAAATACAGCGGCAACATAACTTTTAAAAAAGATAACTCTTCAGATAGTCATTACACCAGTTTTGCTACAGCTTATCTTGATCGTGAAAATGAAGTTTCATCTCCTTTAACTGCCACTATCCAAATAACTGATACTAGGAATGGCGGAAATTCTGTTTTAACAGATTTATTTACTTTTGAGGAAATAAACATATCAGGTACTGGGTTCTTTGAAACTGCCACTGGACTTATAAATATTGGATTAGGTGAAGATGATGTTGCTCTAAGATTTGAATCTTTAGATATAGATTATTCAAATTCTGACGGGGAATCTATTGGGATAGATTTTGAAGCTATTTCTGAAGATAACTATAAAGTTACCAAAACTATTAATGAGACATTAGTTGAGACCAGTAATGTTAATGGCATTGATAATGGAAATGCTTCTTTCTCTATTTCGGGCACTGTACTAGAGGGCAATACTTTAAGTATTTCTCAAGATGCTGTAGATCCCGATGGAACAGGAACTTTGAGCTATAGCTGGCAAAAATCCAGCGATGGAAATACTTGGACCGAAGTTGATACATCACCAACTTATTCGATAGTCGACGGGGATCAAGGCAAAGAAATAAAGGCTGTTGTTAGCTACACAGATAATGAAGGTTTTAATGAAGAAGTTACAACATCAACAAAATATATAAATGCTCAGCCTTTAAAACAGTTAGGAAATCAACTAAGCGGTGAAGATATTGGGGATTTATTTGGACTTTCTACTGCTCTTTCTGGAGATGGAACAGTTTTAGCAGTTGGAGCTCCTCTAAATGAAGGCGATCAAGAATCGAATTCAGTTCTGTATTACAAAACGGGAGACTATTCAAGCACAGGAGAATTATGGTCAGAAAACATTCCTGTGGATGGAGATGGATCTCCCGGATTTAAAAGAGTTGGAGCTGACGTTGGAAGTGTAAAAGTTTTCAAGAATAATAATGGAAATTGGGATCAACTTGGAAATGAAATAACTGAGGATAATTACATCTATTTGGGCTTTGATGTATCACTTTCTGAAAATGGAAATATTATTGCAGTAAGTGGACTTGAGGTGGATTATGAAAATGAAACTTTAAAATTTGGAGTTTTTCTCTATGAGCTTGTTAATGAAGAATGGAAGAAAATTGGAAATGCCATTGAGTCATTACCCAATGTAATTAATTATCATGGAATAGCTACAAGTCTATCTGATGATGGCAGTGTCTTAGCAGTTGGAGCACCTTGGCATGGTGGAGGTGATCCCGATCAAGAAGGTTATGTAAGAATTTATAGTCATCAAAATGGAGAGATTTCTCTTATTGGACAAATTAATGGAGAAAGTGATCTGTCAGATTTGAGTGGTGATAATAGTGATGAATTAGGTTGGTCTTTAGCTCTTTCAGGTGATGGTTCTACACTGGTTGCAGCGGCTCCTGGAAATAAAAAAGTAAAAATTTATAATGACGATAGTGGTTCTTGGAGTCAACTAGGAGAAGATATTAATCTTGAATCAGAACTTAGTTTTACAAATTATTTATCTGTTGATATCTCCAAAGATGGGAATTTCGTTGTCGTTGGAAATCCCTCATACAACTCAAATAGCGGACAATTAAAAGTTTTTCAATTTAGTGATAATTCATGGCAACAGATTGGAGCAGACATTAACGGTTCTGATTTAAATTATTTAGGAGATTCGGTTCAAATTTCTTCTGATGGAGAAACTATAGCTGCATCTTCAAATAATGAATCATCTGCTTTTGCTAGGGTTTATAAATTAAATAATGGATCTTGGGACTTATACAAAGAAGAATCAATAAATTCTGACGATCATAAATATAGTGGGAGATCATTGAGTCTCTCAGATAATGGGGAGATACTTGCAGTTGGGTCGTCAATTAATTCACAAAAAAATAGTATAAATCAAGAACCGAGCGGAAGTAGTGGCTTTAGTGCTGGGTACATCGGTTATGAAGAAGATCCAGGTAACGTAAGAATCTATAATGTTCTTGATGATACTGAAGGTGATTCAGTTCCCGGTGATTCAGTTCCCGGTGATTCGGATTATCTAACGTCTCCTTATATAAATGTTATTGAGTTTTCTAGTACAGAAGAAAATACAGAAAGCTTATATGGAGTTATTTTAGATAATGTCTATGGAGTAACTGGAGATACTTATTCAACTATTTACGCTAACCAATTAATAAGTTACAGAGATGACTATTTTTATTTGATTGAAGATACAAATAATAATGGTACGTTTGATTTTGATGATAATGAATTATTAGAAACTAATACTGGAACTGATTTTGGAGGATTACCTAGTGAAGGCGGGACTCTATTAGATTTATTTGCCGATTTCCCTGATTCTGAACTTATATTTCAAGAAGCAGAATCAGTTACTGATTTACCGGATCCATCTACTGTTTCATGGGCTTTCCGAAATGATTTAGGGAGAACCCCTGATGAACCAGTTTATTTTCAATTAAATAACCTTAATGGAGATTCTTATGAATTTGATGGAGATATAAGCTGGTTAAGAACTTTAGGTAATTTTGGAGAAGATCACACTGAAAATTATCAGAGAATTTATACATATAATATAAGTTATGTAAATTCTGCCACTGTTGACGATGCTAATAATATTTATGCGGTAAGTGCTACAACAGAAGACTTAAGTAGTACTTTAGTTAATAATGGTGATGGAACTAAACCTGATATTGCCTTTGCAAAATTTAACTCTGAAGGGTACCCTCTTTTATTGAATCTCTTTGGAACTCCAGATGATGACGTTCCTTGGTCGGTTGAAGTTTCTAATGATGGTTCAATATACATTATTGGAGAAACGAGAGGTGATCTTAATGGTGAAATTAACAATGGAGAGGAAGATGCTTTTTTAATAAAGTTAGATTCAGATGGTAATGAAATATGGACAAAACTTTTTGGCACACCATACTCAGATATACCTTGGTTTAGCCATATTGATAATGATGGAAATATTCTTTTAGGAGGGGAAACAGCAGGGAATCTAAATGGAGAAATTAACAATGGAATAATAGAAGTAGATGGAATTAATCAAGATTCTGAAGACGCTTTTCTTATTAAAGTAGACCCTGATGGCAATGAAATCTGGACTAAGTTATTTGGAACAGAAGGAGGCGAAGAACTTCATTCGGCCGTAACTTCAAATGATGGCTCTATCTACATCACTGGTGAAACAAGAAATTTTTATGATGACAGCTCTGAATATTCATTTATTCAAAATGGATTTGTTTCAAAATTGGATTCAAACGGTAATACGATCTGGGAGAGTAATATAGGAGAAGATTTAATTCATTCATATGCAGCCCCATATGCAATAGATATTGATGATGATGGATTTATATATACGGCTGGAGATACTAACTTAGATCTAAATGGTCAAACAAATCAAGGAAGTGATGATGCCTTCCTTATAAAATTTGATCAAGAGGGTAATGAGATATGGACAAAACTATTTGGAACAGAATCTTCTGATTATGCTTCAGGATTAAAAGTTGCTGATGATGGAAATATTTTTATTTCAGGTGCAACATCTGGGAATTTAAATAATCAAGAAAATAATGGGAATGATGATGGATTTATTATCAAACTTGATCAAAATGGTAATGAGATATGGACAAAACTTTTTGGGACTGAATTTAGAGATGAATTCCACCCACTAGCTTTAGGAGATAATGGTGAAATATACATTCCAGGCTATTCAACTGATGTTACTGGTGATGTTTTAGGAGAAGTAGGTTATTTATTAAAAGTAAATCAATCATCAGATCCCGGATTTGTCGATCCAGTTTCCGGAGGA
Source organism: uncultured Prochlorococcus sp. (assembly GCA_902591865.1). Taxonomy (GTDB): domain Bacteria; phylum Cyanobacteriota; class Cyanobacteriia; order PCC-6307; family Cyanobiaceae; genus Prochlorococcus_A. The sequence continues at coordinate 7,373 of CACJCK010000024.1, forward strand.
GTTCCTGTTTCTGGAGGAGTTCCCGTTTCCGGGGGAGACTCACTCTATGATTTAACGATTACAAATATAGAGGTTGATAGCTCAAGCGAAGATATTCAAATAAGCATTGCAAATATAGGTACTGAAGATATTGATCCATCAGTAGAGGGAAATCTTTACGTCTATTTCAACGACCAAGCTAATCCTTCATCTGTTCAAAGTGGTATTGGTGACCCTGATTGGACTTATAGTTTTTCAACATGGGCAGAACAATCTTTCCGAACAGCTGACAGTACTGGTAATACTATACAAATAATTTCTCCGCAAGACTTGTCTGCAGGAGATAGTGATGGCAATCCTATAGGAAGTATATACGCCTACATTGACTATGGTGATCAGATAAGTGAAACAGATGAGACTAACAATGACTACTATTTTAGAACAACAGATCTGATTAATTACCATGGAATAGATGATGGTCCAACTGGTGGGGCGGTATCTACATCAATAACCCCAGAGACAACATATCCAAATGCAAAAACAGCTGAAACCGATTTCCTTTATGACCTTTCCTCTCAAGGCCTGACACCTCAAGTTATCAATTTTGAAGAGTCTCAAGGTTGGGGATATGGAAATTTTGCTGGAACAGATGGTGATTATGACAATAGTCATGTTGACGTATCAGTAAGTTCATTTGTATCTGATCCATATAGTCGATCTGGGAATGGGAATCCCGATCAGAATGCCACTGGTAGCATTGCATATCTTGGAGATACCACTGAATCACAAGTTCGTTTTGATTTAATCAATACTAATGGAACCTTTTCGAGAGATGGAAGTCCCGATGATCCTGGAATTGGAAAAATTGATACTAGCAATAACTTTGATCGAGGTATAAGCACAACCGAGACCGACCCCGCCAGCCGACAATTTGAGCAAGGTCAATGGTTAGAATTTGAATCAAGTGAAATTGAAGGTGCTACAGGTCAACTAAATATCACTTTTGAAACACCTGTCTCAGCAGTAGGCTTTTATTTGATTGGTCGTGAAGATACTAAAAATGATGTAACTTTAACTCTGAATATGGCAGATGGGTCTTCACAAATACCTGTAGAAGCCTATCCAATCGTCCCTACAGGTGACGATGATACAGTAGCTGGAAATCTTAGCGAAGGAAGTGTTCAATACTTCGGTTTTGTCTCTCCGGCTTCAATCTATCCACAGGCATCTTCTTTAATTGGTTCCATAACTATTGAAGAAGTTGCTAAAGATCCTTTCTTACGAGACATAATTAGTATTGACGATATTAGTTTCGTTGTTGAAGAAGAATTTGATACTTCAGATTACAATTTTGACTTGTATGGCGAACTAGAATCAACTAGTTCAAGTTCAAGTTTTGGAGATCCCGGATATGATTCAGGCCTAATGCCAGGAGATGTCATTGGTTATGTAAATGGCTTTGAATATACAGGTGATTATCATTTAATGCCCAATGGCATTATGATGACAGGTGCAATTCATGGTACAGGATCTGATGAAATAATATACGCCACGATGGAAGAAAGCATATCAGGAGGAGATCCCGGATATGATTCAGGCCCAATGCCAGGAGATCCCGGATATGGAGATCCCGGATATGGAGATCCCGGATATGATTCAGGCCCAATGCCAGGAGATCCTGTCCATGATGATGGATTCCAGAATTTCTGGGAAATGGATTATGAGCAAGAAGAGATCCCAGATATTAGTGAACTAGTACAGGTAAGAAAGGGTGAATTAGGAGATGTTGTATATACAAATAACTCAGATGATCCCTATGATCAGAAGACTTATATTTTAAAAAATAATGACCCAAATAATGATCCAATACTTATAACAGAATCATGGGGAGGAACTTCATATCTTAATGATTCATGGATGGGAGGTAGCAGAGAAGTCTTTGCTGTTGAGGAACTTGATTCTGGAAATTATATTATTGCAATCAAAGAAATCATTGATGATCAATGGAGTAACGGTGAAAGGATAACTTGGCAGACTATTGAAACTAGTTCAACAGGTGTGATTGATTGGAACACTTCAAAACACACAGAAGATATAGCAAAGTATGAAACTTCTTTTAATGAAGATTTAAATAAAGATGGTGCAACTGGTCTAGATACAAGTAATTTAAATTTAAAAACTGTTGACAATGTGGGAGATCAGTTAGCAGTTGATGAAAATAATTCTCTTTATATATATACTTCCGACGATAACTATATCCCAATTGTGGAGGCATGGAGTGGAGGTTCAATAATATTGGATGAGAACCAGGAATTTAATAATGGAGATTCATTTACGAGAGAAGCGCTTTATGTTGGTTTGGATAATAAAGGAACACCTGATGATGAATCTGATGATGTTTATGCTTTGGCTGTTAAGGAGACAAATACAAATTCATGGGGAGGAGAAATTCATACTAATGAACAATGGGTAGTTTATGAAGTCCAAACTGATGGTTCATTTGATTGGATGGGATCATATGGAGTAGAAATATCTGATTATGAACTAGATATATTTGGTCAGGATGTTGATCTTGACGGATCAAAAGGTATCGATCTAGATAACTTAGAAAAAATTACTACAGATACCTATGGAGTCGAGTTAAAAAGAGGATTTGGTTCTCTATATGTAGTTGATGGGGATACGATATTAAAAGTAAGGGAAGAGTCTGGCAATCCAGGCTTAGAAGAATCAGGTTCATGGGAAGGCGGTGAGTTTAACGCAGTTGGCTATGCCGCAGAGAAGCTGGAAAATGGATCTTATGCATTAGTTATTAAATTCACAGAAACTTTTGATGTTGACTTTTCTGATGAATCAAGCACCCCTCAACAGGATGACCTTAAACCTGCGTTAACTGCATATGAAGTTCATACCGTTAGCTCCGAAGGAATTTTGAGTTGGGATAATCATACGTTCACAACTTCCATTGGTAGTTATGAACCAATATTTGGTCAAGATATTGATGGAGATGATTCAATTGGTATTGATCTCGGAACTCTAACCCAAATTACTTCTTATGAAGGTGCTCATCAATTAAAAGTTGATTCAGCTGGCGGTTTATATATCTGGGATGGATCTGATGAATTGATTCCGGTGAAAGACTCTGCAGGAGGTTCTCCTGCAATGCAGTTCGGTACACCTGAACAAGAGGGGTCGGATTTCAGTTATTCGATGGATCCTATTGCTGTAGTAAAAATAGATGACATCTATCGTGTAGCTATAAAACATACAGATACATTTAATTTTGAAGGAGAAGTCGAAACAAATATCAACTGGGAAGTTTATAAAATTTCGTCATCAGGAATCATTGATTACTCTGCTTTGATTTGGACAGAATCAATCACCAGCTGGGAAGATGAGTTTGGTTTAGATCTTAATGGAGATGGTGATAAATCTGGTCAGATCACATTAACTCCTAGAAATACAGATATAAAAGGAGCAACTCTCGCCAGCGAAGGAGCTAATGGTGCACTATATATTGTTGATGGTGATACACAAATTGCGATTAATGATAGCTGGTTGGAATCCTCCTCAAACTGGGGAGATGGTAGTCACTCTTCAACGGCAATAGCAGTTTCTGATAAAAATAATAACGGTACTGATGACAATACAGCCGATGATTATTATCAGGTGGCCGTTAAGATGTCCAATACCTGGACAGATTTTAGTACTGGTCAGAAAAATATAAACGAAGATTGGCAGATATATGCTATTTATGCATCCGGCAGTAATGAGGGAGATAATAACTGGGAAAAAACTGTCTGGACTCAATCCATCCAGAGTTATGAGGAAACTTTTGGACAGGATCTTGATGGTGATGATGTAACAGGATTGAATAAAAGTAATTTAACTACAGCTTCTGGAGATACAACAGGGTGGTTGCTTAAAAAAGATAGTAGAAAATCTCTTTATATCACTGATAGTGAAGGGAATAATCCGATAACAATAAAAGATGAATATGGCGGTACTCCAAACTTTGATTTCACTTCCAACTGGGGATCCGGTTCTCACTCCTCAGAAGCTATTGCCGCAGAGATTAATTCAGACAAAACATTTTCAATTGCAATTAAACACACAAATACTTTCGGTACTGAATTACCTAATACCGATTGGGAAATATTAAATGTTAGTAATGCAGGTGTAATTAATTGGAATAAAAGCGTATGGACTCAATCCATCCAAAGTTATGAAGAAAGTTTTGGACAGGATCTTGATGGTGACGGATCAAAAGGATTCAATAAAACTAATTTAGCTTCTGTAGATACAGATACCCATAGTGATGTTTTAAAGAAAGACTCCAACGGTGATTTCTACATTGTCACTGAAGCAGGAGAATATATCGCTATAACTGAATCATGGGGTGGCGCAGCAAGATTTGACTTCTCAGATCAATGGTCTGGTGGATCTCATACCAGTAAGGCTGTTGCAGTTGAAGATGTTACTTATACAAATAGTTCTGGAGAGTCTGTTAACGGTTATGTAATTGCGATAAAAAATTCTGGAACTTATGGATCTGAACAGTTCACAGATTGGGAACTTAGATATACAGATGATAAGGGTGTTATTGACTGGAACAACAGTATTTGGACTCAATCGATAAAGAGTAAAGAATCGCTCTTTGGAACAAATGCTGAGCAGGCTGATCTTGATGGAGATGGTGCTTTTGGCCTTGATTCAAGTGCGTTGGATTCAGTTAGCACTGATACTTCAGGCGATCTTCTAAAAAAAGATGATGCAAATGCTTTATATATCATTAATGATAAAGGAACATCTGATGATGCATCAGATGATGAGACCATTGCTCTAGTAGATCAATGGGGTGGTACTCCAACCTTTGACTTTAGCCATTCAGGAGGATACGGGGACTATGCATTCTCTCATACCTCAGAAGCTTATGCTGTTGAATCTTTTGACGATAATGGCACTGAGAAATTCTTACTTGCTGTAAAAAAATCTGATACATTTGCCGGTCAGACAGAAACCTTCTGGGAAACTTTTGTTATTAAAGAGACTTCTTCCGGAGCTGGAGACTGGGCCTTAGATTGGAGTAGCGGAACTTGGTCAAAAAATATTGGTAAAAAAGAATCAGTATTTGGCCAAGATATTGATGGAGGAGGAATTTACGATGCAGATAGCATTACTACAACAGCAGTAAGCACAGATACAAGCACCACAGATAACACTGCAGTAACTCTTACTAAAGATTCCCAGGGTGGACTTTACATAACGAAGGGATCAACAAATATATTGATAGTTGATTCTGATGATGCTGCAGTAGCATTTGACTGGATAGATAGCTGGGCAGGTGAAACTAGAACCTCCACTGCCTTTGCAGCGGAGGGTATTGATAGCGATTCAGATAATACGATTGATAAATACAAACTTGTTGTAAAGCACGAGTTAAAAAATAATTCTTCCAATACAACGAATACTCAGTGGCAGGCAATTGATATTTCCACTGCAGGGGTTGTTGATTGGAGTTCCGAAAAATTTGGAGATGCAAAAATATTTGAAGGGGATATTAATCAGGATTTAGATGGAGATGGAAAAATATGGTCTGCTGCCAGTGAAACTCTTACTGCTATCTCATCAGACAATAAAGGTGCATTAGCTTATCTGGATTCTTCCAATAATTTATATATTGCATCTGGTAGCGGTCAAGCTAAGCAAGCTGTATATGATTTCTCTGGAGATTTAATAACCTTTAACGATACTTATACCGTTGGGACTTTCTCTGATGTAAGGGAAGTTATTGCTGTTGAATCAGCAACAATTGGTGATACTGATTTCTACAAAGTTCTAATAAAAAATACTACCACTTCTGGATCTGATACTACCATAAGTTATGAAACTGTGAACGTAAAACAGTCAACTATGATTGTTGATTGGGGTACATTTTCTTTTTATGATGATCCAAAGAAATTAGAATCTGCCTTCCTTCTTGATATCAACGGCGATGGAGAAATAACAACCATCAGCTCCAGTAGCACAACCGCCATTACAACAGATACTACTGGCGCCCAATTAAGACAGACCAGTGATGGAAGTCTTTTCATAAAGGATGGCGATTCCACCTTGCAAATCACTTCCCCAGATGGAGGCTATGTAGATTTAAACTTTGAAGATACCTTTAGCGGAGGTTCCTTTAAATCAGAGGCTATTGCTGCACAAAAAGTAGGCAATGATTATAAATTGGCTGTAAAGGAAACTGCTACATTTGGTTCTGATACTGATATCGCGTACCTTGTATATACTTTATCTTCTGCGGGCTTAATTGACTGGGGAAATGTCAACTATAGAACAGCTGCAGAATTAAATGAGAATGAGTTCGGTCAGGATATTACTGGTGATGGAAATATAAGTAATGGCTCTACATCAGAGGCATCTGACACCTTTGCAGATTCGGTGACTACATCAAATACTGATGCGGAAGTTTTGGAAAAATTCTCAAATACTGCTCAATCTGACATCTATTCAATATCTAATTCTGATTCATCATCATCTGATTCCAAAATTGAGATGTTCGTCAAGGGAGTAGATGGTAGCGCCAAGACAGAATACACAATGGATGTTTCTATTGTACAGGATGTTAATGCAGCGGTACTCGGAAAAATGGCCGCTGATACAGGTATATCTTCCTCAAATATAAATGCTTTAACCGGTGTGATGGACTTCAATGTCACTATCCCAGATGCAAATAATTATGGAAAAATTGTTTCCCTCTCCTGGGTCCTCCCTGAAGATACAAAAAATCCTGTTTATTTTAAAAAGGATCCTGCTACTGGTGAATACTTTGATTTTGCCTTCAACGAGAATAACGGACAGGGAGCAAAATGGGATAATTCGACAAAGACATTAACTGTTTATGTAAGAGATAATGGTAAGTACGATTCTGATACGACTTTAGGGAAAGTACGTGACCCAGGAGCGATAGCGGAAACTGGCGATGCTAGCGATAATACAGCTGCAATTATTACTGGACCTTCAGGTGAGGCAGGAGATTCAACAAGTGCAATATCTCTTGCAGAGAATACCACTGCTATTCATACTTTTAGAGCAAATGAAACTGTAAGTTGGTCACTTGATGGTGGAACCGATGCCTCTAAATTCTCCATCGATTCATCAACTGGAGCTTTAAGTTTTCTTGCCTCTCCTGACTATGAAAACCCAATTGATGATGGTCTTGATAATGCTTATGTAGTTAAAATAAAAGCTACTGACAATGGGAATAACGATTCTGATCAAACGGTAACGGTAACTGTAACTGATGTTGATGATACTAATCCATTGATAAAAGGAAGTACAGGTGCCGCTGGCGCATCAGATAGTACTAAAACAGTTAGTGAAAATCAAACATCTGTTCATACATTTACCGCTGATGAAACTGTTACTTGGTCCCTAGAGGGCGGTGCCGATGCTTCTAAATTCTCCATCGATTCATCAACTGGTAATGGAGTCTTAAGTTTTATTGATGCTCCAGATTTCGAAAGCCCTGCAGATGCCAATGCAGGTAATGACTACGTTGTAATTATTAAAGCAACTGATGGACAAGAAAATGCCTCCACACAGACTGTAACTGTAACAGTCTCGAATATTATTGAATCGGGAGAATCAGGAACTACCACTTTCTCTAAATCAGTAAATGAAAAAGAAACAGCTATTCATCAGTTTACTACCGATTCAGGTACATCAGTAACTTGGTCTCTTAATGGTGGAACTGATGTCTCTAAATTCTCCATCGATTCATCAACTGGAGTTTTAAGTTTTCTTGCCCCTCCTGACTATGAAAACCCAACTGATAATGGTCTCGATAATGCTTATGTTGTTGTAGTTAGATCAGTTGATGCATCAGATAATATTGTTGATCAAACGTCTACAATTACTATCCTTGACGTCGATGAAATTCCAGCTCAGATAACCGGTTCATCTGGTAGTGCCGGTGATTCCGCAAGTGAGAAATCAATACAGGAAAATATTACTGGTGTGCATGGTTTCACTGCAAATGAATCTGTTACATGGTCATTAAGTGGTGGAGCAGATTCTGATCTTTTTGAAATAAATGCTTCATCAGGTACTCTTTCATTTAAAACTGCACCTGATTATGAAAATCCTTCTGATAGCGATAAAAATAATCAATACGTTGTAGATGTAAGAGCAACTGATTTACTCGGTAATACATCTGATCAGACTCATACAGTAACAATTACAGATATTGGAGAGAGGTCAAGCTCTTCTAGCAATTTCTTTACGCTCTCCTATAAGAAAACTGATGATAATACAACTATAACTCCATTATTTAGCCCTTCTTTTGGAACGATTGATGGAGCTTTAACCCTAAATAGAATTTCACTAGAGCCTACCATAACAAACAAACCAGTTGGTTTATCTATTGGTCAAACTGGTATTGATTTTGCTCTCTCACTTGGAGATTCAGCAATTAATAACATCGGAAAAACCACAACAGATTTAAGTCCACTTTTAGATGGAGTTACAGCAACAACAGCAGGAAAAAATATTGCATACTTCTCATATACAGAATCAACAGATGGTTCTGCTCCCAAAGCTACAACACTTACTTATGATCCAGTTAAAAAAGCAGGAGCGAGATTCTATGATTTAAGTGGAGATGGAAATGCCGATACTGTTAATTTAGAGTTGGTTGATGGTGGTTATGGAGATAAAGATAATACTGTAAATGGGAGAATTGTTGACCCCTCAACCGCTGGGGTTGTTGACTTGAATCCAAAATTTACAGCAACTACAACAGCATTGACAGTGGCCGATGGCGGTGATGATACAACTGCAACTGATCCTGACACAACGTCTCCTGCTGCATTTAATGTAAGTGTTGCTGTCAGTAGTAATGCAAGCACCGTAAATCAGATTGGTTATGTTGCCCTTAACTCAAATGAAAGTGATGACTTGACTTACGATTTGATCAAAAATAGAGGATCAATAATTTTATCAAATATAGAGGATTCAGATGCACCAAATACCTCAGGTATGAATTTAACTGCAAATATAAGTCTAATAAATACTCAAAAGTTAGTTTTCTTTGAAGTAGTTGATACAACTCTTGAATCTCTTCTTACAAAAAATACAACTTTAGATGGATTTGGTTCTTCCTTTAATATTCTTAATTTAAGTGATGCAACAGATACTTCAGCTAATGCAAGTAATGGAGGAAATACAATTTCTATATCATTACAAGAGGGATTTGCAGGGATTAATGATTTAATTGCCAGCGATGCAGGATTCGATCCAATACTTGATTTCTCTGGATTTGCCGGATTAAGTCTAGAAGGCTCCGTCTCAGTTGCAAGAGAGTCTGATTACGACAGTACCGTTGGTTTTTATAAAATACAAAATAGTAATGGAGCTGTAAATGATCCAACTACAGGTGATTTAATTTATCCTGGAAGTAGTGGTTATAAAGAAGCTGCATTAAATTCAAGTAACTTATTTTCTTCTCTAGGAACTCTCTCAACGAGTGATGAGAATACAATTTCAAATTCCATAACATCTTTTTCTGATGCTGAGATGATCGCTCCCTATGCATCTGTTCATAATACAGGCCAAACTTATTTCTCTTTTACAGAAGCAAATGCTGATGGGATTTCTCACTTTAGAGAATTTGGAAATGGGGTTATCGGTCTTGAGGATTTACATGGTGGTGGCGATAATGATTTTGATGATTTAATCTTTGGATTTGATCTTAAACTAACAACTGTTTAATTTATAGCTTATAACTAACTGAAGATAGTATAAAATCCTTTTTAATATCTTTTTCATTAACTTAGATAAACTTTTTAAAGGTTTATAGTTAGCAACTGATTAAAGTCAAATTGAGGATATAGTTTTTTGAACTTTCTTGTTAAGTGCTTTCAAATACCCCTATATAACTTTTTTTTGCTTCTAAACCAACTAACTTTATAAGAGCTTTTGCATTACTTGCAACTGCATAATATTGTATTTCTTTCATTGCTCTATGCATGGTCATGGTAGTTTCTAAAGAACATAATAATTTTGCTGTCATTTCTAGACAATTTAAGTCCCCTTGCTCAATATAATTTTCAATTAAAGATAGCACTAAAGGTGATTTGGCTATTTAGATCATTTAAATATGGGAATAGACTTTTTAGTGAGCTTATTTTGATTGGTTTAAATTCTAAATATTTGAAAATTAATTTAACAAAAGATATCAAGATTTACTCAAGAATATAATTTAATTTTAATCTATAGTAGATCTTTAACTAATTAAAAAAATGGAAGAAACAACTAATGGAGCAAATAAAAAAAAAATAAAGTTTAATGATTCTGAATATTTTCTTGATGATCTTCCTAAAGAAGCAAATCAACTAATAATGGGTTTAAGAACAGCTGATGTTCAAACTAAGATGTATGAAGATACTCTTAAACTAATAGCTGTAGGTAAAAATAAAATGGTTGAAGATCTGAAAATTATTTTGGATAAAATAGAACCAATTCAAAATGTCTGAACATATTAAATTACCATTTTTAGAGACAAAAATATCCTTAATTGACTTGCAAAACTTGGAAGAGAAAGGTTTTTTTAGATCAATCTTTATAGAACTTTTAAAAGCAGATAAGATAAAAAATGTTATTCCAAATGAACTTCAAATTAATCAAACTAAACAAGAATTAGGCTTAAAATATAATATCGAGCAAATAAACAAAAAAGATAATCAATTTATAATCCATAATTTAAACAAAGAAATATCTAAATTGGCGAGTCTGAAAAAATTATCTCTTGATAAATTTTCTAGTCAAGCTGAGAAAATCTTCGAAATAAGAAAATCATATCACTATGATCAATATTTTTATTCGCTTTTAAGGAACAAAAATAAAAATCAAATTTTTGAGTTTTACTATCAAATTGAAGCAAATGAATCTAGCATTAATGATCTCTCCAAAGAACATAGTTCCGGATCTGAGAAATTAAAGCTAGGGATCATTGGACCTATTAATTTGGTAAATATTAATCCTAAAATCGCAGAAATCCTTAAATCTTCAAAAGATGCAATAATAAATGATCCAATCCAAATAAATAATGAGTGGTTTATAATTC
>CACJCK010000025.1 GCA_902591865.1 uncultured Prochlorococcus sp.
TTAATTGATACCAAAAATTGAAGAAGTCACAGGTCTACCGCTAAAAACCAACTCGGTTAATATCAGCATTAAAAATCCGATCATAGCTGCTCTACCATTCACAAGCTCAGCGCTGCTATTAAATCCAAAAACATTCTTTACTTCATCGCCCTGATTGTCTACCCATTTTGAGTATTCATTATCAGTTGATGATGTATTAGTAACATCAACATTTTGATTTTCCATTGGAGAGGGGTTTTCTTGCATAGATTTTAAGTCTATTTTAAAGATTTTAAAACAAATTTATTATTAAATTAAATTCGAGATTATAGAAAAAATTAAGACAAAAATTATTATCCATAAAAATTGTAATCTCAAAATTAATTCACAAATTAATTTAATTTTTTCTTCAGTGCAATTATCTCCAGTCTTATTGATTATTGGCTTTTCAATAATTTCATTTTTATATTTACTTTTCCCTCCCAATTTAATTCCTGAAATATAGGCAAATATAGCTTCTGAAATCCCACTATTAGGCGAATCATATTTTTTCCCATCAAGATAACTTTTTTTTATTATTGATTTATACTCATTGATTTTGGAGCTAACTAAAGGTAATGTGATTAAAACTAATCTTGAAGGAATAAACGTAAAAATATCTTCGATTTTTGCACTGAAAAAACCCAAATATCTAAAATAGTCATATTTGTAACCTATCATTGAATCTAAAGTACTTATGGCTTTATAAGAAAAACCAAGTGATAAAGGTCCAGGTAGAAAAATTGAAAACTTCATAAAAATAATTCCAATAAAAATCCAAAATAATGGCCCAAATATTCCATCAACAGAATTTTCGGTAAGACTCTCGGTACTTGATCTCAATAGATGTTTTATAGAAGATGACCTTACATCCCTACTTACTATTCTTTGAACCCTCTCCTTGATTATTCTCTTATTATGGTCATTAATTTCCTTTTGTTCAATTAGCTCTGCAATCTCTTTCACACTTGAAATAAGTCCCTTAGTCGCGATACAACTTGAAAGTCCAAAAAAAATTAACAATCCACCAAAAAAATGATTTCTTGATTGCACATAACTGATTTCTATCAATTTTCCTAAACCAAAACTTATTCCAATAGTGGATGTAGCTACGATGAAACCTCCCCAAAACAATACATTTTTATTTTCTCCAAAATTATTTATGATGTAATCTGATATTTTTTTTATGTAAAAGCCAATTACTTGAACAGGGTGGATTAAGAATCTTGGATCGCCGGTCAATAAATCAAAACCAATCGATCCAAGAAATATTAAAAATAAATTTATTTCAGCCAACTGAACATCGAGCGCAGACCTTTACCTACTTTCTCAATTTCATGTTTTGAGTTCTCTTCTCTTAATTTTGTCATTAAGGGTTTGTTTTTATCACATTCATCCACAAAATTCTTAGCGAAAGTTCCATCTTGAATATCTTTTAGAATTTTCTGCATTTCTTTCTTTGTTTCACTATTAATAAGCCTTTTCCCACTTACATAATCTCCATATTCTGCAGTATTTGAAATGGAATCTCTCATTTGAGATAAGCCTCCCTTCACCATTAAATCAACAATAAGTTTAACTTCATGTAAGCATTCGAAGTAAGCAAGTTCGGGCTGATATCCTGCCTCTACAAGAGTTTCGAAGCCTGATTTGACGAGCTCTGATAATCCTCCGCACAAAACCGCTTGTTCGCCAAATAAATCAGTTTCCGTTTCTTCTTTGAAGTTTGTTTCAAGAATCCCAGCTCTCGTTCCGCCAATCCCTTTAGCGTAAGCCATCGCCAACGATCTTGCACTACCGGAATAATCCTGCTCTACTGCAAACAATGCTGGAACTCCTTGGCCATTCTGATATTCCCAACGAACAGTGTGTCCAGGTCCTTTCGGGGCAATCATTACAACATCCACAAAACTAGGAGGTTTGATAAGTCTGAATCTTATATTGAAGCCATGAGCAAAACTTAATATCTTTCCTTCTTTTAAGTTTGGTTCTATTTCTTTAAGGTAAACATCTTTTTGAAACTCATCTGGGAGGAGAATCATAATCCAGTCTGCTTTTTCGCAAGCTTCAGAAACGCTAAACACTTGTAGACCATCGCTTGTAGCTTTGCTTTCAGACTTACTTCCTTTATATAATCCAACAATTACATCCATACCGCTATCTTTAAGATTTAGGGCATGTGCATGACCTTGTGAACCATACCCAATAATCGCAATTGTTTTGTTATTTAAAAGATTTAGATCTGCATCTGTGTCATAAAAGAGTTGGGTCATTAGTTGTAGCTTCTTTACATTTTATTATTAATATTTTAGACATTAAAGGTGTAAATAATCCAAAAAATTATTAATTTAAGAATTAAAATTAAAATATTTAGTTAGAAGATTTAAGACTGATTTGCTTCGCTTGGATGAGTGATTACCCTATCAATTAAGCCATAGTTTTTTGCTTCTTCCGCACTAAGAAAATAATCTCTATCAGTATCCTTTTCAATTTTCTCAAATGGTTGGCCTGTCATATCTGCCATAGACATATTTAACATATCTTTAATTCTTAAAATTTCCTTAGCTTCTATTTCAATATCACTTGCTTGGCGTTGAGATGTCCCTCCTAGGGGTTGATGAATCATTATTCTGCTATGAGGCAAAGCAACTCTTTTACCTTTTGTGCCAGCGGCCAAAAGGAACGCTCCCATGGAGGCTGCGAGGCCTACGCATATTGTTACTACTTCACTTTTCACGTATTTGATGGTGTCATATATAGCCAATCCAGCAGTTACTGATCCTCCTGGACTATTTATATATAGATAGATAGGTTTAGAATTATCATCAGAATCTAGATAAAGCATTTGTGCAACAAGACTATTAGCAATACCATCATTCACTTCTTGTCCAAGAAAAAGAATTCTCTCAACACCTAGCCTTGTATAAATGTCAACCCATCTTTCGTATTGACTTCCTGGAAGTCTGTAAGGTACGCTTGGAGTTCCAATTGGCATAATTTTAAAATAGTTTTGTGAGGGTTAAATTTTATTTGGTAAATCTTTTTGACTTGTCAGTATTCTATCGATAACTCCATAATCTAGGGCTTCTTGGGGGGTGAGATAACTCATCCTGTCAGAGTCTTTTGAAAGTTCTTCGATAGACTTTCCAGTATTACGAGATAAAATCTCCAGCATTGATTTTTTATTTTTCAAAACTTCCTCGGCTCTTATTTGGATATCGGTTGCTTGGCCTCTTGCTCCGCTTATAGGTTGATGTAAAACAATAGAAGCATGAGGAAGAGCGGCTCTTTGTCCCTTAGTGCCAGATGAAAGGATAACTGCAGCAGTTCCCATTGCTTGCCCTATACAGATTGTATGTACTGGAGGCTTAATGTAACTTATTGTATCGCAGATAGCGAAAGCTTCTGTTTCAAAACCAACTGCATCTCCAGTGTACCAACTTGTCCCTGTTGAATTGATATAGAAATAGATTGGTTTTTCTGGATCCTCAAACTCTAGATAAAGAAGTTGAGCAATGATTAGCTCAGTAACATCCATTCCTAGTTGTCTTTTCGCATCATCATCTGAAAATAGTGGTAAGCCAAGATAAACTATTCTCTCTTTCAGTAAAAGAGAGGGGAGATCTGGGGGCGGGGTCCTCATAACGGTGTTTTCGCCGTAATAAGGAGCAGATACAGTCATTTGTATCACAAAATTAAGATTGTACTGATTCTAGCTAGATTTAGCCCTGTGTCGCTGGTGATTTAAAAGATTTGTTTGACTCAGGATTATTTATTAGTTTTCCAAAGACCATTCTTCCAGTTGGAGTTTGTAATGCTCCTGTAATAACAATATCTAATCTGCTTCCCACAAAATTCTTCGCCTCATCAATAACTACCATTGTGCCGTCATCTAAATAGCCAATACCTTGCATTTTTTCTTTGCCCTCTCTCACGATTTTTATATTAAGTGATTCTCCTGGTTGTACTTCTGGCCTTAAAGCAATAACCAAATCACTTAAATTCATAACTTTTAATTCTTTAACTTCAGCAATCTGAGAAAGATTATAATCAGCTGTAATTAAAGTTCCTGTCATATCCTCAGTTATTTTCAAGAGTTTTTCATCTGCCCCATTACCTTCATACTTTGTTGGGTTTATTACAAGTCTTCTTCCATATAAATCTCTTAATTCTTTTAGTAACTTGAGGCCTCTTCTGCCTTTCGACCTTTTTTCATTACTGCTTGAGTCAGCTAATGTTTGTAATTCGTCAATTACACTTTGAGCAACAATTAATTGCCCTTCCAATAATCCGCAACTTAATAGGCCATTAATTCTTCCATCAATAATTACGCTAGTATCTAGAATTTTTGGGCTTGCAGCAGGGAGGATTCCTTCATTGACTAGATAGGCATCAGTATTGTTTGGATTGAATAATCTCAATAATGTTCTTCCGTGGGTATCTGCCAACTTATATCCAAGCACACCAAAGAAAATGTTGCTTAATATAGCTGCTAAGGGTTTTGCGAAAAAAACCTCTCTAGGGAAGGGAATTAAAAGTATTGGAGCAAGTAGGAGATTCGCAACAAGTAATCCTAAAATTAATCCAACGGACCTACTTAAAAGTAAGTCCGTTGGCATCGTTCTTATTTGATCAAGAAAAGTCTTTCTAAGTTGAAGGAATACAAAACCAGCTGCTAATCCTATAAAAAGACCCATTATTGCTAAAACAATTCTAAAACCCTCTACATTAGATACCTGTTTAAGTATGTCTACTGGCAATAAATCAACACCAAGCCATCCCGAAGCAGCCCCTGACAATACAAATAAAATTAATACTAAGATATCTGTCATATCTATAATCTACTAGGATTTATTAATTGAGTAAATAAGGATTTAATTTTTTTCGATCCTAAATACTTTTTTGAAGCTTAAAAATGAATTTAGATTATGAATAAGTTTCCAAAAAGTGCTTATGTGCACATTCCTTTTTGCCATAGAAGGTGCTTTTATTGTGATTTTGCAGTTATTCCATTAGGAAATAAAGTTGAAACTTTACAAGGTTATGGAAGCAAAACTGTTAAAGAGTATTTGCACTTTTTACATAAAGAAATATTGTCAATTAAGCATAAATCACCTCTATCGACAATTTATATAGGAGGTGGGACACCATCAATTTTAGATCCTACCCAAATCAAAGAATTAATTGATCTTTTTAAACAAAATTATGGAATTGACTATGGAGCTGAAATCACTATGGAGGTTGATCCAGCTAGTTTTACTCAAGATGATCTTTATGGATTCATAAATGCTGGGATAAATAGATTTAGTCTTGGAGTGCAAAGTTTTAATAATCAGATACTTCAAAAGTCTGGAAGGCGTCATTTGAGAGAGGATGCAGAAAAATCTTGTTTATGGTTGAAGAGAGAATATGATTCTGGGTTAATAAAAAGCTGGAGTTTAGATTTAATTCAAAACTTGCCACAGAGTGGATTTAAAGAATGGCAAGATGACTTAAAAAAAGCAATAAAATGTTCACCACCGCATCTATCTATTTACGATTTAAATATTGAAAATGGCACTGTTTTTAAAAAATTAGTTAATTTAGGAAAATTAAAAGTGCCCAGTGATGAAGAGGCTTTTAGAAATAGTGAATTAACTCATATAATTTTAAAAAAATCAGGTTATTCAAGATATGAAATCTCAAACTATAGCCTTCCTCGACATCAATCGAGGCATAATAGAGTTTATTGGAGTGGTTTAGGCTGGTGGAGTTTTGGTCAAGGTTCTACAAGCTCACCTTGGGGGCAAAAGTTAACTAGACCAAGAATTAGTAAAGACTATAAAGAATGGGTAATTAGACAACACGAACTTAATTTAGATTCATCACTAACTAACAAGGACTTTGTCTATAAAGAACTTGATGAGAAAATAATGTTGGGATTAAGACTCAAAGAGGGTGTAGATATCAAAGAAGTGTTTAAAGAGCAAAACTGGGAAAACAAAAAATTTGAAAGTAACTTAAGTAAATTACTTGAAGAATGGGAAAGATTTCTTGAAAGTGGACTATTAGTAAGAAAGGGGAATAGATTCTTTTTAAGTGAACCTAATGGAATGGAACTAAGCAATCAAGTTCTTGTTTCTATGTTTAAGTGGTGGGATGGAATTAATTAAGACTAATCATATCCTTTTCGCCATAACTTAAACCATTGCTATCACTTATTTTATGAGGAATTTTGATAATAAAAAAAATTTCTCTAAACTTCTTTGACAAAAGGTAAAGCAAATCTCGGTAAAAAATAAGTCTAAATTGATAAAAATTTAAGAGATTAAAAACTCTTTAAATGATTATGTTTGTGCGTGCTATATGGTATCCATTTATTCCCCATATGATAAGCTCCTTCTCAAACAAATTTATAGGCTTCTTTTTCTGCCTATTCTCCTGTATTAAATAACATAAGCATTTTCATTTCTTTTCCTCATGGTTTATTTGAACATCCCAATGTAAGAAGTGTTATCAAAATAGAAAGAAAAAGTGAAATAGAGTTTTTCAAATCATATAATAATCAAATTAATATATTCTTTAGTTTCTCTTGAAATTTGTAAAAAATAAATTTCAAACAAAAACCTATCCATTGACAGTCGATTTAAATTAAAGGTTATAACGACAATCTTTTTAAATGTCTATTAATACATTTCTTTTGCTTTTATTAGTTATTGCAAACTACACAAACTTATTTTTAAATCTCAAAAATAGAAGAAAATGAAAAGATAAAAAGATACTAAATATCCACCTAAACTCATGGAATAAAAACGCACTTAGGGAATTAGACTTTATTACAAAATGGGGATTATTAGTTAAGTCTTTCAGAGTCTACCCATTCTTTTAATTTATCTTTTAATAATTTTTTCCCCTTAATAATCGGCGGGCAAAATGGTGGTTGATCATCATTGAGGCCTAACAAATCTGCAGTAACTCTTACCTGCCCATCGCAATAATTACCAGCACCGATACCTATTATAGGAATTGCTAATGAATTTTGTATTTCTTTAGCAAGCAAATCAGGAATATGTTCAAGAACGATTGAAAAACATCCTAATTTTTCAAGAATTGAAGCCTCTTTCTTGATTTTTTCTTGGCTTGCTAAGCTTTCTCCTTGTTTTTTTAATCCAATATTTAGATAGCTTTGTGGTGTAAGACCTACGTGACCCATAACAGGGATTCCCATTCTTATTAATCTAGAAATAACTTTTTGTATTTCTGGTTCAGCTCCTTCTACCTTTACAGCTTTTGCATAAGTGCTCTGAATGATTTTCCCTGCATACTCAACAGCTTTATCCTCTCCACATTGGTAAGTCAGAAAAGGCATATCTGAAACTAACAAAGGTTGTTCCTCAATTTTCTTTTTAAATCCTCTTGAGACAGCATTAGTATGATAAATTATGTTTTCTAACGTTAATGGTAATGTCGATTTGTATCCTAAGCAGACCATCGCTAAGGAATCACCTACTAGGACGAGATCAACATTGGCTTGTTCTGCAATGGATCCTGATATGGAGTCCCATGCAGTTAATGCTATGATTTTTCGAGAATTTTTTTTATAATTAACTAGGTCTGAAGGTAACATAATAATTCTATGTATCTTTTTTAATCAAGAATTGCTAGTATTATCTTGACTCGGCCTTTCGCGGTTTTAACGCCTAAACCTGGTCAGGACCGGAAGGTAGCAGCCACAAGGGATGCTTGAGGCAGGCGAGATAACCGAGTCACTCTATTTTACCTTTTAACCTAAATCTTTTTTATTTTGCCTTAATTTCAAAAACTCTGGAATACTAGCTCCTAATTCTTTATTTTCGGAAAAATTATATAAGGGTTGATTTGATAACCTGTTTTTAATTCTTTGTTGATTTAATGGTTGATTAGTTTCAAATCCTGTAGCAATTACAGTAACTTGTATATCTCCTTCCATTGCTTCATCGACTACTGCACCAACAATAATATTTGCTTCTTGATCAACAACATCGTAGATAATTTCAGATGCTGAGGTCATATCTTCTAAAGTCATGTCTTTGCCACCAGTAATATTTATAATGCACCCTTTAGCTCCATCAATTCTAGCTGCTTCTAGTAAAGGACTATTCATTGCTGCCTGTGCTGCCTCTAAAGCTCTTGATCTTCCTGAACCAATACCAATCCCTAGAAGAGCAGTGCCTGCTTCCGTCATAACTGATCTTACATCTGCGAAATCAACGTTAACTAATCCTGGGCAAGTAATTATGTCACTGATACCTTTGACGCCCATCCTTAAAACATCATCTGCGTTCCTAAATGCTTCTTGAAGGGGTGCGCCTGCTATTACGTCTTTTAATCGGTCATTTGGAATAACTATAAGAGTATCAACGTTTTCAGCTAGTCTTGCGATTCCTTCTTCTGCTTGACGCATTCTTCTTTTTCCTTCAAAAGAAAATGGTTTGGTTACTATGCCAACTGTTAAAGCCCCACTTTGTTTGGCTACTTCTGCAACTACAGGAGCTGCACCTGTACCCGTTCCTCCACCCATTCCGGCGGCTATAAAAACCAGATCAGATCCCTCTAGAGCTTGTTGAAGCTCTTCTTTAGATTCTTCAGCAGCTTTTTGCCCAATACTTGGATTTCCACCTGCACCTAAACCTCTTGTAAGGTTTTGTCCAAGTTGAACCCTACGTTCTGCGGAAGATTGTAGTAGGGCTTGTGCATCAGTATTGAGGACCCGGAATGAAACACCTTCTAAATCACTATTTATCATTCTATTGACTGCATTACTGCCGCCGCCTCCTACACCAATAACTTCAATTTTGGCGTTTTGGCTAGGAAGTATTTCTCTCGATTGATCAAAGTTTGGATTGTTACCGAAGCTCATCTCTTAATTAGGAATCTAATACTAGTATTGGGTGCATTATGAACTTACTGAGCTCATCTGTAGGAATTTGTTGAGGAAAATCCTAAAAATATTTATTTATGAAATATTTTGTTTTTAATGCAGAACCCATATCAACACTACATTAATTAAAAAAAAATATTCAAAATCCTTTTTCAAATATTAGGGTTTGAACACTTTTATTTTTGGTTTATTTGGATTAGTAAGATCAATATTATCTATTTTTATTGAAAAGCTATTTTTCTTAAATTCATTTTTTATATTGTTGATTATTTGTAATTGATAATTGATTAAATTTGGTTTAAATCCTAAGAATATTGTTCTTAAATCTTTTTCCTCTATAGTTAGAAACCCATCGGGTGAAAAAGTTATTTTAACTATCTCTAATTCATAATTCTCTAAAGCGATGAAAATTTCAGATAATGTATTTTTAAATTTTTCTTTCCATCCAAAAACTTGCATTGATAATTTATTCAAATTTTTTTCATCCGCATTTTGTTTTTTTATAAAAATTCCATCCATATCAATGAAGCCTGTTATTTTTTTGTCGTTTACTATTATCTCAGCGTAAGCTATTGGAATTCTTGAATTAATATGAACTTTCAAACCAAAAGGAAATAATTCTCTGTTTACCGAAACATTCTTGAGAGATAAATTTTGTTTTAACTCTTTTTCTAACAAATTAGTTTTAACAAAAATTAATCTGATCGGAAAATTTAAAGATGAATTATTTACCACATCATTTTGCGAAAATAATTCGCTACCAGAAATCCTAATGTCCTGAGTATCAACTTTTCTTAAAGTTTTTATGCTTAATAAGCTTGTTAAAAATAAAGATGAAATTAGAAAAAAAAAGCTTCTATTTTTGATTACTTTTTGATTTTTCACAAATCACATCGAGCTTTTTCCATCAATTGGTCCATCCATTCTCTTGCTTGCTCTGCATCTGAAAATGGTACATCCATCTCTTTCCCATCTCCTACTAATCTTAACCTGCACTTACCTTGAGATTCACTTGTCAGAGGAGCCTCTCCTGAAGTTAGTGCCATTAATTCAACTAATTCTAGTTTCTTGATCGTAAAACAATCTTTTTCTTCAAATTTACCAGCTTCAAATGCGCTCCACTTTAACTCTCCGTCTTTTAAGGACGCTGCACATGAACTATCTAACTTGCACAGTTCAGAACCATCGGCCCAGCTCCTAAAAAGATTTTGCCTTCTTCTTTCTAACCATCCCAGAGCAGTTAATAAAACGAAAATTAATAGTAAAGGTAACCAAAGAAGACCATGCAACATTTGATTTTAATTATAAATCTAGGGACATATCAACCAGTTTAGCCACAAGTTGTTCAATATTTAAACCTGAAGCTTTCCAAAGCATAGGGAACATACTATTTTTTGTAAAACCAGGAATTGTATTTATTTCATTTAACAAAATTTTGTTTGATGATTTTTCTAAAAAGAAATCTACTCTCGCAAAACCGAAAATATTTAGCGCTCTACAACTTTGAATAGCAATTTCTTTGATTTCTTTTGAAATTTTAGAATCTATTTCAGCTGGGATAGTTATTTTATTATCTGAGTGATATTTTGAATCGTAATCATACCAATCACTTTCGTACTTTACTTCTCCTATCTCAGAGGTTAAGAGTTTTGAATTCCCAATTATTCCGCATTCAATCTCCCTTACCTCTAAACCTTCCTCTATTAAGATTCTTGTATCTATGTCCCGAGCCTTTTCTAATGCTTGTAATATTTCTGATTCATTTTTGACTTTGGAGATGCCAAGAGATGATCCAGAGTTCGATGGTTTAACAAAAACAGGAAATTTTAATTTTTTTAAAATTTCATTAATTATTTTATTTTTTACTTCTTTATCCTTGAGATCTTCATTTTGAAAAACTAGATAGTTAACTTGTGGTAGTTTAAGATTTGAGAAAATTGTTTTCATCAATATTTTATCCATTCCAAGTGCAGAGCCAATAATTCCACATCCGACTAAAGGTTTCTTTGTATATCTAAGTAAGCCATGAATTGATCCGTCTTCACCATTAAATCCATGTAAAAGAGGAAACCAAACATCAACATTTTGAAATTTAATTCCGTCAAGGAAGTTAATTTTTTCTTGATTAAGTATTTCTTGTTTTTTTGTTTTATTGTTCTCAATTTCACCAATTAGGATTTTTTCTGAACTATCACTATCAAGCCAATCTCCATATTTGTTTATGTAGAAGTTTTTAACTGTAAAGCGTTCTTTGTTTATTTCTGAATTTAATGCTTGAAAAACTGTTTTTGCAGAAGATATCGATACTTCATGTTCATTGGAATTCCCACCAAAGATTAAACCAATACATTTTTTTTGTCCCCCTTTCATTTAAGAAATTATAAATAAAGTTCGCCTGTTAAAGAAAAAGGTCTTGCTTCATTTATTTTGACATCTATCTCATCTCCCAATGAAAAATTAAAATTAATGTTTTTGGGAATCTCTACGAAAGTTAGTCTATTTGTTCTAGTTCTTCCCATAATTTGCGAGGAATTTTTTGGGTTTAAACCCTCAATTAAAACGCTTTCAATATTGTTGATGTATCTTTGATTTCTGCTCCTAGCAGTTTTTTCGACTAAATCATTAATTTCTTGTAATCTAGCTTTTTTAATTACTTCAGAAAGTTGATTCGACCAAACTGCGGCAGGCGTATTTGGTCTTGGAGAATATGCTGCAGTATTTACTTGATCAAAACCAATTTCTGATATTAGCTTTAATGTATCTTGGTATTGTTGTTCGGTTTCTCCTGGGAAAGCAACTATTGCATCAGCAGTTATTGATGCATCTGGCATTAATGACCTTATATTCTCGATAATATTTTTATACTTTTTAATTGAATATCCTCTTGACATTTGTTTTAAGATTTCATCATTACCACTTTGGAAGGGAATATGGAAATGTTCACAGACTTTATCAAGTTCGTAACAAGCTTGAATCAACCTTTTTGAAAAATATCTTGGATGACTAGTAGCAAATCTTATTCTGCGAATTCCTTTAACATCATGAATATAATATAAAAGATCAGTAAGTGTATTCTCTTTTCTTCCCTCTTTTGTAGTTCCTGGAAGGTCCCTACCATAAGCATCAATGTTCTGACCCAAAAGAGTAATTTCTTTAAAATTATCATCAGCTAATTTTTGGATCTCACTTTTTATCGCATTTGGATATCTTGATTGCTCTTTTCCTCTTACAGAGGGGACTACACAATATGAACATCTTTCATTACATCCATAAATGATATTCACCCAGCCACAAATAGAGCTTTCTCTTCTGGCACTAGT
Organism: uncultured Prochlorococcus sp.; assembly: GCA_902591865.1. Classification (GTDB taxonomy): domain Bacteria; phylum Cyanobacteriota; class Cyanobacteriia; order PCC-6307; family Cyanobiaceae; genus Prochlorococcus_A. The sequence goes on from CACJCK010000025.1 coordinate 12,238, forward strand.
TATGTCTTCAGAAATGAAGGTTTCTTCTGTGGCAGCAACTTGATTTCCTAAATCAACTTTGCCCAGAAGATTCTCAAGATTATTTACATGTTGGGGTCCCATAACAAGATCAAGTTCTGGGACTCTTCTTAATAAGGACTCCCCTTCTTGCTGAGCAAGGCAACCTGCAACAACAAGTTTTAAGTTAGGTGTTTTGTGCTTTCTTTTTGCTTGTCTTCCTAGAAAGCTATAAACTTTTTGCTCCGCATTATCTCTTATTGTGCATGTATTGTATAAGACTAAATCCGCATTTAATTCATTATCTGCTCTGGTATATCCAATCTTCTCTAATGTCCCAGCCATTCTCTCAGAATCAGCCTTGTTCATTTGGCATCCAAATGTGGTTATCCAATAACTGCCAGTAGTTGAATTCTTTTGATATTTTTTTTCGTCTGATTTTGTTTTTGTTAGCACTTTGCTAGAAATTTTTTTTTGATTCTTTAATTCAAAATTAAGTTAAATAATTTTGCTGAAATATTTTTGAGGGCGAGCGAGGGGATTCGAACCCCCGAATAGCGGCGCCACAAGCCGCTGCCTTAACCACTTGGCGACGCCCGCCTCACATTTATAAATTTAACAACTCAAGGGGAATTTTTCATAGTTATTTTTATCTTTTAGCGAAATTTGAATTATTTTCTAATTCAGTAAAGTTTTCTTATGATTTAAAATAAAAGAAAATTTAAAAATTTGAGTAATTCTGGAACAGCTGAGGTTCTTATTCCCAGAAGCCTTTGTTTAATCGAAGATATAGATAACCTCACTATCGATATAGAGGATTTATGTTCAGTTTCCATTTGTTGGGAGGATGGATTTGTTTCTGATTTAAAGCCTTTAAAAAATAAAGTTACAAAACCAAAAAATATTTTATTCCCAAGATTTGTTGAAACGCATTCGCATTTTGATAAATCTTTTACATGGGCAGACTTTCCTAATCTGGAATCAAACTATGGAGGAGCATTATCAGTAAATCTTGAAGAACATAAAACTAGAACTACAGATAAGGTTCTTGAAAGAGTTGAGAAATCATTAAAACTCGCCATACAAAATGGATACCGAGCTATTAGAAGTCATATTGATACCTACAAAAGTCAATCTATTGATATTTGGATTGAACTTTTTAAATTACAAAAAAAATTTTCATCTGAGTTGACTTTACAATTCGTTGCTCTAGCTCCATTGGAATTCTGGGATACAACTAATGGAGAAGATTTGGCAAAAATATTTTCCTCTAATGGAGGTATTTTAGGAGGTGTAATTGTTCCCCCTTTCAATAAAAAAGATATAAGCAAATTTCTCGCAAAGATGCTTCTTTTAGCTAGTAAATATAAATTAGAAATTGATTTTCATATAGACGAATCGACCATTGAGCCTGGAGCGGGAATAAAAGTTTTATTAGAGACAATCGAAAATTTAAATATTAAAAGTATTCCAATTACTTGTAGTCATTTGAGTAGTCTTATTTCTCTAAGTCATAGAGAGATTTTAAATTTAGGAGAAAAAATGGCTGAGAAAAATATTAAAGTTATTGCTTTACCTTTAACAAATTTTTGGCTGCTCAATCGAAGTAATAAAACTACCTCATTAAAAAGACCAGTTGCTCCAATAAAGCAATTACAAAAATCACACGTGGATGTATCTCTAGGTAGTGATAACGTTCAAGACCCCTGGTACCCGTTTGGTAATTTTGATCCTTTTTATATGTTGTCTTGCTCTATACCTATGCTTCAACTAAATCCCTGGGAGAGAATGACTCTATCTTCTATTTTTTTAGCTCCAAGCAGATTATTAAACTTAAAATGGGATGGTTTAATTAAAAAGGGCTGCCCTGCTGATTTTGTGATTTTAGATGCACAAAGATGGGCAGATGTTTTTTCGAGTTCATTAAAGAGAAAAGTGTTTATAAAAGGCGATTTATATTGCTAATCGGCTAATTTATATACAAAACAATAAGAATTTTATCAATGACATCAAATACTCTTAAATTTATAGACAAATTTAGGAAAGTTAAAAACTTAGCGATAATTGAAAGCCAATCTGACATAAAAAGGCTATCAAAAGATTTTTATAACTACTCTCCAATCCTTACTGAAAGATTAGACAAATGTATCGCTGATTTGGTGGTAAGACCTAGTGATCATAACGCGGTGAAGAAAGTAGCAGAAATTTGTTGGGAATTTTCTATCCCACTTACTTTAAGGGGTTCAGGTACAGGTAATTATGGACAAGCTGTCCCATTGTTTAAAGGAGTTGTAATGCAGATGAGTCACTTTAATAAGTTAGAAGAATTTGATCTAGATACAGGTTTTGTAAAAGTACAGTCTGGCTGTGTGATGGGAGATTTGAATAAACAATTAGAGAAATATGGGAGGGAATTGAGGTTGCTTCCTAGTACTTGGAAAACTGCAACTATTGGAGGTTTTATTGCAGGTGGATCAGGAGGTATTGGTTCAATTAGGTGGGGATTTTTAAGAGATCCAGGAAATCTTATTGGTTTAGAGGCAGTAACGATGAATGCAAAACCTGAATTATTAAAATTTGATGCTGAAGAATCCGAACCTCTAAATCATGCTTATGGGACTAATGGAATAATTACTTCTTTACTACTTGCTACTGATATCAAACGTAAGTGGTATTCAATAGCTATCGACTGTATTGAATTTGAAAAAACAATAGAAATATTAAAAACTCTTACCAGCGCAGCAATTGATCTGAAACTAGGAGCAATTCTTGAAGATGAAATTGTAGATCAAATGCCAAAATGGCTTAAAAGTAATGCTAGAAGTCACAAGATATTAATTCAATCTACTTTTGGAGGAACAAAAACGATCGAATTGATTTGTAAAAAATTCAAAGTTGAATTTACCCTCCTTGGGGAAGAAGAAAAACTCGTTAATGGAATTTCTGAAGTCGTATGGAATCATACAACTCTTCATATGAGGTCTAAGGATAAAAATTGGACTTATTTACAGATGCTTTTGCCACTTAATAATGAACTAGAATTGATTAATTTTCTGAGAAAAAAATGGGGTAGAAAAGTTCTTTGGCATTTAGAGGCAGTTTCTCAACAAGGATCACCGCGATTAGCTGCTTTACCTGTATTAAGGTGGAATGGGATAGATGAATTAAATGAAATAATGGAAGATTGTAAGAAACTTGGGGCGTTTATTTTTAATCCCCATGTTTTAACTGTCGAAGGCGGAGGCCTAGGAGTGGTTGACGCAGATCAAGTAAAAGCGAAATTAAAATTTGATCCTAAAGGGCTATTGAATCCTGGGAAATTGGAAGGTTGGGAAGTAAAGGAACAATTTAATATTTAAAATTTCTGTTTATTTGCAAATTTAATAAATTCAGCAACTAAAAAAATAGAACCTGTTAGGACTGGATGATTAGGTGGCCATTTTTCTAGGGAAAATAAATAATCAATGGCAAGTTCAAATGTTTTAAATTCAATTGTTTTTTGAAGGTCAAATTCTTTAATCTGAGAAAGATCTTTTAATTGCCAACTAGGTTGGTTTGGCACTGGCACAAGTAATAAGTGATCATTTTTATTTAGAAGCGTTTTTAATATTGCGTAAAAATCTTTTTGTCTTTGGACACCTAAAATCCAATAAATTCCTTTATCTTCATTCTCCCAATTGCTTCGCTCATTAGAGAGTGCTTTTGCAGCAGGATAATTATGCGCACAATCCACAAGAATTTCTTTGTTCAAATAATTTATTATTTCTAGTCTTCCTTTCCAAGATGTCTTTTTAAGACCTTCAGATATATGTTTTTCTTTTATATTAAATCTCAAATTATTCAGCGCTTCAATTGCTCCAACAGCTACTGAGGCATTTTGCTTTTGAAAAATACCTTTTAATCCAAGTTCATAGCTGTTTGAAATTGAATCTTTCCAAATAATTTCTGCACCAACCTCTTTAACTTTTTTGTTTATTAAATTTTCAACCTGACTATTTTGCTTGCATGAAATGACAATTGAGTTTTTTTCAATAACTGCTAATTTTTCTCCGGCAATTTTTTCAATCGTATCTCCAAGAAATTCTTTATGGTCCAAGCCAATATTCCCAATAGCAATTATTGGTCTAGATTTATGGGCTGTTGTCGCGTCTAATCGTCCCCCTAAGCCAGCTTCAAGAATGAGTAATTCAACTTTTTTATAGTCAAAAAAATTTAGTGCACAGCAAATAATTTTTTCAAAAGGAGTTAATTCAAATTTTGAAAATTTTTTTTCTATTAAGATATATATTTTTTCAAAATCAGTTTTATTAATATTTTTTTTATTAACTCTAATCCTCTCGCAGACATCCAATAGATGAGGAGATGTCGTTACACCAAAATTCACTTCAGCTTCAAAAAGTATACTTTCTAAATATGCCGCGATTGATCCTTTCCCATTGGTTCCAATAATCTGTATCGCAGGGATATTCTTGCAAGGATTACCAAGTTCTTGAAGTGCTTTTTTAATTCTTGATAAACATAACTTGATATTGTCCCTCTCATATTTAGGTGATAATAATTCAAAAATTTTTAAATTTGCATTTTTCAAAATTTAAATTGCTATAAATCTTCAAAAATTGAATTTAGCTTATCCAAAAGAATTTGAATTTCTCTTCGAGATATAACTAATGGTGGGACAATCCTTAAAACATTTCCTCCTGCAGGAACTATCAGTAATCCTTTATCAAAAGCTTTTAATGTAATTTTTTTTGCATCAGCATAATCATCATTGATCACAAGACCTTGTATTAAACCTAAACCTCTTTTACCGCTAATAATATTTGGAAATTTTTTTGACAATTCTTCAAACCCAGCTGTTAATTGTTCCCCTCTTAGATAAACATTGTTGATAATATTTCTCCTATTTATTTCTTCTAATACAGTTAGGGCAGCTTTACAGGCGAAAGGGTTCCCCCCAAAAGTGCTTGCATGATCTCCTGGAGAAAAAATGTTGGCTTTTTCTTTTACCAATAATGCTCCAATTGCATGACCTCCTCCTAATCCTTTAGCAAGGGTGAATCCATCAGGTTCAATTCCTAAATTTTCATAACCCCACATTTTCCCAGTTCGACCTACGCCACTT
>CACJCK010000026.1 GCA_902591865.1 uncultured Prochlorococcus sp.
TAAAAATAAGCTTAATGAATTAGGGATATTTCATATAAAAGATCTTATTAATTATTTCCCACGAACATATCTAGACTATACGAATAGAGTCAAGATAATAAATTTAAAACCAGATAACTTATACACGTGCATCGCGAATGTTAAAAGATTTTATATTCATAAGAGTAAAAAAAATAGTAATTTATCAATAATGAATATTGTGGTTTCTGATGAAACGTCTTCAATAAAGGTTACAAAATTTTTTTTAGGAAGAAGATTTAGATCTTACTCCTTTTTCATATCTCAAAAATCTTTGTATACTACTGGCACCAAATTAGCAATTTCCGGTAAGGTTAAATTGACAGAGTATGGCAAAACTTTTGTAGATCCGCAGATTGAAATTCTTAAGGATAACAATGATAATTTTAATTTCTCAGGCAAAATATTACCCTTATATTCATTAGGTGAAGAATTGTCAAATATGAGTTTTATAAAACTTATGAAAAAGGTACTAATTTATACAAAGCAATATCCAGAAATTTTAAATAAAAAGCAACTTGATTCATTATCTTTATTATCTAAAGGAGAGTCGTTGATTAATATTCATTTTCCACCAACTCAACAGGCACTTATTGAGTCAAAAAAACGTTTGGTTTTTGATGAGTTGTTCCTACTTCAAATAAAGTTCCTACTTAGAAAAAGAAAGACGAATAAAAATGTAACTTCCCAACAATTACCTCAAAAGAAATCTTTATTAAAAGAATTTTTAAATACTTTTCCATTTGAATTAACAAAATCACAAGAAAATGTTTTAAATGAAATTAAGAAAGATTTATCTAATCCCGTACCAATGTCTAGATTGCTCCAGGGAGATGTGGGAAGCGGTAAAACCATAATTGCAATAGCGTCTCTTTTACTTGTCATTGAAAAAAACCTGCAAGGTGCATTTATGGTCCCAACTGAGGTATTAGCAGAACAGCATTATAAAAATTTATTAAAATATTTGAACCCCCTTTTAGTTTCTGTTGAACTACTTACTGGGAATACTCCTCAAAAAAAGAGAAAAGAAATTTTCTCTAATTTGAACAATGGATTAGTTGATATCCTCGTAGGTACTCATGCATTATTTGAGGATAAAGTCATCTTTAATGCATTAGGGATGGTAGTAATTGATGAACAACATAGATTTGGAGTTACTCAAAGAAATAGATTACTAAATAAAGGAGAAAATACTCACTTGTTATCAATGACAGCAACACCAATTCCAAGAACTCTTGCGCTTTCTATTTATGGTGATTTAGATGTGAGTCAAATTACAGAACTCCCTCCTGGGAGAGTTCCTATAACTACAAAAATAATTTCAGAAGATGATTTAACTAACTTGTTCAAGATTGTTGAAGATGAGATCAATAAGGGAAAGCAAGCTTATGTGATTTTGCCACTTATAGAAGATTCAGAAAAAATGAATTTAAGCTCCGCAAAGAAAACATTCAGACATTTATCAGAAAAGATTTTTTTTAACAAAAAAGTTGGATTATTACATGGCAAATTAAGTTCACAAGAAAAGAATGAAGTAATTAATTCTTTTTTGAAGAATGAAATTAATATATTGGTCTCAACTACAGTAATAGAGGTTGGCATTGATGTTCCTAACGCCACAATTATGATTATTTATAATTCGGACAGATTTGGATTGTCCCAGCTACATCAATTAAGGGGAAGAGTTGGTAGAGGATCAACAAAATCTTTTTGTTATCTGGTAACTCCCGATAAAAATGGATTAGAAAATAAACGACTTTGTGTATTGCAAAAATCTAATGATGGTTTTTATATTGCTGAAAAAGACTTGGAGCTTAGAGGACCAGGCCAGATTTTAGGATATAGACAATCCGGATTGCCTGATTTTGTACTGGACAATTTACCTAATAATAAATTTCTTATTGATAAGGCTCGTGAAGAGGCTATTAAAATTGTTAGTAATGATCCTGATTTAAAAGAAAATATTGTTTTAAAGAATATACTAATTGATAATTCTGATAATAAATTCATTCATGATTTCTTAAATTGAAATTATCATTGTAATTTTTGATATATATGCCACTATAAATCAATTGCAAATTTCAATTGAAAATTTGGAATAATATACCAATTAAAGATAATGGAGATAAATTAATAGCTATACCTAGCTGCTTAAAGTTTTTAGATCCTCACCCTTATTCTCATTTAGGAGCACCTTACAAAGATAAAACTTCTATTTGGAAATTAAGAGGGGAGGTCGTAAATAGATTAGTAAAAGTAAATGATTATTTGATATCAAGGAGTAGTTTCAACCTTTTAATTTATGACAGTTGGCGACCCTTAGAAGTCCAAGAATTTATGTTTAAAAGAGCATTTTTATTAGAGTGTAAAAAATCCGATATTGATATTTCTTTTGAAAATATAAAATCTTATCCAACCATTTTAAAAAGAGTTGAAAAATTTTGGGCATATCCTTCTTATGACACTAGGTGCCCTCCCCCTCATTCAACTGGGGGTGCATTGGATGTTTGTTTGTCAGATAAAGAAGGAAATCTTGTTGAAATGGGAAGTATGGTTGATCAAATGGATGAGACCTCAAATCCTAATTTTTATGCAAACATAAATAATGAAGAAGCAATTATTTGGAATAGTAGAAGAAATTTATTAAGGGAAATTATGACTAAATTTGGATTTGCTCAACATCCTAATGAATGGTGGCATTTTAGTTATGGTGATCAATTATGGGCTTGGAAAAATAAAAAAGCAAATGCTCTTTATGGAAAAATTTAAATTCTATTGATTTTTATTTAGTAAATTCAAAATATAATTTTCATCTTGAGTATTTATAAAATCTCCGAAATCCAAATCCAAATTACCCTTCCATTTATCAAATAATGGTTGAAGAGTTTTTTCTAAATCGTTAAGTTCCATTCTTTGTAAGTATGGTTTAGCTAGCCTTTGTAGATTTTTACTTCCCCCCAACCATAATTGGTATTTGTTTTGCCCACTCCCAACAAATGCTAATTCGGCCATATAAGGTCTAGTACATCCATTCGGACATCCTGTCATTCTAAATAATATTGTTTTTTGTATTTTTAGATCTAAAAGCAAATTTTCAATCCTTTTTAATACATCAGGTAATATTCTTTCAGCTTCAGTCATCGCAAGACCACAAAGTGGTAAAGCAGGACAAGCTAAGGCATGTCTCTGTATTTCATTAATGTTTTCTAAATTTTCGTATCCAATTTTTGATAGGGATTTTTGAATTTCACCTTTGTTTTTATTGGCGATATTACAAAGTAAAATATCTTGATTAGGAGTGAGTCTTAAATCTAACTTATATTTTTTAACAATACTTGTGATGGTATTCTTCTTTTCTCCAGATAATCTCCCTGATAATAATGGTAAGCCTACGAAATAGGAGGTTTTATTTTGTTTATGCCAACCTAGGTAATCAATAAGAACCTTATCCGGTTCTTTTCTGATTTTTTTAATTTCTTTTTTGAAATACTTTTCAAAAAGTATCTTTTTAAACCATTTAATACCTTTTCTGTGAAGAAGATATTTCATTCTCGAATTTTTTCTTGATTTTCTATCGCCATAATCTCTTTGAATAGCCACAATACTTTGTATTAATTCAAAAACATCAGGTTCTTCAACATATCCAAGTGGATTTGCAATTCTAGCAAAGGTCTCCTCATTATTATGTGTGCGACCCATACCACCTCCAACATAGAAGTTGCAACCTTCTAAGTTTCCATCTTTAGATGTAAAGGCAACTATTCCTATGTCATTGGTAAGAAGATCAACAGAATTGTCCCCGGGAACTGTCACGGCACACTTGAATTTTCTAGGTAAATAAGTTGAACCATAAAGAGGCTCATCTTTTATCCCACTAAAAACATTATCTTTGAATTGGAGCTTCCTAATTGTTTCAATATCTTTGTCAGGCTTTATGGTGTACTCTAAATCTCCATCAGCCCAAAGCTCTAAAAAAGTGCCTTGGCCAGCCATTGGGGTAAGAAGATCTGCAACTTTTTTTGCTAATACTCTTGCCATATTATAGTCTGGCGAATCAAATGGAGCCGCAGGGGCCATAACGTTTCTATTTATGTCTCCACATGCAGCTAATGTGGATCCCATTGAATTTACTATTGTTTGAATTACTTCCTTTAGGTTCTCCTTTCTGATTCCATGCATTTGAAAGGCTTGTCTTGTAGTGGCCCTAAGTGTTCCATTACCTAGTTTGTCAGATAATTCATCTAATGCTAAAAATAATTTCCCAGGGACTTCACCGCCCGGATTTCTTAACCTAAGCATCATTTGCCAATCTTTACTTTTGCCCGGCCTTCTATTTTCCCTGTTATCTTGTTGATAACTACCATGAAATTTTAATAACTGAACTGCATCATTAGTAAAATGATCACTTTCATTGACTAATTCTGTAGCAAGTGGTTCCTTAAGAAATTGGCTACTTTTTTTGAAATTTTCAAATTTAGAGACTTCTAGTCCATTTGCTAAACAAACAGTCTCTTCCTTTGCAGAATCTTTTTTCTTTTTTACTTTCTCAACCTTGATCAAAGGACCAAAACATATCTCTTTTTATACATTAGCGAAAAGCTTATTTAACTGGTAGTAAATTATAGTAAGTGAAGTCATATTTTTTTCTTGTCTAAATATTTACTTGAGATAGGAACAGAAGAGTTGCCCGCTAAATTTTCTCATTCTGTTCTAGAGCAATTTAAATCTCTAATAGAATTTGAATTGGATAAAAAGTTAATCAAATTCGAACAAATAGTTGTTACCTCCACACCTAGGAGGATAGTTCTACTTCTCGAAGGTTTAGTTGACTATGCAGAAGATAAGATAATAGAAAGAAAAGGACCTAAAGCCAATTTGGCTTATTTAAATGGATGTCCTACTAATGCTGCTTTAGGATTTGCTAATAGCTTAGATATAGATGTAGGTGAGCTAGAAATAAAAAACACTAAAAAGGGTGATTTTGTATTTGGAAAGAAAATTGAGAAAGGACTATCAACAAAAATTTCTTTGTCTTCGATTATCCCAAAATTAGTAAGGAGTCTTCAAGGTCCTCGATTTATGAAATGGGGGGGTGGGAACATAAAATTTTCAAGACCTATTAGGTGGATTACCTCTATTTATAATGATGAAATTCTCGATTTTGAATTTGATGAATGTGATCCAAAAATCAAAATAAGTAATAAAACAAAAAGTCATAGGTTAATCAATGAAGTTTTAGAAGTTCAGAATCCTGATGATTTTTTTGAATTATTGAAACGAAATAGAGTAATAGCTATTCGAAAAGAAAGAAAAGAAAAAATTCAAAGTTTAATAAATCAGGCATCTAAATCATTAAATCTTAAACCTGACCTTTCAGAAGGATTACTAAATGAACTAACTGATTTAGTTGAATGGCCAGACTTAATTATTGGCAAATTTAGTAATGAATTTCTTGATCTTCCGGTTGAAGTTCTCTCAACAGTCATGAAAATTCATCAGAGATACGTTCCTCTTTTATTTAAAAACGAAAGTTTTTCTAAACTAGATTTAAGTTCTGAAAAAAATATTAGTACAACTTTCTGCGTTATTTCAAATGGTCTTGAAGAATCAAATAATAATATTTCCAAAGGTAATGAGAAAGTATTAAGGGCAAGGTTTTCAGATGCAAAGTTTTTCGTAGAAAGTGATAAAAAGATTGCTTCAATCGATAGAAATGAAAAGCTTAAATCTGTTTCATATTTAAAAGGACTTGGAAATATATTTCAGAGGGTAGAAAGGATAGTGGAAGTTACTAAAAAAATTCTTAAATTTTTAAATGATAAGTCTTTAGAAGAAAAAAAAATAATAGAAGCTGCTAAATACTGTAAAAACGACTTATGTAGCGAAATTGTTTTCGAATTCCCTGAGCTACAAGGAATAATGGGTGGTAAATATCTTAAATATGAGGGATTTAGTGAGGATGTTTGCATGGCTGTCGCTGAACATTATTTACCTTCTTTTTATAAAGATGCTTTGCCCTCTACAAAATATGGTGCAATAGTTTCCGTAGCAGATAAGGTCGAAACTTTAATAAGTATATTTATTTCCGGTAAACGTCCTAGTGGATCATCTGATCCTTATGCTTTAAGAAGAAATTTGAATGGAGTGATTAAAATAATTTGGGATTATGAACTTGATTTACCTTTAGATAAATTATTCAACGAACTTATGGATTTTTGGAAAATCGTATTTCCGAATTTAAACTTCTCAAGAGAAACAGTATTTAATGATTTAAATGAATTTTTAGTTCAAAGAATTGTTAGTCATTTAGAAGAATTATCACTAAGTAAAGAATTAATAAAGGCCGTTTGCTCTTCTGATGAATTATCTCAAAAAAGAGTATTGAATATTGTTGATCTTAAAAAAAGGGTTAATTCTATTATCAATTTTATCGAAAACGATAATTTTGTTAAAATCCAGCAGGTAATTATTAGGATAAGCAAATTAGCAAATAAAAGTGATATTTCAAGAGATGTTCTCTCAACAAGAGATTATGTAAACACAAAACTTTTTGAAAAAGATTGTGAATTCAAAGTTTTTGAATTTATAGGAGAATTAGAAAAACTTTTTTCAGAAGGTTGTTGCAATTATTTTGAACTTCTAAATTTGTTTGAGATTAATGTAAACACCATCGAGGATTTATTTGATAATGAAAAGGGAGTCCTAATAATGTCAGAGGATTTAAAAATAAGAAATAATAGACTCAATTTGTTGAGCTTAATTAGAAATTATTCTCTAAAAATTGCCGACTTTACACTTTTGAACTCTTAACTTTAATTCCTCCCTTTATTGAATAATTTTCTAGCATTTTTTCTACCTCTTTATTTTCCCTAACAGCACTATCAACGGGTTTATATTTTAGAGGCGCTAGGGCTTTCCCTCTTAAAATCGAACCAAGTGTAAGCATCGTAATTTTAAGTTGCTGTAATGGTTTCATAGAGACAACTCTTTTGTATAAGTAACTATCAAAAGTAAGTCTTTGAACATCCATGTCATCACACATCTCAACAAAGGCTTCTCTAGCAGAATCATTTCTGTAGAAAATATTTTGAAGGATTTCTAGCACCTTATAAGTTGTGCCATATTTTTTATCCCATTTTTTAAGATAGTTTTTTAAATTTTTTTCTGATGGAATTACTTGACCATTTTTTGATGCTTCAACAATTTCTTCAGCACACATTCTTCCGCTTTTTGCAGCAAAATAAATACCCTCTCCAGAACTTTTTGTAACATAACCAGCTGCATCACCAACCAATGCCATTCTCCCAACTACCCTTCTTGGCCTTGGATGCTCTGGAATAGGGTGAGCTTCTACCTTTATTACTTCACCATTAACAAGTCTTTTCTTTGCTCTATTCCTTACACCCTCTTGAAGTCCTTTAATTAATGACTGATTCTTTTGCATGGTACCTGTGCCCACAGCAACATGATCATATTTAGGAAATACCCACCCATAAAAATCAGGAGAAACATCAGTTCCAACATACATTTCAGCAAGATCTTCGTAGTAACTCATTTCTTCTTTAGGCAATTTAATTCTTTCCTGAAATGCTATAGCCACTTTGTAATCACCTGCATCCATTGCTTTTGCGACTCTGCTATTGGCTCCATCAGCTCCGATCAAAAGGTCAACAGTAAGCTCTTTTAGTTCCCCTTTTTTATCTCCATTCGTAAAATCTGAGTAGGAAAGCTTATATGGCCCTTGATTATTATCGCCAGTATCAATAGAAGTAACTAATCCATTTATTAATGTGGCACCAAGATCTGATGCTCTGTTGCGCATAAAGGCATCCATAACTTCTCTTCTACACATTCCAATAAACTCATTATCACTTTTCCCATAAACTCTATCTAAACTAATATCTACTTCTCTATTTGATGGAGATATCATTCTCATATGCCTTACTTTTCTATCAATAATTGACTCAGGTAAATCAAATTCTTCGACCATGCAAAGTGGAATTGCTCCTCCACATGGTTTCGCATTATCTAATTTTCTCTCGAAGAGCCAAGTTTTTATTCCAGCTTTAGCAAGTATTTCTGCCGCACATGAACCACTTGGACCTCCACCAATAACAGCTACCCTCAACATATGAAAAAAATAATACTGTATATAAAAACTACATCTTTTTTGCTTATAAAAGTGCATTTCTTAAAATAATAGTTAATATCGAAATATCTTTTCCAAATTCACTTCTAAATATTGGAACTAAACAAAGATATCGATCAATTTGATATACCACTTGCCAAAAGAACTTACCTAAATAATCCAAAATCAACATTATTAAAAAAACTATTAATATTTTCTCCATTTCTTTTTCTTATCTTTTCTGTCGCTGCTTTGCGATTAATTAAAAATATAGAAATAGGATCTCTTGATAATCTCAATTTTCAGGCTCAGATAAATCCCGACCATAGAGTTTTAGGTCATTTACCCTATGCGGAAATTTCTAAGGAGAAACTAGTTTTAATTGAGCCAAATATTGAAGTTCATATGGATATGCGCGATTCACTACTAAATATGAGAGAAGAAGCCAAAAAGGATGGGATATATTTAGTCTTCTTGAGTGGTTATAGATCAATAAATTTGCAAAACGATATCTTTTATTCTTTAAAATCTATTAGAAATCAAGAAGCGGCAGAAAGAGCTAGAGTTTCAGCTCCTCCAGGGTATTCCGAACATAGTACAGGCTTCGCAATCGATATTGGTGATGCTACTCAAAGAGAGACAGACTTTGAAACCGACTTCGAAAATACTGACGCCTTTAGATGGTTAATAAAAAATGCAGCAAAGTTTCACTTTAAGTTATCGTTCAACAAAGATAATAAATATATAGATTACGAACCCTGGCATTGGAGATATGAGGGGTCAATTGAAGCATTAAAAGTTTTTGAAAGCTCAGATAGAAAATTATAAACATAATTGATTAATTTTAATATTCAATAAATTATATTTTTCAAAGTCTTAAAGAGAAAATTCTCATAATAAGCATACTTTGAGTTAGCCTTAATAAAGTCAATCTAATATTTATATAAATTCTATAAATGTCATCTTCGATAAAAGAAATTAGAAATGTTGCAATTATTGCTCACGTAGATCATGGGAAGACAACTCTTGTAGATGCATTGTTATCTCAATCAGGAATATTTAGAGACAATGAAGTTATCCCTACATGTGTTATGGATTCAAATGATCTTGAAAGAGAAAGGGGGATAACAATTCTCTCAAAGAATACTGCAGTTAACTATAAAGATACCAGAATTAATATTATAGATACACCTGGACATGCTGATTTTGGAGGAGAAGTTGAAAGGGTTTTGGGAATGGTTGATGGTTGTCTGCTTATTGTTGATGCAAATGAGGGACCTATGCCTCAAACAAGATTTGTTTTAAAAAAAGCATTAGAAAAAGGACTTAGGCCTATAGTCTTTGTAAATAAAATTGATAGACCACGAGTAGTACCAGAAATAGCAATTGATAAGGTTCTTGATTTGTTTTTGGAATTAGGAGCTGATGATGATCAATGTGATTTCCCTTATCTTTTTGGGAGTGGCTTATCTGGTTTCGCAAAAGAAGAGATGGATTCCAATAGTGACAATATGATGCCTCTTTTTGAAGCTATTATTAGACACGTTCCTCCTCCAGTAGGTGACTCTAATAAGCCTCTTCAGCTACAAATAACTACTTTGGACTATTCTGATTTCTTAGGCAGAATAGTAATTGGGAAGATCCACAATGGGACTATAAAAAATGGCCAACAGGCTAGTTTAATTAAAGAAAACGGAAAAACTATTAAAGGTAAGGTTAGTAAGCTTTTAGGATTTGAAGGATTACAAAGAATTGATATAAATGAAGCATTTGCAGGTGATATTGTTGCTGTTTCTGGTTTCGATGACGTCAATATTGGTGAGACCATAGCATGTCCCGATTCTCCTCATCCTCTTCCATTAATCAAAGTTGATGAACCTACCTTAAATATGACTTTTGTTGTCAATGATTCACCATTCGCGGGTAAGGAAGGGAAATTTGTTACTAGTAGACAATTAAAAAATAGATTGGAGAGGGAACTTTTAACAAATGTTGCCCTGAGAGTAGAAGAAACTGATTCTCCTGACAGGTTCTCAGTTTCAGGGAGAGGAGAATTACATCTAGGGATATTGATTGAAACTATGAGAAGAGAGGGTTTTGAGTTTCAAATCTCACAACCTCAAGTAATTTTTAGAGAAATTGATAATGTTGAATGTGAGCCTATAGAGACTTTGGTTTTAGATGTACCTGAAGTATCTGTTGGTTCTTGCATCGAAAAACTTGGATCTAGAAAGGCAGAGATGAAAAACATGCAGACAAGTTCAGATGGTAGAACTCAATTAGAATTTCTAGTACCATCAAGAGGATTAATTGGATTTCGTGGAGAATTTGTAAGGATAACCAGAGGTGAAGGTATCATGAGCCATTCGTTTTATGAATATAAACCTAAAACAGGAGACTTTGAAACCAGAAGGAATGGCGTTCTTATAGCTTTTGAGGAAGGTGTAGCCACATTTTATGCTTTAAAGAATGCTGAAGATAGGGGAGTATATTTCATTAAACCTGGAGTTAAAGTTTATAAAGGAATGATAATTGGTGAGAATAATCGGCCTCAAGATCTTGAGTTGAATATATGTAAAACTAAGCAGTTGACTAATATGAGATCTGCAGGGGCAGAAGAACTGGATACTTTGCAGTCACCTGTGGATATCACCCTTGAAAGAGCACTCGAATATATCGGTTCAGATGAAATGCTAGAGGTTACACCGGATTCAATAAGAATGAGAAAAATAAATAAAAAGAAAAAAAATTAGTAATTGCTTTAATGAACGAAGAAAGTGCAAAAAGTTTTCAAGATTCCCTTTTTATAGCTTTAAATCTTTTTAACAATCATCAATGGTACGAGGCTCATGATGCTTTTGAAGAAATATGGAATTCCGTAGATGGTGAAGAAAGACAAGTTATCCAAGGAATTTTACAAGTATCTGTATCTCAGTTTCATTTAAGTAAAGGTAATTTAAATGGAGCTACTATTTTACTTGGAGAGGGTTTAGGCAGAATAAAAACTAGAACCAAGATTGATTTAGGGATTGATCTTGAATCCTTCTGCCAATGTTTGGAAGATTTATTAAGGAAATTACAATATAGAGAACTATTAAACGAGAACGATAAGCCTTTTTTGAAACCTCTTTGATGAATAAATCTTTATCTCCAATTAAATTATTATTATGTATTTAATTTTTTTTCAAGAAAGTAAGAAAACAAATCGATCTCAAGGAAAATGAACCTAAATATTCATAATGTATCACTTTCAATTAAAGGAAGATTAATTGTAAATGATGTTTCCATAACTGTTAATCCAGGGGAAGTTGTAGGTTTGATGGGACCTAATGGTGCTGGGAAAACTACAACTTTTAATCTTGCAGTTGGGAATATAAAACCAGATAAAGGTGAAATTTTAATGAATGGGAAAAATATAACCAATCTTCCTCTACCAATTAGATCAAGACTTGGGTTAGGGTACTTAACTCAGGAAGCGAGTATATTTAGAGACCTAACAGTAAAGGATAATATAGATTTGGCTTTACAAAATTCATCTTATAGTAGAGCAGCGATAAGAAATAGAAGAGAACAATTAATTAATGAATTTAATTTGAATAACTTTGTAGATAATTATGGTTATCAACTTTCAGGAGGAGAGAGGAGGAGGTGTGAAATTGCAAGGGCTCTCACTGTAGGCAGAAAAGGACCTAAATATTTGTTACTAGACGAACCTTTTGCTGGGATAGATCCTCTGGCTGTTAATGATCTAAAGAAACTAATTCTAAAATTAAGTAGTGATGGGGTGGGGATTCTCATTACAGACCATAATGTGAGGGAAACCCTTCTAATTACTAACAAATCATATGTATTAAGTGAAGGAAAAATTTTAGCTAACGGTTCATCAAGTGAATTGGCTGATAATCCAATAGTCAAGAAGTATTATCTAGGAGATAATTTCAAACTTTGAAATGCTTTTTTTTTAAATAAATTAAAACTTTATTATTAAAGATTTACTCATATGAGAGTGATTTTAATTATTATTTGATTGACATTGAATATTAAAACTTGAGAAATTTCTAGAAATGATACTAGATAATTTTTTTAAAAATTTAATATATGAACCGGTTTCAGTTTTAGGTCTTTTAGTTTTTTATTTTTTATTAATTAACTTACCAATATCTTTGGGTGCAGTTTTTAAAAAAAAGTCTTCTGCTGCTGTAAGACTCATTACGATTTTAGTGAACTTATTAATAACATTACAATTGCTTTTTAGGTGGACAATTTCTGGGCACTTTCCTATTAGCAATTTGTATGAATCTCTATATTTCCTTACTTGGGGTATCACATTAGGTCAACTATTGGTTGAAAGAGAATATCAAGCTCCAATAATTCCCTCAATTGCTATACCTATTGAGTTACTGGCTGTGGCTTTTGCATGTTTTGTTTTACCAGAGGATTTGAAATTATCATCCAATTTAGTTCCAGCTTTAAGGTCTAGTTGGTTAGTAATGCATGTTAGCGTCGTAATGCTTAGTTATGCAGCATTAATAATAGGTTCTTTACTTTCAATGTCTGTTTTGTTCATCAATAAAAATAAGCCACTTCAAATCAGAAGTAGTTCTACAGGTATAGGAGGATTTAAACTTTCAAATAGCTATCCCGTAAATGATTTAGTTGAACCTATTGAATTTTCTCATTCAGAAGAATTAGATACATTAAGTTATCGTTCTATATTGGTAGGTTTTGTTCTTTTGACTCTCGGTTTAATTTCAGGTGCAGTTTGGGCTAATGAGGCCTGGGGCACATGGTGGAGTTGGGATCCAAAAGAAACATGGGCATTTATCTCATGGTTGTTTTATGCCGCTTATCTGCACATGAGAATAAGCAAAGGTTGGCAAGGACGCAAACCAGCATTATTAGCATCTACAGGCTTTTTAGTTGTTTTAGTATGTTATTTAGGAGTTAATTTTTTAGGAATAGGTTTGCATAGTTATGGATGGATATTTGGGTGATTTCTTAATCATCCAGAATATTTATTGAGGTTCTGAGAGGACATTCCCTTTTTGTGCTTCTTGTGCAACTTTTCTCAAGTCATCACATCCTTCTTTTAATGTTGGGTAAGCAAACATTCCGCTACCTGCAATAAAACAATTAGCCCCAGCATCGGCACATTGTGAAATAGTCCAATTAGCTTTTATCCCCCCATCAACTTCAATGTCGACATCTAAGTTTTTTTCGATAATAAAGTTCCTGATTTTTCTTATTTTATTAAGCATTGTTGGTATATAAGCTTGTCCTCCAAAGCCTGGATTAACTGTCATAACCAAAACATGATCAACCATATCCATTATGTTTTTAATCATTTCAAAAGGAGTATGAGGGTTCAATGCAACAGAAGGAGATCCTCCTAAATCTTTTATTCTTCCTAGAACTCTATGCAAATGAATATTTGCTTCGGCATGAGCTATTACTACTCCCGGTTCACCATTTGCTCCTTTTGTAGCGTTTACATAAGATTCAAGCATTGTTTCACAGTTGTACTGGCTTACCATTAATTGAGTTTCAAAAGGGACACTGCAATATTTCCTGCATGCAGCAATCATTTCAGGACCAAATGTAAGATTTGGTACGAAATTTCCATCCATTACATCAAATTGAATTCTATCTACCCCAGCTTCCTCGAGCTCTTTCACACATGCCCATTCGCAATCTCATTGCTTCGACAGCTGCAGCATCAGCTTCATCTTTTTGACCAAGTCCTGTTAATTTTGCTGAGGCAATAGCTGCTTGCTCGACAACTTCGAGAATTTCTTGAATTAAAGTTTGATTCACAATTAAATTTTGAGGATTTTCTAAAAGGTTTTGAGTATGATCTCATATAAAATGCAATTTTTTATGAGAATTATTATGCTAGTAAGCTTTTTTTAACTCTTTACAGCTGTTACTTTATCAGGCCGTGACTTGAAAT
>CACJCK010000027.1 GCA_902591865.1 uncultured Prochlorococcus sp.
TCTTTTGGAATTTGAAATCTCACCAACATATTTCCCATTAGACCAATTCAACTCACCTACACATTTATCTTTGCGAAAAAAATTACATTTAGGGAGACTTGATTTTTTAGTATTTAACTCGACACAACCTTTGAAGTCAGCTGCCTTCATGCACATTTCATTAACTGCAGGATCAACATTTGCATTAACTTCAGTAGGTAAAACTAAAGCAGCTAATAAAGGTATTAAAAATCTCTTCACTTATAAGAAGTTAATTGCCCTTTATTTTATCTGGGGAGTTAAAAAATTACAATTATTTAAACTGGTCTCTATTTGGTCTCCCCTGTCTCGGTAGGGGTATTTTATTCTTATAGTCTTACTCTTGAGATTGCAGTTATATCAATAGATTTTAGGTAATTTATAAATTTACTTTTTTCCTAAAAAGATAGTTTTCAAGACTAGAGCCTTAAACCACTCGACCACCCCTCCACAGGGTTCTTCAATTTTATTGAACTTAAAAACTATAACATAAGAAATTAGTCACAGTCTATAAATTCAAAGATTTAAAAATTATTTCAAGAAACTATTTTGAGATAGGAATTTTTATTAATAATGATGAGTTAAATCGTTATAACAATCTATCTTTAGTCAAATTTAGTCCACAAAATGAGTCCACAAAAATTTAGTCTGCTTTCAAAAAAAATCACCCAAAGTTGACATTTTGTTGAAATAAACCAAATAAGTTATTCCCAACTATGGCAGCGATTATTAAAACGAAGGCAACTATGGCGAAAAGAGCACTAACATCTTTTATGTCATAAGGTGCTTTAAATAAAGGTTTTTGGTCTGCCATAGTTATCTAAATATACAAATGCAATTGAATCATATTATTTTAATGCTTGTGAGAATTATTAAGTTATTTTTTGTCTAAGAATGGACAATAAAAAAAGCCACTAAAAGTGGCTTTTTTTATTTAATCGTTAAATAAACTAGCTTGTGTAAGCTTTTCCTCTATAAGTTAGTTCATTGTGCTGCTTTTTAGCTGCTTCTTTGTTCTGGACGTACTTTTGTCCTCTGTAAATTAGAGTCATTTTTTAAGCTCCGGTTTCGCTTAAGTCCCCGTTCCATGGCTTAAGTCGATTTGCGGCTTGCTAAACGCAAGTTGAACGTTTTGGTAGCGGTTGCTACAATTTAATAATAGCATTCAATAAAATTATTTGTCTAGGTCTTTAATAAATAACCTTAATACTTTAATAACGAAATAGGCTCCTAATAAGGATTTTATGTTTTTCTTTGTGTAGTTTCTTACAGGTTACATTTTGTTCGTTTTTGAGAAGTATTTTTTTTTTTATGAACTTTTAAATGTAAAATTCTTAAGATTATAAAATTTGTTTTATGTTTTCTAGAAGCAAAAAACCTACAGTAAAAAAATCCGCAATAGTTGAAGAGACTCCATTATTTGCTCAATTATTACCATTCGCAAACAGAATGAATGATAAGGTTCAATTGGTAAATGCTTTAGCTTTTACTTTTATTATGGGATTCTCAATTTTTGGAATTGCTCTGTGGAAACTTTCAGCGCTTACTTAATTATTTAATTTTTGCAAAGCATTAATTTTTGATTCTTTGTTTTTGATTATTGTTATTAACCACTTAGAGGCAAGTCCTCTAGATATTGATCTATTTTTAAGAAATCTACATATATATATGTGTAGATTTTGTTCATTTTTGGAGTTAAATTTTTCTTCAAAGTCTAATATTTCCTCTTTTGAGGTCTTTTTTCTTAACTCATCTACTAACGCATGACTAGAAGAATCATTAAACAGGTCACCAATATTTAAGCTTAATGTCATAAATAATTTATGTCTCTATTAAAGAGGTAGCCATAAATTAAATTTTTAAAAACTAATTTATATTTTTTATTTACAAATAATTCAAAAATTAATCTTTTGGTTTAGCCAGTGGAAGTAGGCACTTATCTGAATCACACCCTGCTGGTCCTGCTTCAGATAGTTCCCCAACATCATATTTATTAAGAGCGTCAAAGAAATCGTTATTAACTTTTCTTTCTATTACTTTATTTTGCAATGATATATATTCCTCTTTACTTATTGGTTCAAAAGGTAATCTCGGGAAAGTGGCGTTGGCACTAAATCGAGCTAGTAATGCTGCCGAAATATATCCTTCATTATTTTCTATCGCATTATGAATAGCTTTCGCTAAATCCTCGATTTCATTTTCTCTAAATTCTATGGTTGCGGAGGTATTGTGCTCTGTGTAAAATTTTTGCACTTGCATGTAAAAATCAAATTGAGCTAATGCTGAGAAATTATTAATGTCTATTTGGTCTGCGCCTTCTATATTTGCCCAACTAACTTCTGTAGGGATTTCAACTAACCATTCTGTACATCTTGGATCAAATGGATTATCGAGCAAGCAGCCATTTTCATCTTTATCAGATTGAGATGGAACAACTGAGTAACCATAATCCATGCAAGCTAAAGCGATTGGATCATTTTTTCTGAAAGTTATTCTCCTAATGAATCTTTGAGCTTTTGGCGGGTGCCATCCTGGAGCTGCTCCTGTTAGAAGACTTTTAGTCCCAGCTGGCTGAACAGTTGTACATCGATTTGGTCTTCTTAGATTATGTTTATCACAATATTCCCATACAGTTTCTTTTACTATTTTTCTCCATGAATCTAGGAATTTAGCTTCCTTCTCCTTGAAAGTCTCTCCTTCTTCGCTATTTGGCCTCCCTGCTTCCCACCACTTCAACCATGGCGTCCCAAATGCATGGACACAGAAATCAAATAATCCAGTGAAACTTACCCCTACAATAGGGTCATATTCTCTACTTTTTCTGTAACGTTGAACTTCAAATTCATGATTAAGTAAGCATGCTACAGAAAGAGCTGCTGCTTTAAAAGCTTTTTTTTGCTCTTCAAAATTTTCTGGATCAATCTGATTCAAATGAACTTCAGCTAAATTGCAGTGAAAATCATTTCCCAAGATCTCCCCACAGGGGTTAAGTCCATATCTGCTCATCCTGTGATCAAGCTCTTCTTCAGAAAATGGGCCATAACTACTATTTATCCAATTTCTCGCTTCATCCTTACCTTGTTCTGAGTAGGTTTCAATAAATTCCTTTCTCAATTCATCATCTTTGAGAATATCTGCATTTGACCTTGCGATTGCTTCTGGAGCAAATTGAATCGCTCCTTCTCCTGAATGGAATTGTTTTGTTACGGCATCCAAAACAGTTTGGTATGTTGGTTTTGAATGGTAAACCCTAGTATGATTAGCCATCCTTAGGGCATCTTTCTCAGGATCTATTCTCCAATTACCATTTTCATCTTGACTCCATAGATTTTCTTTTGCAGATGCCGCCTCCTTATCATCTGAAGAAAATTGCCTCATTCCAGCACTTCTTCTTATATTCCCAGCAACTATAGTTACTGCAGCTTCATCAATTAATAAACAACACTCTACTGTACTTAATTTCCTGCCTATTGCCTTTCCAAGAAGTGATGCGACTCTGGAGTAAAGATCTTTCAATTTAATAGGATTTGCCATCCCTCCAAAACCTTTTAATGATTCTCCAGCAGGTCTAATATCTTCCAAATTTATATGAACATCAATTTGTCTTTGAAGATTTTCATTACTTGAGGCCTCAAGAAGATATTTATAGCTATCTACCCAGCCTCTTCTGCTATCTCCAACTTTGATGTGAAGATCTTTTCCTTTGATTTCTAATGATGACTTTTCTTCTCTTTGATCTTTAGGAGTTATTCCAACTTCACTGACTGATTTAATATTGATTTTGTTAATTACCGTAGGTAGATTATTTATAAAATGAGGCTCAATTATTGCACCTGTTCCACATCCCATCATTGCTAAGTCCATCATTAATGCGAAGGCTTCCCAATCAATTAAGTTTGTTGAGGTACAGTTGTATGCTCCTGAGAAATTTTGGTTCTTTTTAATCCAAGGAGTTCCGCCTATCCATAACCATCTTCCTGAAGGTTGGGCTTTTTGGTTACTTTGCATCTCTCTCATTAGGATCAATTCTTCATCAGAAAGTTTTCCTAATTCTTTTAATCCCGATAAATTTCTTTCGCCTACTTCGCTCCAGTTCTCCCTTTTGCCAGATGAGGTTTTTCTACTGTAAGATCTGAAAAAAACTGGATAAGCAGCTGGCGCAGTCTTTGGAAAATCATCTTTTTTAAGATTATTGGAATTGCTCTCTGATGAAGCTTTATTTGGTGCAACAGTCACGATAAAAAAACGTATGTAAATAACCCGTACTGGAAGAATAACTCTACCTGTGGCGTCTGCAACCATTCTTACCACTATTTAACGGTTTGTGTAGAATTATGTTTAATATGAAATCTTTGTTTCGAGAAAGGATATGGAAAGAATACCCGAACCTGAATTAATGGAAGAAAAAGAGCAGGTCATTTCTTATGACGAAGCTGATTTTTCAAAAGAGGAATTTAATCTAATTAATCAAATAAATCAATATCTTTTGAAAAAAAATATTTCTTTAGGTGAAAAAGATTTAATAGTTGATTTAGGATGCGGCCCAGGAAATATTTCTGAGAAGTTAGCAATAAAATGGCCTAATACTGAAGTCGTCGGAATAGATGGTTCTAAAGAGATGATTTTGAGAGCAGAATATAAAAAAAGTATTTCTACTAATCAAAAGAAATTAAAAAATTTACGCTATATTTGCTATGACATCAAAGATATTAAATCAAATAATTTTTTACTTAAAAAAAGGATTAGTTTACTTGTAAGCAACAGTTTGATTCATCACATTACCAACCTTGAAGATTTCTTCAACACAATAAAAATTTTGTCTAGTAACATCACCGTAAATTTTCATAAAGACTTAAAAAGGCCATTAGATGAAAAGTCTGCTTTAGAACTCAAATTACAATGTTCAACTAAATATAATGAGACTTTAACAAATGATTATTATGCATCTTTAAGAGCTTCTTATACTTTGAAAGAGTTGAAAAATTTCACTTTAGAGAATGATCTATCCTCTTTAGATGTGTTTGAAGAAGGTGAAAATTATTTAATAGTCTATGGTAATGTTTAAGAATTAAGTGAAGGGCCTTATATTATATAAATGAGCTTAGCTACTAAAATTATAAAAAATAAAGAAATACTGGATGCAGTAAATAAAAGAAGAAATTTTGCTATTATTTCACATCCAGATGCTGGGAAAACGACTCTTACAGAGAAGCTTCTTTTGTATGGAGGTGCTATTCAACAGGCAGGAGCAGTAAAAGCTAGGGGTAATCAGAGAAAAGCCACCTCAGACTGGATGGAACTTGAGAAACAAAGAGGTATTTCTATTACATCAACTGTATTGCAATTTGAATATGAAAGATCAGTAATTAATTTATTAGATACACCAGGACACCAAGACTTTTCAGAAGATACTTATAGAACATTAGCTGCTGCTGATAATGCAGTTATGTTGGAAGATGCAGCTAAAGGACTAGAACCTCAAACTAGAAAATTGTTTGAAGTTTGCAAGATGCGAAGAATACCAATATTTACTTTCATAAATAAAATGGATAGACCAGGAAGAGAGCCATTTTCTTTACTTGATGAAATTGAATCAGAACTTGGATTAAATACCCTTCCTATAAACTGGCCAATTGGGAGTGGCGAGGAATTTAGAGGGGTTATTGATAGATTTTCGAGAGAGGTGATTTTGTTTGATAAAGCAGTGAGAGGGAAACAATCGAATGAGAAAAGATTAGGTCTTGAAGATAAAGAGTTATCAAAATATGTAGAGAGAGATTTACTTGAAAACTCACTTGAAGAATTAGAGGTTCTTGATGAGGCAGGATCTAAATTTGAAAAAGAAAAAGTTTTTAATGGCTCTTTAACCCCAGTTTTCTTTGGATCTGCCATGACTAATTTTGGCGTTAGACCATTTTTAGATAGTTTTTTAAAAATGGCACAAAAACCAACTTCAAGAAATAGTAATAAAGGGGATATTGAACCTGGAAGCGATGAATTTAGTGGTTTTGTTTTTAAGCTTCAGGCAAATATGGATCCAAAGCACAGAGATAGGGTTGCTTTTATAAGAGTTTGTAGTGGCAAATTTGAAAAGGATATGTCAGTTAAACATTCCAGAACTGGGAAAACAATCAGGTTATCAAGACCACAAAAAATATTTGGGCAAGATAGAGAAGTAGTTGATGATGCCTATCCGGGAGATGTTATTGGTTTAAATAATCCAGGGATGTTTTCTATTGGAGATACTCTTTATACTGGTCCTCATCTTGAATATGAGGGCATACCATCCTTTAGTCCTGAAATATTCAGCTGGCTAAGAAATCCAAATCCCTCAGCATTTAAAAACTTTAGAAAGGGTGTTAATGAACTTCGTGAAGAAGGTGCTGTTCAGATTCTTTATGACTTTGATGAGAGCAAAAGAGACCCTATACTCGCTGCCGTTGGTCAATTGCAGTTGGAGGTAGTAACTCACAGATTAAAAAGTGAATATGGTGTAGATGCAAATCTTGAAGCAATGCCATATCAATTGGCTAGATGGATTTCTGATGGATGGCCAGCCATTGAAAAACTAGGCAGAATATTCAATTGCAAAATAGTTAAAGATTGTTGGAATAGGCCAGTTATTCTTTTCAAAAATGAGTGGAATCTAAATCAATTTGTTGAAGACAATAATCAATTAAATTTAAACAAAGTTGCTCCCGTTGTTAGTGGAGTCGAACCAATTGTTTTATAAAGTCTTAATGGATTATAAAATTAGTTAATCTGTTAATATTGGTAAAAAATTTTGGATTCAAACAATAGTAAAAACAATAATGAAAAATCACCTTATGAAATTTTAGGTGTAAAAGAAGGGGCTGCTTTTGAGGATATTCAGAAGGCTAGAGATATTAAGGTTAAAGAGGCTGGTGAAGATTTAATTTTAAAAGCGAAAATAGAATCCTCCTTTGATCAATTACTTATGGGGAGTTTGAAAGCTAGGCAATCAGGAAACGTAAGCTATGAAGCTGTTAGTGCCTCAAAAAAAGAAAAACAAATTAATCAATTTACCAATAATAATTTTCCACTGCTTTCTAAGATAAAAAATTTAAATAATAACGCTAAGAACTTAAGTCAGTATAGTCTGCCAAAAATAACCACCCCCTCATTTGATAATCTTTCAATAAAAATATCTGTTGGGCTATTATTTTTAATTTTGTTATTTATCAGTCCAGACTCTAATAATAGACTTTTACTTTCTATCTCAACATTAATACTTACCTATACTCAAATTAAATCGGGGAAAAGATTTATAGGTTCTCTGGGTTGGAGTGTTACCTTTCTCTCGATAGGACTAATATTTGGTGGATTGCTTGAAAATAATTCTTTCATTCAGGAAGTATCAAACAACTCTTTATCAATACAAAAAATTCAAAGTATTCCAGCCATGGTTATTTTATGGCTAGGCGTAATTTTTTTATGACTTATTTTCTATCATCGATTTAATTTCTTCATAATTTATAAAATATTTATTCTTACAAAATTCACAAACCAACTCTGCTTTGCCATCTTTCTTGAGGATGTCCTCTAACTCGCTCTTATCAAGCATTTTCATCGCATTTAAACTTCTTTGTTTGGAACACTTGCATTTAAAACTTACTTCTTGGGAACGAGCTTTTTCAGAGATTGATTTATCGTCAATATCGGGAAATATATTTCTAATTAACGAAAGAAGATTATCTTTTGACTTAAATAGGTCTTCGCTGAAAGTATTAATTTCTTTACATCTTTCTTCAAGTAGTGAGACAAGTAGAGGGTCAGTATCTTTTTTAGGTAGAACTTGAGCTAATAAGCCACCACTACAAATAACACTTTTATTTTGAATTTTTTCTCCGATAAATACAGCAGAGGGAGTTTGCTCTGAATGATATAAATATGAAGCTAAGTCTTCAGCAATATTTCCATTTACTAATTCAACAGTGCTTGTAAAGGGTTCTCCAAATCCACTATCTCTAATTACATTTAAATATCCTGTACCTAAAGCTTTTGTAAAATCAAAAGAATATTTATTATTGCCTATTTTGACTAGGTCTAATTCTAAATTAGGATTCCCTACATAACCCCTAACTTTTCCGTCTCTACCTGCATCAACTAGTAATCCTTTTAAAGGTCCGTCAGATCTAACTCTTAAAGTAACTCTACCATGCATTATCTTCATTGAGCTTGCTAAAAGCAGTGAAGCACTAAATGCTCTTCCTAAGATACAGGTTGTTAAATAAGAAAGACCGTGTCTTTTTTTTGCTTCTAAAGAAGATTCTGTTGTTAAGACTGCAACTAATCTTATTCCTCCATTTGCTGCAGTAGCCCGAACTATTCTATCCTGCATGATCTTCTTTCTTAAAATTTTTGATTTTCCCTTTTTCCAAGAATAATATCCTGGAAGGAATTCCCTCAAATAACGAAGGTTCATGAGTAACAATAATAATTGTATTTT
This sequence comes from uncultured Prochlorococcus sp., assembly GCA_902591865.1. Taxonomy (GTDB): domain Bacteria; phylum Cyanobacteriota; class Cyanobacteriia; order PCC-6307; family Cyanobiaceae; genus Prochlorococcus_A. The sequence continues at coordinate 8,489 of CACJCK010000027.1, forward strand.
TATTTTTTAAATCAAGAATTAAATTCTTCACATCATTCCTCATTGAATAGTCTAATCCAGCAGTTGGTTCATCAAGTAAAAGAATTGAGGGGTTTCTAAGTAGTTGAACTGCTACAGCTAATCGCCTTTGTTGTCCGCCACTCAGTTGTTCTGGTGGTTGGGTCAGATTAATTTTTTTCAAACCAACTTTATTTAAAACTATTTCTATATTTTTTTCTCTTAAAGACTTATGGCCCATTTTTAATTCTTCACCAATGGTTGTACCTATAAAGTATCTTTCGGGAAATTGGAATACTACACCACAAAACCATCTTCTTTGTCTAGTAGATAAAATTTTATTATTCCAAGTAATTTTCCCTTTTTGTGGATTTGTTAATCCGCTTATTATTTCGAGTAGTGTTGTTTTCCCAGAACCACTATTGCCGCAAATTAAAATGATTTCATTTTCATTAACTTTTAAATTTAAATTGTATATTATTTTTCTTTCACCAGTTTGGGGTTGATAAGATATTTCTTTTAAATCAAGCATTATTAATTAAGTTATAGGTATGAATTTTAATCTAGTAGTAACTTACTTATAATAGCTGTAGATTTAAAAAGCTATTAGTCAATATGAATATTATTTTTAGGGAAGTTGATCCTTTTAATTGTTGGATATGGATAAGGTTTTCAGAATCACCCACTCAAGATGAAAAAAATTATTTAGATGGTGTTTTTGATAGTTGGTACGTTTTAGGAAGGTTAGGTGGATTTAATTCTGAAAATTTGCAAACTCATGAAGAGGGTTCCGATCTAAGTTGGATGTCCTACGATAATGACCAAAAAAACGCATCTCTTCCAGCCTTAATGCATAATTTAGGAATTATGGAATATCAATACCTTTGGGGAAGATGTTGGGTTGATTTTGGAACTTCAGATTCCATTTCTATAGATATATTAATTAATTCTTTGAATGAGATATCAAATAATTATGTAAAAATTGAAGAGTTAATTATTGGTGGTGAAAATAATGATTGGGCAATTGAAGAACATGAAGATTTAGTTTTCAAAGATTAAGTGTTTTAGATGGAAGACTTAACAAGATTAATTATTTCCCATGAAAGAATTGAAAATATTAAAAACAATAATTTAGAACTTTATAAAGAAGAGGCTCATTATATAAATAAAGTAATGAGGATAAAAAATGGTAATGAAATATTTATAGCTAACGGAAAGGGTTCATTATGGAAAGCTATAAAAGTTAATAATGATTGTTTAGAAATAATTAAATTAAAAAAACCATACTTATTTCAAGAACAAGAAATATACTTATTAGGCATAGCTGTTGTAATACCAAAAAGTGGTTTTGAGGATATTTTAAAAATGTGTACTGAAATAGGAATTGATTTTATACAACCATTATTTTCAGAAAGACAGGTAAACAAAAATTTAAATTTTTCAAAAAAACTTTCGAGATGGAATTCAATTATCAAAGAAGCAGTTGAGCAAAGTGAGAGATTATGGAAACCATCAATTTTAAATGGTATGGATATTATTGAATGGCTAAAAAGTAGAGATAATCATGAAAGAGTTTCAATTTCTATAACTAGAGAAGAAACACCATATGACTTAAATCAATGGTTAAGAATACAACAAGAATTTGTAAATAAAAAAGGAGGTATTTTTTGGAATGTAATTGGCCCTGAAGGAGGTTGGTCCTCTAAAGAAATTAATTCTTTTAATAAAAATAATATTACCTTTGTTAAACTTTCCGACACTATCTTAAGAACTTCAACGGCTAGTATTAACGCATCATCTATTCTAAATCAGTGGAGAATTGATTTGAAATTAGGGAATTAGATAAATATGGATTTAATTAGAAATCAATTTTTTATAGGTTTTTGCATTAATTTTATTTTGATTTATATATTTTGGAAGATTCCTTTGATGACAAAAAGTGGTTGGATAAGTGCAGGAATTTTAGGTACAATTTTGTGGGGATGCTTGTCTTGGCAGGGATGGATTTCAGTAGTAATTTATTTATTATTTGGATCTCTCGTTACCAAAATAGGTTTTAAATTCAAAAAAGAACAAGGAATAGCTGAAAAAAGAAATGGTAGAAGAGGTCCTGAGAATGTATGGGGCTCTGCATCTACAGGATTATTTCTTGCCATTATGACCAAATTTAATGCTGCCAACCTAGTGATGTTTAAAATAGGTTTTGCTGCAAGTTTTGCCGCAAAGTTGGCGGATACTTTTGGCAGCGAGATTGGAAAAAGATTTGGTGAAGAAACATATTTAATTACTTCACTTAAAAAGGTTGAGAGAGGAACTGAAGGAGGAATAAGTTTAGTAGGAACATTAGCTAGTGTCTTGGGATCAATATTTATGGCTTTTATAATGATTCGTCTTTCAATTATTTCTGCAAAATCCCACTTCATAATTGTTGCAGTCTCAGGATTTTTGGCAACACTCGCTGAAAGTATTATTGGTGCTAGATTTCAAAACAAATATAAATTAAGTAATGAATTGGTAAATGCTATTCAGACAAGTATTGCTTCTGTTTTTGCTATCTTTGCTTTTATTTTATATTCATATTTTTTAAATTAAAAAATATTTGAAAAGATTTAGGATTCCTTCCATTTTGTAAGAAACTCCCAGCTCTTCAGTCTTTGGAAAAGCCAAAAATGACCTTCGGAATTTAGATGAATTCCATCATGAGTAATCCAATTTTTACTCCTTTTATCAGAGTACATTTCTCTAAAAGTTGGAAGAAATGGGACATTTTGATTGAGGCATACTTCCTCTATTCTCCTTTCATAAGAATTACAAAAATCATTTGAGTACCATAGACATCCTGCGAATGGCATTTTGCTTTCGTCAACTGGTGTCAGACCAATAACAAAGACATTTGTTTGTGAGCTCATTTCATTAATTAATCTCTCTAATCCATATTCAAATCCATCTATATCTAATTGATGTCTTCCATTTTTTTGACCAATTGCTGCAGTGTCGTTAAGACCGACATTTAGCAGGATTGCTTTAGGTTTATTTCTTCTCGTTTCTCCTCTAGATGACCATTCTTTTTCCCATCTAGATGAAACTTTTTCTATCCCATCTCCCCTAACGCCAAGTTGATAAATTACTGGACCATTTTGGTTATTGCACCAATCCTTTCTAAGCC
>CACJCK010000028.1 GCA_902591865.1 uncultured Prochlorococcus sp.
CTTACGAATAATCCAAGAAGAGTTATTGGAACTAAACCTAAAACAATTCCACATAAAAGAGGTTCGATCATTTTTTTGCCTTTTTTGAATTTCTTATCCACAATTGTTACATAAGGACTATTTTTTGTGTCAACATCTTCATCATCTGCAGCAGAGAGAGACTTTAAAAGTGAATTCTTAAGAATCGTTTTTATTGTATTTGGAGTTTTATTAATTTGTTTCTCAATATTTTTCGTAAAGCATCAAGATAATAACAAATATATTATTGAAACTCTTGAGCTTAATGGCTCTGCTGAGGAAGGAGATGCTCTTTTTAAGACAAATTGTGTTGGATGTCATGGAATTACAGCAAGAGGATTAGTGGGACCAGACTTACACTCAATAACTCAACGTTTGAATGATAAAGAGATCATAAAACAAGTTACTGGAGGCCTAACTCCTCCTATGCCAAGTTTTGAAATTGATCCTGTAAATATGTCCAATTTATTAAAATATCTTCATAGCCTTGAATGATTTTGGGGAAAAATTTTTCTAAGTTAAAGGTAGTATTAGTTGAACCAAATGGCCCTTTAAATGTAGGGAGCGTTGCTAGATTATGCAGTAATTTTGAAGTTGATGAATTAAGAATTGTTTCTCCAAAATGCGATATATTCTCTTTAGATGCAAAAAAAATGGCCGTTAAAGGCCAAAAATTTCTCAATAATTGTAAGATTTTTTATAATCTTGAAAATGCTATTTTTGATTGTGATTTGGTTCTTGCATCTTGTGGAAGAATTGATGTAACTAAAGATTCATTTTTTGGATCTTCTGAAGATATATTTGATTGGACTTCATCCTTTAAAAAGATAAATAATTTAGCAATTATATTTGGAAGAGAAGATAGAGGTTTAACTAATAGTGAATTGCTTTTGGCAAATAAAACTTTTAATATACCAACTTCTCATAATAATCCTTCATTAAATCTTTCTCACGCTGTTTCAATAGTTTTGTATGAATTAAATAAGTCTTCTAAAAAGAATTCAAAAAATGAATTAAAAGTTTTTAACTTAGCATCATCGAAAGAAGTACATGATACTTTTGTGGAGATAGAGGAAATGCTTTTAAGAGTTGGATATCTGTTAAAACATACTTCTAAGGCAAAAATCAGTAAATTTAAGAATTTTATTTTGAGGGCAAATACATCAATGCACGAAATAAATGTTTTAAGAGGAATTGTCCATCAAATGAACTGGTTTTTGAACAATTCAAAAAAAAATAAGTAAGGAAAATTTTATTAGTTAACATATACCTATTGTTTTAATTTGATAGGGATATTTACTAAAAACATTTTCTGAAGTAGCATCTATTGATTATTTGAATATTTAAGAAAACTAAAACTGTGCCTACAACAAAGAAAAGAAGAGTTTTTCCTTTTACAGCAGTAATTGGTCAAGAAGAAATGAAATTGGCTCTCTTATTAAATGTTATTGATCCAAGAATTGGAGGAGTGATGATAATGGGTGATAGAGGTACTGGAAAGTCCACTACAATCAGAGCCTTAGCTGATTTGTTGCCTGCAATCGATGTGGTTAAAGACGATCCATATAATAGTTCTCTAGTCGATCCTGATTTACAAAGTAAAGAAGTTTTAGAGAAAATTACTCAAGGAGAGAATCTAGAGAGTATTCAAAAACAAGTACCTATGGTTGACTTGCCTTTGGGGGCTACTGAAGACAGGCTTTGTGGAACGATTGATATAGAGAAGGCTTTGAGCGAAGGTGTCAAGGCATTCGAACCAGGTCTATTAGCAAAAGCTAATAGGGGTTTACTATACGTTGATGAAGTTAATTTACTTGATGATCATTTAGTTGATGTACTTTTAGATTCGGCCGCTTCCGGATGGAATACAGTTGAAAGGGAGGGGGTATCAGTTCGACATCCTGCGAGGTTTGTCCTTATTGGTTCAGGAAATCCGGAAGAAGGTGAATTAAGGCCTCAACTATTGGATAGGTTTGGAATGAGTGTTGAAGTTAAGACAGTTAGAGATGCTGAATTAAGAGTTCAAGTAGTTGATCAAAGAACTTCTTTTGATGATAATCCTGATGAGTTTTCATTGAGTGTTGAGAAACAACAGGATGAACTTCAACAAAAAGTTATTAAAGCACAAGAAATATTAAATTCTGTTCAAATGGATGATGACTTAAGATTGAATATTTCTGCAATCTGCGGAGAACTAGATGTGGATGGTTTACGTGGAGATATTGTTACGAATCGATCAGCAAGGGCAATTGCAGCATTTGAGGGCAGAACTGAAGTGCAAGAAGATGATATAGCAAGGGTTATTTCTTGTTCTTTAAGACATAGACTTAGAAAAGATCCCTTAGAACAAGTTGATTCAGGTGAAAGAGTTATTCAAGCTTTTTGTAAAGTATTTGATTTAGATGAAAAAGTAAATCTTTCAAAATTTCAATTGTCTGCTGAAGCTTAATTACAGTGAGAATAATTGGGATTGACCCCGGATTAGCAAGAGTTGGTTATGGAATAATTGATATAGAAAATGAAAGAAAAATATTATTAGATTGTGGCGTTATTGAGACAGGTAAAGATAAAAAAGAAGAAGATAGACTTTATGAGATATTCCAAGATCTAAATGAATTAATAAATCATTGGAACCCAACTGCAGCGGCAGTAGAAAAATTTTTCTTTTACAGGTCAAGCACTACCATCAGTGTGGTGCAGGCCAGAGGCGTGATTATGATGGTATTGGCCTCTAAAAAAATTCATGTTAGTGAGTATTCACCTGCTCAGATAAAATTAACAATTGCTGGGTCTGGAAAGGCATCTAAGAAAGATATTCTTGATGCTGTTATGTATAACTTAGATCTTAACAAACCTCCAAAACCTGATGATTCAGCAGATGCATTGGCAATAGCACTCACAAAATTAAATGAGGAAGGCTTTAACTGAAAATTTAAAATGACCATCTTTGAAAATAAGAAATTGGAGAGGGATATGTTTAGAAAGCTAAGAGATGGGATATCTTTTGAGCAAAGAGAAAATGTAGAAAAGAATGTAAGATTATATATTGATTTATTTGTTAAGGGATATAAAAATATTGGTTATATAGCTATATATTGGCCTCTAAAAAATGAAGTTGATATAAGAAGTCTTAAGAAAAAATTCACTTTAGCTTTACCTAGATGTAAAGATAAAAAAGAGTTGTTATTTTATCCATGGGACGAAAAACCTCTTACCAAAGATTCTGAGGGAATACTAAGTCCAAATAACTCTTCTCCATTGAGTCATTTGCAGATAAGCATGATATTTGTACCTTGTCTTTCGGTTGATAAAAATTTAACAAGATTAGGTTATGGAGGCGGTTATTTTGATAAATTAAGGAGAGATAATGATTGGGGAAATGTTCCATGCATTGGAGTATTAACTTCTAATTGCGTAAGTACGATTCCATTAACCAGAGCTGAGTGGGATATTCCTTTATCTGGCTTTATCACAGAAAAAGAAATATTTGTATAATAGAAGACTATTAAATTGATTAATTTATAGCTTTAAAAAATGGAAAATCAGGAAAAATACAATAATTTATCAAGATTGGTAGAAAAATTGAAGAAATCAGAAGATCCAAAAAGAAAATATGAATATATTTTGTGGTTAGGGAAAAAATTGAAAGAACCAGATAATGAAATCCTTGTTGAAGAAAATAAAGTTAAGGGATGCGTTTCAGAAGTTTTTGTTAAGGCAACTATTAAAGCCGGTAAATTATTTTGGGAAGGATATTCTGATGCTCTCATAACAAAGGGTTTGTTAGCTTTTCTAATAAGTGGATTAAATGAGTTAACACCAAATGAAGTTGTTGAAATAGATAAGAAATTTATTGAAGATACTGGTTTGAAAGCAAGCTTAACACCTTCACGATCAAATGGTTTTTTAAACATATTATTGAAAATGCAGTCTCAAGCAAATGAATTTTTGTAGGTCTAATAATATAAAATTAAATTCAAAGTAAATAGAAATAAAACAATGAGAAAATGCAAAATTGGTATTGTAGGTTTTGGAACTGTAGGTTCAGGGATTTATAAAATATTAACTTCTGAACTTGATGTACATCCAATTCTAAAAGAAATAGAAATTTCAAAAATAGCAGTTCAAGATCTTAATAAAAAAAGAGATATTGAGCTAGATAATAATTTATTAACTGATGATCCATTTAAATTAATTAATGACCCATCTATAGATGTAATTGTTGAAGTAATGGGTGGGGTTGATTTAGCGAAAGAAATTATTCTGCAATCATTAAAATTAGGAAAATCTGTTGTTACCGCAAACAAAGCAGTTATTGCAAGATATGGAGAAGAAATATATAAAACTGCATCGAAAGAAGGAGTGTATATATTGTCAGAGGCTGCTGTTTGCGGGGGGATTCCAATAATTGAACCCTTAAAAAGATCATTAAAAAGTAACAGCATAAAAAAAATGGTTGGGATAATAAATGGCACAACAAATTTTATTCTTTCAAAGATGGCAAATGAAAAAGCTGATTATAAGGAGACTTTAAAATTGGCCCAAAGCCTTGGTTACGCAGAATTTGATCCAACTGCAGATGTTGAGGGGCATGATGCCGCTGATAAGATTTCAATCCTTAGTGAACTCGCATTTGGAGGGAAAATCAAAAGAGAGGAGATATATTCTGAGGGTATTAGTAAAATTAATCTCAAGGATATCGAATATGCCAATAAATTAGGATTTGAAATAAAACTTTTAGCGCTCTCCGAAAGAGGACAAACAAATAGTAATGATTCACTTGCTTTGAATATTTGGGTAGGACCTTCTTTGATTCCAAAATCTCATCCATTGGCAACAGTTAAGGGAGTTAACAATGCCTTATTGATAGAGGCTGATCCTCTAGGAGAGATAATGTTGTATGGTCCAGGTGCAGGGAGTGGTCCAACTGCGGCATCTGTAGTATCAGATATATTAAATCTGCATGCCGCCTCAGTAAAAAATAATAATTCAGTCGATCCATTGTTATCTTTTGATTTCTGGAGAACCTGTCATATCATAGAATCTTCACAAATAAACAAAAAAAATTACCTTAGAATTATTTGCCTTGATAGTCCAGGTGTCATAGGAAAGATTGGAGATATTTTTGGAAAGAATAATGTATCAATAGAATCAATTGTTCAACTTGATGCAAGTGAGGACAAAGCTGAAATTGTCGTTATTACTCATGAGGTGAATAATGGAGATTTTGAGAATTCAAAAGATGAAATAAATTCGCTAAATGAAGTCAAAATTATTGCAAGTCAATTAAGTTGTATTTAAAAAAATAGTTTGCAAATTTCTTTATAGCTTGGTAAACCGAAGAAAGTAAGTGTTTGGTTTTACCACATTAATGATTTATTCAAAACTATTAGATAGTGAAAATAATAATAATTTAATTTCTTCTGAAAACCTTTATAAAGGTGCTTGTGTAAAAATTAAAAATAGCAATAAGACTTTTCAAGTAATTGGTCTAAATATAAGCAAAGAAATTTGTTGGGTGAGAGAGTGGCCTTTTGCTTGTAATTCTAAAAAAACATTTGCTTTAGAAATAAATCAAATAACCTTACAAATTTTCTGCTCAAATAATTCTTCAGAAAAACTAAGTAATTATGAAATATGAAAAAAAAAGTTGTTTTATCAATATTTATTATTTTAATTTGTTTTTTACAGAATTCTTGCGGCTCAAAAAGAATATCTAAAAAAATCATAGTAGCAAGTTCTGGAAAAATTGAATCTTTAGATCCAGCTAGAGCAAATACTCTTAAAGCAATTCAATTAATCAGTTCTCTTGGAGACACATTATATGAATTAAATTCTGATGGAGAATTAATCCCTCAATTGGCCTCGGGGATGCCAGTTATTTCAAAGGATAGACTTCAAATAACTATCAATTTAAGAAAGAATGTTTTTTTTCACGATGGAACTGCATTTAACTCAAATGCTATGAAGTTTACCTTTGATAGATTCAAAAGAATTGGAACGATGAACTATATTTTAGGAAATAAGATTAAATCAATAGAAACGCCAAGTGAATATTCGGTCATAATAAATTTGAATAAACCATCAAGTTCTTTAAATGGTTTACTAACATCAGTAAATTTAACTCCAATATCTCCTACATTTTACAAAGAATATTCTGATAAGTTTCTAAATGATAAATTCGTAGGAACTGGCAAGTATGTGCTGACTAGTTTTTCTAATGAAGTTCAATCAATTGATCCATATTTGAAATATTGGGGTGAAAAACCCTTAAATAAGGGTGTTAATTTTGTGGGATATTCAAATTCATCTTCTCTTTTTGGGGCTTTAAAAAGTAAACAAATTGACGTGCTTTTATCAAATTCAATTGATGATAGTCAGAGAAAAAGTTTAAATAATTTAAGTAAAAATAAACAGTTTAATGAAGGTAATAGCCCTTTCACTGAATTAAGTTTTATAAGCCTTAAAACTAGTTCTTATCCATTAAGTAATCTTAATTTAAGACTGGCTTTGGCAAAAAGTCTTAATAGAAAATTGATTAGTGAGAAAGTAAGTTATGGATTAAGGAAGCCATCTAGATCGATTATTCCTCCAATTTTAAAAAAAGATACTCAAGCACTGTGGCCTAAATATGATTATTTAGAAGCGAGAAGGTTATTGCAAAAAGAAAATTATTGCAATGGAAATATTCTAAAAATACCCCTTACTTATAGATCGAATGTACCAGCTGACAAGCTTATTGCTCTGACATGGCAGGAAGAAATTAAAAATTCTTTGAAAGATTGTATTGATATCGAACTTAATGGGGTTGAATCTACAACAGTTTATAAGAATCTAAGTTTAGGAATTTATACAGCAGTTATTCTCGATTGGACTGGAGCTTATTCAGATCCAGAAGCATATCTCACCCCTCTTTTAAGTTGTAATGAAATAGTTGATACCATATGTAAAAAAGGAGAATCAGTTTACAGCGGTAGTTTTTGGGGATCAAACAAAGTGGAAAGTTTATTTCTTGAGAGTGAAAAAATAAGTGGATTTAAAAGATTAGAAAAACTTGTTGAAATTGAAAAAATAGCAGCAAACTCAATCCCTTATATTCCTATTTGGATATCCTCTCAAAAAGCATGGTCTCAAAATACAATATCAAAACCTATTTTTAATGGTGCAGGAATAATTTCATTGAGTGATCTAGAGTTAATTGATGAGTAGAAATTTAAATAAACTACTAAATTATTCCTTATTAAAAATTTCATTAATACCGATAATGTTATGGATAATTTCTTCATTAGTATTTATTTTATTGAGAGTTGCCCCCGGTGATCCAGTCGATGCAATACTTGGATCTGGTGCAGATGAGGTTTCTAGGGAACTTCTAAGAAATAAATTGGGGCTAAATGAACCTTTGATAAGTCAATATTTTTCATATATTAAAAATATATTGCACTTAGATTTTGGCCAATCTCTTAGTACCCAGGAGCCAGTACTAAATATTATTATTAAGTCATTGCCTGCAAGTCTTGAGCTTGGATTCTTTTCAATATTAAGTGCCACACTAATAGGATTCCCATTAGGATTAATTGGCTTAAGAAATAGAGGTAAAAAGACTGATTATATTGCGAGAATATTAGGAATTGCTACATATGCGATCCCTCCTTTTTGGGGTGCAATGTTAGCGCAATTATTATTTTCTGTATTCTTTAATATTTCCCCAATTGGAGGTAGATTTCCAATATTTCAGCAACAACCTCAAATTACAGGTTTTCTAGTTTTAGATAGTATTCTTTCAAATAATATTATTGCTTTGAAAGATAGTATTTATCATCTCGCACTTCCTTCGATTACCCTTGGCTTTTTATTAAGTGGTATATTCAGCCGCTCATTAAGAGTAAATTTGGATAAGACATTAAAAAGTGATTATGTAAATGCTGCTATATGTAGAGGAATATCAAGGAAAAAAATATTTTTAAACCATGCATTGCCTAATGCTCTATTGCCAATTGTCACTATTTCTGGCTTGACTATGGCCTCATTAGCAGGAGGTGCTCTATTGTTCGAGGTAACTTTTTCATGGCCAGGTATTGCTTTAAGATTACATGAAGCTATTTCTCAAAGAGACTATACCTTGGTTCAAGGAATTGTAATTTTTACCTCTATGCTCATAGTTTCTTTAAATCTCTTCGTGGATATTTTAATCGCATATTTAGATCCACGAATAGAGTACTAATTTTTGGAAATTTCTTTTATTGTTTCAAGATCTAAAAGATGAAAATCAAGTCCTAAATCTCTTTGGTTTTTAATCACATTAGGAATCTTTTGGTCTTTAATATTTTTTAAAAATTCAACTATAAATTTAGTAGATAAATCTTGTACTAATATTGGCTCTGAACCAATAAAAGTTTCATTTATTTTGAAGACGTCATTATTTTCTTCATAGCTTTTATTAATTCTTATTGGAGAGAAATGACTTGCCCCTTCAATAATTAGAAATCTATTTGATGGATTATTTAAAGCAGAAAAAACTCTAAATTGTTCATTCATTAATGGTGTAATAAGGTCATAAGTACCACCTATTAGAAGAGTTGGTGTTTTAATGCCTGTACTATTTTCTTTTGGCCATACTAAACTGCCAAATGAATTAAAACCTATAATCACACTGGCCTTATTAGAGTTATTTTTCTTAGGGAATGGTATTTCGCTCAACTGACATTGAAGTAATTTAGATAAATTTGTTACCGCAAAATCTTTTAATGCCGAATCACATTTGTACTCTAGTTGATCAGTAGGTTTATTGCCTTCATATAAAAGTGCTATTAAAGCACCAAGTGAATGCCCCATTAAAATATAAGAATCATTAGGTAAACCAAATTCTCCATTTTTATGAGCTTTTAATACATTATCTAAATCCTTAATTCTATATAAGAAAAAGTCTGCACTTCCTGGGATTGTGTTCTTACCTTCGAGTACTTCTATAAATGACTCCAAATTACTGCCTCTATGATCTATGAATACTATTGGCCAACCTCTTTTAGCCAATTCGTTTCCTATCCATTTGAAATTATTAATTTCGCCTCCAAGCCCTGGCATAAAAATTATCAGTTCTTTATCTGCATTTGTTTTATTGCTTTTCCATATTTCAATTTCAAAAGGTTTCACTCGGTGAG
>CACJCK010000029.1 GCA_902591865.1 uncultured Prochlorococcus sp.
TCTACTATTTGTCGATAGTTTATTTTTTTTAATCTGCTTTATTGTTTCTACCATATTACTTTTGTAAGGCTCTGAATAATAATTGTACCTACTAAATACTTTCACAAAACGTGAAATTACAATTGGATTTGATTTATCAAATTCAATTATCTTTTTTGCAATATATTTATAACCAGAACCATCCATTGAATGAAAAGTTCTATTTCTTGTTACAAAAGTATTTAATATAGCTCTTAAAGTGTTAGGTGATTTTGAATCAAAATACTTATTTTTAAATAATTTTTCAATGCTGTTTGTTTTTTCATCAATTTCTATAGATGCATTGTATGAGAACCAACTATCCAAAACGACACTATTATTTTTCCATTTATTGAAGAATATATTTGAAATAATTTTTCTTTCAGGACAATTAATCCTACTAAAAGAATTCATTGCAGCTTTTGCTAGAGTCATAGAATTACTATGGACATAACTAATTATTTTGCATTTAATTTCCTCATCATTACTGTGCAAGAGTAGTTTCCAAATAGTTTCTATTAGTTTTCTTTCATTTTTACCTTCTGGCCAAACTTTATTTAGATTTTTCTCTATTTCTTGGAGCTTATAATATAATTCTCCTTTTAATTTGGTACCGAATAAATGATTTAATTCGTCAATAGTTTTATATATCTTTAAAGGGTCTATATTTTCCATCTCTGATTCAATTTCAGTAAATGTCGGAATACTTAGTAATTCTGATAAAAGAGACAAATTTATATCTTTATTTTTTATAAATGATATTAAAGTACTTATTAATTTATTTTCAACTTTGTGATCTGGCTTTTCATCTAATCTGCATAAAATGATGTTTTTAAATAATTCACTTACAGTATTGGATAGTGTAAAAAAATCTTTTTCATATTTTAATATTAAAAATTTTTCATCAAGGGTAGAGTCAGATTCCCACTCAACTGGTGAAGAGAATTCGCGAAAATAAGTTACAAAAGGGATTTGGAGGTGAGATTTAACATTCCTAAAAATAAATTCTTGTTTTTTTGTTTTTAAAACAACTGTTTTTTCTATTGTTTTATTTTCTCCAAAAAATATAGCCAGATTTATAGGAATTATTAGAGGTAAATCATTATATGGGTTCTTCTTTATTGGATTACTTTGAGAGGCTTGAATTGTGAGTTTTTCGTCTGTTTGATCCCAAATTCTCTTGAATTTAACTTTTGGTGTGCCATTTTGCTTGTACCAGACTTTAAATTCTTCAGGATCAATTTCCTTATTATGTTCTAAAATTTTATCGACAAATTGGTCTATTGTTGCTGCCTTCCCATCATAGGTTGAGATGTAATTACTAAATCCTTTATAGAACCTTTCATCTTTTACAAGCATATGTAGCATTCTAATTATTTCTGATCCTTTTTCGTATATTGTGGTCGTGTAGAAATTGTCTATTTCTTGGTATATTTCTGGCATTACAGGATGCGATGTTGGACCAGAATCCTCTCTAAATTGATTTCTTCTAAGAAATTTTGCATCCTCAAGTCTCTTGATTTCATGATTATGAAGGTCTGCTGTGAACTGTTGATCTCTGAATACTGTTAAACCCTCTTTAAGAGATAATTGAAACCAATCCCTACAAGTCACTCTATTACCCGTCCAATTATGGAAGTATTCATGGGCGATCACACCCTCTATTCTCTCTAATTCCTCATCAGTTGTTGTTTCAGAATTAGCGAGTATTAGTTTTGAGTTGAAAATATTGAGACTTTTATTTTCCATTGCTCCCATATTAAAGTGCCTGATTGCAACTATATTGAACAATGATAAATCATATTCAAGGTTATATTTTTCCTCGTCCCATCTCATGGATTTCTGTAAGGAACTTATTGCATGTTGGACATATTTTTCATCACCATACTCAACATAAATATTTATTTTTACTTTTTTATTCGATTTTGTTATGAAACTATCTTTTACACAATTAAGTTTACCCGCTACCAATGCAAATAGATATGAGGGTTTTGGATATGGGTCTTCCCAAATTATTTCATGTCGATTATTTGTAAGATCATTTTCTTTTACGATGTTACCATTTGAAAGTAAAACTGGATAATGATCCTTGTCTGCCTCAATTCTCACAGTGTATTTGCTTAGAACATCAGGCCTATCAGAGTGAAAACTTATTCTTCTAAATCCCTCTGCCTCGCATTGTGTAGTTATAATTCCATTACTCTCATACATTCCTAAAAGGGACGTATTTTCCTTTGGTTTAATTGTTCCTTCTATTTTTAATAAAAAATTATCTTTATTTATATTTTTAATTTTTAAGTAATTTTTTTGCTGTTTGTAGTGTCCCTCTTCTATTAATGAGTCATCTATAAATATTTTTTTTATTAATATATCCGTACCATCAAGAATTAGATTACAAGTATTCTTATTTTTTTTTTCCAATTTTAGTTTGGTCGTAACATTTACTACATTTTTCTTAATTACGAAGTTCAAAAAGATTTCTGGAATTTCATAATCAAAAACTTTGTAATCTTTAAGTTTTACATATTTTGAAATACTTTTTTGGTTTATTGAATTGTTCATCATTACAAAGAAGTTCAGAAGTTCAAAGATCTAGAATATTTATTTTAAAATTATAAGTTAGAACTTTTGTCTTCTGATTGACAGTAATGTGCTTTAACTTTTCCTGAAGGAAGTAATTCGTATAAAGAAGGATTATTAATATCAAGCGATCCGTCCTTATTAAATTGGTACCTCCAGTCCCATTTTTTATCTGTAAAGGAAATATAATCTTTTCTTAGAGAATATGGAAGCATAAGCTTTTTTTTATTCCAATTAATATTTATAAATGCTCCCGGCTTTAACTCAGACATCTTTTCTACTATGGAAAAGTCACCATTAATATTATTTCTCATCACAAGGTTAAGCTTTGAATTTTCACATAAATAGCTACTATTTAAAACTAATAAAAGTATTGAGTTAATAAAAAATGAATGAATTTTTGAGCTCCTTTAAAGTAGATTTACTTTCAAGCTAAATGACTTAATAAAAAATCTTTTTGGATCGATTTAAATCATAATAGATTGCATAATCTTTAGATCTACAATATTACAATTTAATTCCTCTTCATAATCCTGAACTGAAATAAAATTATTTAAAAAACCTGTATATTTTGCATCTCCGCCTATGGTGCTTGAAAGTATATATTTTGGATTGAATTTGTGCATCAATTTAGGGATTACATCAGCACCTTTTACAAAAGAACCTAATAGGGGTAATTCTAAATTTTTTGTAGGGGTAATGACTGCATCAAGACTTTGCTTGTTTAAATTTTCATCAAGATAACCATGGGGTTCTATATAAAACCCATTATCTTTATCGTCTTTAACAATATATCCGTTTTCTATTTGTGGCACTGGAGCCCCAGCAGTGGCTTCAAAACTTAAATTAAAATAATTTGTCTTTTCAGTTGGCTTAAGCACTTTAATTGAACTAAAACCAATTTTTTTTAATGTTTCAAGAGCACTTTTAGGGCAAATTATAGGAATATCCTTTCTGAACATTTCTAATGTTGGAACATGACAGTGGTCAGGTAATCCTTGGGTTAACAAAATAATATCTATTTTTTTATCTATTGAAATTTCTTCTTCTAATGATCCTTTAAAAAACCACTCACCTGGAGGAAATATTAAATCTCCCTTGAGCCAAGGATCGATAATTAAATTGGTTTGTTTAAATTTTATAAGCCAACCATTTGAACCAAGGTAGGTCGCTTCAAAAGTCATTATAAATTAATTGTTTTATTAGACTATAAGATAATTTTGGCTTTATCGAGAAGTTACTAATTTAGATTAGTTTGCTTCATTTAAGATTTGAAATGACTTTCTTTTTAGATTAAATATTAAAACTTGATTATCTTTATAACTAATCTCAAAGTTTTCTTTTTCTAGCATTTGTATTGGTATTAGAGCTAATCCTCCTGTTCCTGAAAATATGATTGGCATGGTGCTATTTTTAGTCCCGTTCATTTTTTGTAAGTCAATAGCTTGAGAAACTATTTTTCTGGCTTTATCAAATCCGTAGTCTTCTATTAATTCAGGCCATAAAAAATTAACTAATTCATATTTCGAAAACTCAATTTGTACTTTTTTCATTAAAAAATAAAAGATATATAGTGATTAATTAATTACGATATTTACTTAATTACTACTTTTAAACCTATCCATGACTAGTTGCAACATATCCACTACATCACCATCAGTTAAATTTAAATCCTTCTTTAAATCATTGCAAGTTAAATTCATTTCAAGTGCCGCTTCAGCCATATGATTAATTTTTTGGTTATCACCGCCTAATGAAATAAAGGGATTGAAGTTTTCTATCATTTAATACTTGTCGATACCACCTAGTTCTAGCTAAGAAATAATTAATTATCATTTATTGATACAGAAGCTTATAAATATGTTATTTAATATTTAGAAAGTTTTTATTTTTAAACTAAGGATATTGAGATACCTTTTGATATCAATGCGAATCTTCTGGCTCTGACTAGTAAAGGAAATATCAAATTTGTTCGTTTATTTGATTTAAACACCCTAGAAAGTAACATAAGTAAACCACTTGAGGGATTATTTATTTGGTTGCAAATAGTATTTATTGCATCTGCTCCATGAAAGATATCTTCATCTTTCAGGAGAATAGCTCCTTTATCTAGATCATAACCTTTATCTAGGAAATCTTTAATCAGAGTTAAATTTTTACGACCATCAAGAATTTTAATATTATTTAACTTGCTTTTGATCTCAAGAAGCTCAGCAAAATGATTGCAGAATGGGCATTCGCCATCGTAAATAAAGGTATAGTTGGAAGTCATTAGAAAAAACAATTTGATGGTCTTAAAATGTGCCAACAAAATAGTATTGCCTCGATAATAAAACAAATAATAAAAATTTTGTGGATTTTTTATAAAGGGATAGTTAAACGATTCTAATAATTACGAAGAAATGTCTCAATATAGGTATATTTTTCATAAAAATCTGTATGCTAACTCGGAGATATTATGTTTTAAAATCATGAATTTATTAGCTTCTTTTGCTTTAGGTGGTTTCAATCCATGGGCAGCAGGCTTTGGAATCGGTTCTTTAGTCCTTTTTGGTCTTGTTGGTCTTGTGGCGGGTCCAAACCTAAAGAATTTTGACCCTGATGCATAAATCATCAAATTTAAAATATATTTTAAAAGACTCATTTGAGTCTTTTTTTATGCGGTTTTTTAAATTTATTTTTAGAATATACGAAATTGTTTTGTAAAAGAAATGTTGTTAAACCCTCTTTATCCATTTACTTTTTTGAAAATCTCCTCTCTTAAAGCTACTATTGTTTTTTTATCAATACTTTTGATTAAATCAAACTTGCTTAGATTTAAAGGGGGACTAATAGGAGGTCTTTTTGCTTTGATACTTATATCGGGGATTTTTGCCTCCAGTACAATAGCTTTAGGATCATTAGTTTATGCCTATCGATTAAAGAAGAAATCTAATTCTGATGATAATCAAATACAGGATTTAGAAACTGTTAATGTTTAAAATATTTGGTGAATCAAATTCAGTTGGATAACCTAAAATGGAGTTCCAGGTACAAAATGTAAGACTAAAAATCCAAAACCGGCAGCAAAAACTATTGATACTGCGATGATCAAAAGGCCTGATGCCATCCCTCCTTCGTTAAACGCCATTTAGTTAGTTATTTTAAATTAATAATAGAACATATTTGTTCCCTGATAATAGTTCTATTTACTCATATATCATCCAAATTTATTATTAATGGTTAATAAAAGTAAAAAGATAGAAGTTAATGAGATAATAAAACCAAGTATTATTAATGGTTTAGATTTGACATTTTCTTCTTTCTTAAGCTTATTTTTTGAAGAAGGAAAATTTCTATCTTTTTTTTTATAAATAAGGTTGGAAAAAGGTTTAATCACAATAAATTTTAGATTTGAGCTAATTACCCTAAAGTTTTGAACAAATCTTTATGGTAATCAACAACATTTTGGCAACTTATTACAGGTGTAAATTCCATATGAATACCAAATTTGGCTCTCCATGGAGCAAAATGTTGGAAAATTTCTTTATCACTCTCTGCCTTACATAAACAAACTACTCTACCCTCCCCTGGGGCATGAACTCTAAATAACATCTCAAATTTATCTGTTTTATCTGATGTCGCAATTTCACCGTTTTCCCAAGATTCTACAAATAATTGATAAGCTTTCACTTGATTCTCAATATCTGGAAAATGGCAGTCAGCAAGGAATAATTGCATTGGAGTATTCTTAGGGTTTAACTTATTATCCCTAAAATACTTATTTATTAATGGGACTGTTTGAATTTGAAGATCAGAAAAAGAATATTTTCCTAAATAAAGTGAGAAGAGAGAGTCTCAAGGAATTTGCCAATATCTTTTTTATATAAACTATCTGTGATTTTTAAAGAGAATAATTCATAATCATTTATATCTTTTTTTTTATCAAAATTAATATTTCCCTTTAATGAAATATTTTTCATGAATTTATTGATCACTATTTAAAATTTATACAATTTTAAGTAAAAGACAAATTTCTTTACATTATGTTTTTTATGAGAGAAATTTCTAAGACTTATAATTAATAATTAATTTATTGAAGAGTTAATTAACTTCCCTAGGATATATAAGAATAAATTAGTTAAAGAAAAAATTACAGTTAATAGAGATGCAATAACGGGTAATAAATTGAACCACAATTGTGAAGTTGTCATTTTTGAATCAATAGGCAGAAAATTGGTTCTTTTTTTAATTCTTATTTGTAACCAAAAAATAGATAATGGATAAATAATTCTTGAGAAAGTAATTAACAATGAAGGCAAAATACCTTTGTTTGAATAAAGTATAAATCCTGAAAAAAAGTATAACGCCCAAATTAGAACCCTTTGAATCAGAATTAATCCCTTGCTTTTCCCAGACATTATTAATAAATTAATTAATTTTTATAATTTTAGTCATTTTATATCTTTCAAAAAAAATGTTATTTATAATGACTTTTTCTTTACGTATAATTTCCCATTCATTTTTAAGAAACAATTCATAACTTATTAAGCTCGCTTCAGTATAAATAGATTCTAAACCTTCTTTCTTTGCTTCATCTTCTAATTTATAAATTAACTTCGAGCCGTAGCCTTTTCTTTGGAATTTACCTTTACAGTAAAATAGCGCAATTTTATCGGTTGGATATCTTGTGGCAAAAGCAATAATATTTCCTTTTTTACTTATAAGCCATCCTTTTCCATTAATTATTGACTTATCAAAATTTGGGTTATTCCAAGCTTGGCTTGACCAAGCTCTTTTTTGTTCTTGACTATAAATTTTTTCATCTAATGATTGAATTGAATCAAAATAAACCTTCTTTAATTCCAGTTGATCTTTAATGGTAATTTGTCTTAAATTCATATACAAATCTATTATTTAATATGCCTAGTAAAAATATAGTCGCAATTGGGGGAGGAGGGTTTGGACGTTCATTAGGCTCTCTTGAAATTGAAAAATATATAGTTTCTTTAAGTAATAAAAAAAGACCTAAAATTTGCTTTATTCCAACAGCATCGGGTGATAGTAGTTTGTACAAACTAAATTTTTATAGAGCATTTTCTAAACTTGATTGTATAACAAGCCATATTGATTTCTTCTCTAGAACAGAAAACTTAGAAGAGAAAGTTTTAACTCAAGACATCATTTATGTTGGCGGAGGAAATACAAAAAGTATGTTAGCTGTTTGGAAAGAATGGAATTTACATAAAATTTTGCGAAATGCTTATGAAAAAGGAATATTAATGAGTGGTGTAAGTGCTGGGGCTATTTGCTGGTTTGATAAAGGTATAACTGATTCTTATGCTAAAGAATTAGCCATAATTGATTGCTTAGGTATAGTTGAAGGTATTGCCTGCCCCCATTTCGATGAAGAGAATGAGAGGGAACCTTACGTTAATGATATTATTCAGAGAGAAATTATTGAATCTTGTATTTGTATTGAGGGCAATTGTGCCTTGCATATCAAAAATGATCTTGACTATTCCGCAATAGATTTTGGTAATGGTAAAAACTGCTTTAGAGTTACAAGGGAAAATAATATTGTAAAGAAAGAAATTCTTTGAAAAAAAAATATTTTTAATATTTTTTAGATCTCATCATTCTTCGAGATAGAAGTCAATTCAATACCTTTGTATTTTACGAAAGATGCAGTCCATACTTCTTTGGAGAGATTGCCAAGGTATTTTAAAAATTGTTGTGTATCTCCGTCTCTTATCCATTCAGATTTTATAAATGGAAGCTCTTTCTGCATTCTTTTAGGATGCATATGAACCAAAAGCAAACCTGTTTCTTCAGAAGCCCTTTTTAAAGCACCTTCATCACTTCTTTGAAAAACTCTCATTAGAAGATTTAAAATAACCTCTTCTCCAAGTTTCTTAAAATATTCTGATTCCTCCAAATTATCTATAATTTCTTTACCTCCAAGAGGCATAGCTCTTACTAAGTTTTGCTCTATTAAAGCAATTGCAATTAAATAATTTTGGCTAGCCATATTCTAAAATAAAACTTTTTTGATATTCTAACCTCTCGAGTTCATGAAAACTTTCATGGATTAAATATTTGCGAGAAGAATTAAGCAAATAATTATTTAATGTTTTTTTTTATTTTTGAAGATATTTTTTATTTAAATATGTAAAATTTAATTTTTATTTATTAAGAGTTTTTTGTTCCTTTTTTTTTGGGATTAAATCAGGTCTTTATTCATCA
>CACJCK010000030.1 GCA_902591865.1 uncultured Prochlorococcus sp.
ATTTTAGCTTGTTCTCCCAACCTTGAAAATGAATTAAAAAATGAACTAGATAAAGTTTCTCCATTTAAAAAAAATCTCTATACCTAAAATTCGTTAAATATAAAATGACAGATATAAAAGAAATTAAATTAGTCGATGTAAAAAACAACTCCAATATCATCAATAATTTAAATAGTATTTATAAACTCTGGGGCTATGAAGAGGTTTCACCATCATTTATAAATACTTTAGAGACTATAAAAGGACGTGGAGTTATTGATGAAAATCAGCTTGTGGGAATAGTAAGTAATAATTCATTATGCCTTAGACCAGAAATGACAACATCTATTATTAAATTGTCATCTACTAGATTAATAAATAAGAAAAGACCTATAAGATTATTCACCAATGGAATGGTCTTTGATAAAAAACAAAATAGTAAAAATTCATTTAAGTTGCAAGAAAAACTGCAGAGTGGAATTGAATTAATTGGATATGATACAAAATACCCAGAAATTGAAGTTATTAATATTTTGTTTGATGCAATCGATAATATTAATCTGAAGGATGGTTGTAATTTATTTCTACTAGTAAGCACCACAAAAATAATGGATTTAATCTTAAATAAATTTAGGAATAATAATTTTGAAGAAATCAAGAAAAGTCTAGTAAATTTTGATCAAGATAATTTATCTAAATTAGGTATTGATGAAGATGATAAATATATTCTTAAAGATCTCTTATTCACAAGAGGAGAACCAATTGCAATATTAAAAAAATTGAAAAACACATATGGTACTAGTAAAATTTTAGATGACTTAAATTTTTTATTTGAAACATTATCAAAAATATCAAGTAAATATGGTATTAAATTACAACTTGATCCCACTTTTCAACCGCACCTGAATTTATATGAAGGAATAGTTTTTCAACTTATAGGAGATGATGGTAATAATAAAAGCGTTATTGCAAAAGGCGGCAGATACGATGAATTAGTAAGATTCTTTAGTCCTACTGAGAAAATCATAAATGGGATTGGATTTACAATATCAATAGATATTTTAAGAAATTTAATTAGGGAAGAAAAGACAGATAAAAAAAAGATTTTATTAATGTTTAAAGATTCCTATTTATTAGAAAAAAGTATGAATGTACAAAAAGAACAACAGAAAAGAGGAAATATTGCCGTATTACATTTAAATCCATGTAATGACTTAGCCAAAGCAAATCAAATAATGAAAGAAAACAATTGTAGTGAGATTTTGTGGGTTAAATAAAACCTTTTAAAAGTATATTTAAGTATTTAAATTAATATATTGTTCGGACAATACTCCTAATTAAACTTGATTAACTAGTTTTTAGGAAATAAGATTTAAATGTTTGATTTTTTTTAAATGGAAAAAGGCGAAATTCGTATTAATACCGAAAATATTTTCCCAATTATTAAGAAGGCAGTTTATTCTGACCATGAAATCTTTTTAAGAGAACTTGTTAGTAATGGTGTTGACGCAATAAGTAAACGAAGAATGGCTTCTATGGCAGGCGACTGCGAAAATACTGAAGAAGCTCAAGTAAAAATATCTATTGATCGCGAAAAAAATACTCTAACGATTTCTGATAATGGAATTGGAATGAACGATGAAGAAATTAAGAAATACATAAACCAAGTGGCATTCTCCAGCGCAGAGGAATTTTTAACAAAATACAAAAAAGATAATGATGAATTTATAGGTCATTTTGGACTTGGTTTTTATTCAAGTTTCATGGTGTCAGATAGAGTTGATATATTAACTAAATCAGCGATTGGAGAATCAAAAGCTTTCAAATGGTCATGTGATGGTTCGCCAAATTTCACGTTAGACGAGTCTGAAAGAGAGACAATTGGTACAGATGTGATACTTCACCTACTAGAGGAAGAAAAAGAGTTTATTGAGCCTGAAAGGATTAAATCATTAATAAAAAAATATTGTGATTTTATGCCAATAGATGTCTTATTAGAAGGTGAGACGATTAATAAGAAAAACCCTCCTTGGAGAAAACAACCTAGTGAATTAAAAGATGAAGATTACATTGAATTGTATAAATACCTTTATCCTTTTCAGGGAGATCCACTTTTATGGATTCATCTAAATACTGATTATCCATATGACATCCAAGGAATATTGTATTTTCCTAAGTTGTCTGGTAGAGCTGATTGGGAAAAGGGAGAGATTAAACTATTTTGTAATCAAGTATTTGTAAGCGATTCAATTAAAGAGATTGTACCAAAATACCTTTTACCTCTAAGAGGAGTGATTGACTCTACAGATATACCGCTAAATGTTAGTAGAAGCGCATTACAAACAGATAGAAAAGTAAGATCTATATCATCATTTATTTCAAAAAAAATCGCCAATAAACTGAAGGATTTGATTAAAAATTCCCCAGAATTTTATGCTGAAATTTGGGATTCTATTTCTGCTTTTATTAAAATTGGTGCTATCGAAGATGAGAAATTTGCTGATTTAGTAGATAACAGCATAATTTTTGAAACAATCATAAATCCTGAGAAAGACGTCACCAAACATATAGAAAATAAATCGCTTATCAAAACCAATGATAAATATTTCACAACTCTGGCAAATTACAAAGATCGAAATAAGATAACTGACTCTAAAAAAATAATTTACTGTTCAGATTCGATTGCTCAGTCAAGCGCATTAAATATCTGCTTATCTGATAACAAAGAAGTTATTAAATCAGACCCTTTAATTGATTCACAATTTCTTCCTTGGTTAGAAAGTAAAAACGAAGATTATCAGTTCCAAAGAGTTGATTCAGAAATAAATGAACTTGAAGATAAAGAATCTAAAGAAATTGTAGATAAGGATGGCAAATCGAATACAGAAAATCTTAGAGATACGATTATAAAAGCACTTAACAATGAGAAAGTAACAGTTAAAGTTCAGTCACTTTCAAATAAAGGTGCACCACCTGCGATGATATTACTTCCAGAGCAAATGAGAAGAATTAATGATATGGGTGCTTACATGGAACAAAAGATGCCTGGCTTGCCTGAATATCATGTGCTTTTAATTAACAAGGAACATCCTCTTATTGATGGGCTTAATAAAATTACAGGTAATAAAATAATTATTGATAAAAAAGACCCTACAGAAAATCCATTGGCATTTAAAATTGCAAATCATGTTTACGATATGGCTAAATTATCTGTTGGTGGATTAGATCAAGAACAGATTATTAATTTACAAAATAATAACGCTGAACTAATTTCAGAATTGCTTAATTCAACAAATTGAGTCGTGTGTTAAAATTTTAAGAGATATAATAAAATTATATGTCAAGAATTTGTGAACTGACTGGAGCAAAAGCTAATAATGGGATGGCTGTAAGTCACTCACATATTCGTACAAAAAAATTGCAACAAGTAAATCTCCAAAAAAGGAGACTTTGGTGGGAAGAAGGCAATAAATGGATAAATATAAAAATTAGTACCAAAGCACTAAAATCTGTACAAAAAGTAGGATTGGATAAATTTGCTAAAACAAATGGAGTTGATTTAAAAAAATTCTAAATTTGATGAGAAATTTAGTTGTAAGTATATTAATACCATTTATTTTTTTATTTAATTTTAATTCAGCAATAGCTTTTGACTTCGCTCCTGAGGTAGGGGATAAGGCTCCAAACTTTCAATTAGAAGGTTTTAATAAAAACATAAAATCAAAAAAAATATGGGAATTAAATGATTTTCAAGGTAAGTGGATTGTTATTTATTTTTATCCAAAGGACTTTACAGCAGGTTGCACTCTTGAAGCTAAAGGTTTTTCGGAATTAAAAAAAGATTTTTCAAAATATAATGCCGAAATTGTTGGCATAAGTGCTGATAATCAAGATTCTCATGAAAGTTTCTGCAGCGAGAAATCCATAAACTACACTTTATTATCTGATCCCGATGGAATTATTAGTGATAAATATGGTTCTTGGATTCCTCCATTTTCAGATAGAAATACTTTTTTGATTTCTCCAGAAGGGGAAATTTCTTATAGATGGATAAGTGTTTTACCTATAAATCATGCCAAGGAAGTACTTAATTTACTAAAGAAAAAAATATAAATTTTGCACGAGCTATCATTTGGAACTTGGCTAATTCATATCTCTTCAGTTATTGAATGGATATTTATCATCTTTGTCATATACAAAATTTCTACATATAAAAAATATAATTTATTTTTTTGGTTAAGCTTAGCTATGGTCCCAAACTTAATAGGAGCTATGTGCGCTATAACTTGGCATATCTATGATAATCAAGAGGCATTGTATGGATTAGTTACGCTTCAAGGGATATTTACATTTATTGGAAATTCAACATTAGCTATTGCATCATTCACTATTTTTAAAAAGAAAGAGACTTATGAATGATTTATTTATAAAATTTATAGAAAAATTAGCTTCAATTGACAATACAGCTTTATTCGCAGCATCTATATTTCCATATGCAATCTTTTTGTTTTACTTATATAAAATTAAATCTGTAAATAAATTAGTAAAAACAGGTTATTCCTTAACAGTTTTATTTGTTTTTATAACAATAGTAGTTTCTATCTATGCATTAAATTACTACAATAAAACTCTTGTTGAAGTTGACTTCTTGCATGGTTTAGCAGAATCTTTCTTAACCCTAAGCGATTTTGTTATTTTGTTGGGTTTCATAAAGATTCTAAATAGCTTAGAAGTAAACAACTCTTAAGACCTTTTACAATTTTATGTTTTTTAGGTAAAAGTATTAGAGAATATATGAAAATAACGATTTTTTATGATTACTACATTATTTGCAGCTGCTTCTGCTCCAGCAACATTCGAATGGTCACCAAAGTGCGCCGTTGTTATGATTGCATGTAATGTTTTTGCTTATGCAATTGCTAGAGCAACAATTAGAAAACCTAATGAAGGTTTTGAAATACCTAATTCAAAATTCTATGGTGGTTTAAGTCACGCATCGGTTGTAGGTGCTAATTGCCTAGGTCATATTTTCGGAATTGGTGCAATCTTAGGATTAGCCTCACGTGGTGTTTTATAAAATTTATTTATTAAATTTTTAATTATTTAACTTAAATTTCTTAACAATATTATCTGCCATCTGATCAGGCATAAGTCCTAATTTTTCTTTACTCTGATCAGGTGAAGCATGATCAACTAAAACATCGGGTATACCTATTCTGTATACAGGAATATTTACTTCATTATCGTTAAGTAACTCAACTACAGCAGAACCAAATCCACCAATTAAGGTTCCTTCTTCCATAGTTACCACATTTTGAATCCTACTTGCTAAAGGCATAATAAGATTTTTATCTAGAGGCTTTACAAATCTTGCATTAACAATACATGCATTAATGTTCATATTTTTTAGGATCCTAGCTGTTTCAATAGCTGATGCAACCATTGATCCATAAGCAATAATTAAAATATCTTCTCCTTCTTCAATTATTTCAGCTTCGCCAATATTTAAAGGCTCCCAACCCTCATCCATTACAGCCACCCCTAATCCAGAACCTCTTGGAATTCTTAGAGCTGTAGGACCATTATGATTAATTGAAGTTATTAACATTCTTTGTAATTCAGATTCATCCTTAGGGGCCATCAATACAAAATTAGGTATAGATCTCATATAACTGATATCGTATTGACCTTGGTGAGTAGGACCGTCAGCTCCAACTATCCCAGCCCTATCAAGTACGAAAGATACAGGTAATTTTTGGATACCAACATCATGAATTAATTGATCGAATGCTCGTTGAAGAAAAGTACTATAAATAGCTACAACAGGTTTAAGACCATCGCACGACATTCCTGCAGCAAGAGTAACTGCATGTTGTTCTGCTATTCCTACATCGATATATTGATCTGGAATATTTTTTTGCAATATATCTAAACCAGTCCCTGTGGCCATTGCTGCTGTAATACCAACAACTTTGCTATCTTGTTCACATATTTTCAATAAGGTTTGACCAAAAATTTTACTATAACTAACAGGCTTAGGTTTTTTAGATGGAATAGATTTCCCAGTTGTAAGATCAAATGCAGACTGTGCATGATACCCAACCTGATCAGCTTCTGCATAGGGATAACCTTTCCCTTTTGTTGTGACAACATGAACAAGTACAGGTTTTTTAAGTTTATGGGCTGCGTTAAAAGTATTAACTAAATTTCCAATATCATGACCATCAATTGGACCCATATAAGTAAATCCAAGTTCTTCAAAAACAGCTCCAACCTTTGGCACAGCTAGTCGTCTAACGCTTCCTTTAATATTTTTTAGTTCTTCAGGAATATCCTTACCAATTAATGGAATATTTTTTACACTTTCTTGAACACTATCGGACAAAAATTGTAATGGTGGGCTAACTCTTACCTTATTTAAGTAAGATGAAAGGGCTCCAACTGGAGGTGAAATAGACATATCATTATCGTTTAATACTACAACTAAAGGAGTATTTGGTAAGTGACCTGCATGATTTATAGCTTCTAATGCCATTCCCCCAGTTAGTGCTCCATCTCCAATAACAGCTACACATTTATAATTTTCACCTTTTCTATCTCTTGCTATTGCCATTCCTAAAGCAGCAGAAATAGAAGTACTTGCATGTCCTGCACCAAAATGATCAAATTTACTTTCACTTCTTTTGAGATATCCAGCTACTCCATTTTGTTGTCTAAGGGAATCAAATTGACTGAAACGTCCTGTTATTAATTTATGAGGATAACCTTGATGTCCTACATCCCAAACAACTTTATCGAAATCAAGATCAAGAGTTTGATATAAAGCCAATGTCAGCTCAACCACACCTAATCCTGGACCAAGATGTCCACCACTTGTAGATACTACTTGAAGATGTCGTTCTCTAATTTGACAAGCAATTTCCTCTAATTGTGAAACTGTTAAGCCATGAAGTTGATTTGGATGACTTAACTCACTTAAAAGCATTTAACAAAAATTGGTATCTATATAATCTAAAACGCCGAGGGTCAAAATGAGTACTTTTTATGAAATAGATCATGTAATGTTTTATTAGATTAATAATTAATGCTAAAAATATATATATGAATGATTATTTTGAAAAAATACTTCAAGCTGAAGTCTATGAAGTAGCAAAAAAAACACCGCTAGAGAAAGCCCATAATTTAAGTAATACACTTAATAATGAAGTTTTTCTGAAAAGAGAAGATCTTCAAGATGTATTTTCATTCAAAATAAGAGGAGCATACAACAAGATGAGTAAGCTAAGTAAATCAGAGCTTACTCAGGGAGTAATTACTTCAAGTGCTGGAAATCATGCTCAAGGTGTCGCACTTAGTGCTCTCAAATTAAATTGCCAAGCAACCATATTAATGCCAATTACTACACCTCAAGTAAAAGTTAATGCAGTAAAAAATTTAAAAGCAAAAGTTATATTATTTGGTGACAATTATGATGAAACTTACAAAGAGGCAATAAGGATTAGCCAAGAAAGAAATTTATGTTTTATTCATCCTTTTGATGATCTAGATGTGATAGCTGGACAAGGAACTATAGCGATTGAACTTGAACAGCAACTAAAGGAAAAACCTTATGCAATTTATATTGCTGTTGGTGGTGGTGGATTGATATCAGGAATTTCTTTATATATTAAAAAAATATGGCCTGAAGTTAAAATAATTGGAGTAGAGCCTGAAGATGCAGACGCTATGACAAAATCCTTGGAAGAATCAAAAATTGTGGAATTATCTTCTGTCGGTCAATTTGCAGATGGTGTGGCGGTTAAAAAAATTGGTAAAAATACTTTTGATATTGGGAAAAAATATATAGATAAGATGATTAGGGTTAATACCGATGAAATATGTGCTGCTATAAAAGATGTTTTTGAGGATACTAGATCAATACTAGAACCAGCAGGAGCATTATCAATTGCAGGAATGAAAAAAGATATTTTTAATTCAAATTATTCAAATAAAAAAATGGTTGCGATTGCATGTGGTGCAAATATGAATTTTGAGCGGCTTAGATTCGTAGCGGAAAGAGCTGAACTTGGTGAGTGTAAAGAAGTAATGATGGCTGTTGAAATTCCTGAACGTGCTGGTAGTTTAATTGATTTTTGTAAGTTACTAGATAATAGGAATTTAACTGAATTTAGCTATAGAATGTCAAATTCTAAGAATGCCCAGATCTTTGTAGGAGTTGAAGTCTATGGATTAATTGATAAAAAAAATCTACTGGATAAATTTAGAGATTCAGAGTACCCATTTATTGACATAAGTGATGATGAATTGTCCAAAAATCATCTAAGACATATGGTGGGTGGAAGATTACCAAAAAATTTTAAAGAAATGAATAATAGAAACTTTGTAGAGATTTTATACAGATTTGAGTTTCCTGAAAGACCTGGAGCATTAATAAATTTCTTAAATAATATGAAATCTAATTGGTCGATAAGTATTTTTCACTATAGGAATTATGGTGCTGATGTAGGGAAAATTGTTATTGGAGTTTTAATCGATAA
>CACJCK010000031.1 GCA_902591865.1 uncultured Prochlorococcus sp.
CAAATCTTTATTGATATTCCACCTTGGGCTAAGAAGAGAAAATGAGTTTAAAATCTGAAAACTCTAAAAAACCAATTTTACTTTTAGTCGATGGCCACTCACTTGCTTTTAGAAGCTTCTATGCATTTAGCAAAGGTATTGATGGAGGGTTAACCACCAAAGAGGGATTTCCAACAAGTGTCACTTATGGATTTCTAAAAAGTCTTCTGGATAATTGCAAAAATATTAGTCCTGAGGGTGTTTGTATTACTTTTGATACCGAAAAACCAACCTTTAGACATGAATTAGATCCGAACTATAAGGCCAATAGAGATGTAGCACCAGATGTTTTTTTTCAGGATATTGAACAACTAGAAATCATTTTAGAAGAAAGCCTTAATTTACCAATTTTTAAATCTCCAGGATACGAAGCAGATGATCTCCTAGGCACAATTGCAAATGATGCTTCTTCTAAAGGATGGTGCGTGAATATTCTTTCTGGAGATAGGGACTTATTTCAATTAGTAGATGATCAAAAAGATATTTATGTACTCTATATGGGTGGTGGTCCATATGCAAAAAGTGGTAATCCAACTCTTATGAATGAAGATGGAGTAAAAGAAAAATTAGGTGTTTCTCCAGAAAGAGTAGTTGATCTTAAAGCTCTAACTGGTGATAGTTCTGATAATATTCCGGGTATTAAAGGAGTAGGTCCAAAAACTGCAATTAATCTACTAAAAGAGAACGACACTCTTGATGGAATCTATCAGGCTTTGGACAAGATTCAGCAGAACAATGATAAAAAATATAAAGGATTCATCAAAGGTTCAGTCATAGAAAAGTTAAGAAACGATAAGCATAATGCTTTTCTTTCTAGGGATTTAGCAAAAATAAATACTAAGGTGCCTTTAATTTTAAGTAACGGTTATGAATTAAAAAATATAAATCAAGAACTACTTTCAAAGTCACTGCAAAAACTTGAATTATCAACACTACTTAGACAAATTGATATTTTCAATTCAACTTTCAGCAAAGGTGGTTTTGACAAAAATAATGTAGCTAAAGAGGAGGGGAATCCACCAAAAGTCTCCAGTAAAAATGAATTAGAAAATAGTGAAAATAAAATCCCTAAAATTGAGGTAATTATTGTAAATGATTTCGAATTACTTGATCAATTAATTCAAAGATTAGACAAGACCAATGAGATAGTTTCTTTAGATACAGAGACCAATAGTTTAAATCCAATCGATGCAGAACTTGTCGGGATAGGGTTATGTCTTGGAGAAGAAAATGATGATTTATTTTATATACCTCTTGGTCATCAAACAAAAAAAGAGACCCCCAATCAATTATCAATTGAAGATGTTTTCTCAAAACTAAGAACTTGGATAGAAGATCCGAAGAAAGAAAAGGCACTCCAAAATTCTAAATTTGATAGGCAAATATTTTGTAATCATGGACTTGATCTTAAAGGCGTAACCTTTGACACCTTGTTAGCAGACTACATTCTTAATAACCAGGAGAAGCATGGGTTAAGTGAAATTAGTTTTAGATTATTTGGATTTAAGCCCCCCTCATTTAAAGAAACAGTTGGGAAAAATAAAGACTTTTCATTTGTTGATATTAATGAAGCAAGTATTTACTGCGGTTATGATGTATTTCTAACTTTTAAGATTGTCAAAATTTTTAAAGAAAGATTTTCAAAGGGAAAAGATGAATTAATCAAATTGTTCGAAGAAATTGAGCTGCCTTTAGAGCCGGTATTGTCTCAAATGGAAATGAATGGAATAACCATCGATATCCCTTATTTAGATAAACTCTCAAAAGAACTTAAAAGTACCTTAGAAGATATTGAAAGTAAAGTTTATATATTAGCAGAAGAAAATTTTAATCTATCTTCACCAAAACAACTCGGTGAGATCTTATTTGAAAAATTAAATTTAGATAAAAAGAAATCACGCAAAACAAAAACAGGATGGAGTACAGATGCAGTAGTTCTTGAGAGATTAGTCGACGAGCATGAAATAATCCAACATTTAATAAAATATAGAACTCTCAGCAAATTACTTAGTACTTATATTGATGCTCTTCCAAATCTTATTAACGAAAAGACAGGAAGGGTTCATACAAACTTTAATCAAGCTGCTACAGCAACTGGAAGACTCAGTAGTAGCAATCCTAATCTTCAAAATATTCCGGTTAGAACTGAATTTAGTAGGAGAATCAGAAAAGCATTCTTGCCTGAAAAAAATTGGAAACTTTTATCAGCTGATTATTCTCAGATCGAATTAAGAATACTTGCTCACTTAGCGGATGAAGAAATATTAATTAATGCATTTCATAAAAATGATGACATTCATTCTTTGACTGCAAGATTAATTTTCGAGAAAGAAGAAATATCATCCGACGAAAGGAGAGTTGGGAAAACAATAAATTTTGGAGTTATCTATGGTATGGGTATAAAAAAGTTTGCCCGTTCAACAGGAGTAAGTACTCCAGAGGCAAAAGAATTCCTAATAAAATACAAAGAAAGATATTCAAAAATTTTCAAATTTCTTGAACTCCAAGAAAGGCTTGCCTTATCAAAAGGTTATGTAAAAACAATTTTTGGTCGAAAAAGAGAATTTAAGTTTGATAAAAATGGACTTGGAAGATTAATAGGTAAAGATCCTTACGAAATTGACCTGCAATCTGCAAGAAGGGCTGGCATGGAAGCACAGTCATTAAGAGCTGCAGCTAATGCACCAATTCAGGGTTCAAGTGCAGACATTATTAAAATTGCAATGGTTCAACTAAATAAGAAATTCATAGAAATGAATGTTCCCGCAAAAATGCTTTTACAAGTTCATGATGAATTATTGTTTGAAGTTGAACCAGATTCTTTGGAAATTACGACGAAATTAGTAAAGAAGACTATGGAAGATTGTGTAAAATTAAATGTGCCTCTTTTAGTTGATATTGGTATTGGAAACAATTGGATGGAGACAAAATAAACCTTATGAAATACTTAATTTAAGATGATCAAACTTTTTAATACTTTAAGCAGAAGAGTTGAGGTTTTTAAGCCTATTGATGATGTAGTAAAAATTTATTGTTGTGGTGTAACTGTTTATGATTTATGTCATCTTGGTCATGCCAGAAGTTATATAGCTTGGGATGTATTGAGAAGATTTTTAATTTACAGTGATTACAAAGTGAAGTATGTTCAAAATTTTACAGATATTGATGACAAGATCTTAAAAAGAGCAAAAGAAGAAAGCAGTTCAATGAAGGAAGTATCTGAAAAGAATATTATTGAATTTCATAAAGATATGGATTCTTTAGGGATAATGCGACCGGATAGTATGCCAAGAGCAACTAATCATATATGCAATATCTGCTCCTTCATAACAATCCTCGAGGACAAAGGTTATGCATACTCTAGAGATGGAGATGTTTATTATTCTGTTTTTAAAAATAAAAATTATGGAAAGCTAAGTAATCAAAATATACAAGAACAAAATATCAATCAGCAAGGAAGAATGGCTAATGAGGAAAATAGTAAGAAACTAAATCCGCAAGATTTTGCACTATGGAAAAAAGCCAAAGATGATGAACCATTTTTTGATTCGCCATGGGGTAAAGGTAGACCAGGATGGCATATTGAATGTTCGGCGATGGTTAAAGATGAATTAGGAGATACTATTGATATCCATTTAGGTGGTTCTGATTTGATTTTTCCTCATCATGAGAATGAAATCGCCCAATCAGAAGCAGCCAATGGCAAAAAGCTAGCAAACTATTGGTTACATAACGGGATGGTCAATGTAAATGGACAAAAGATGAGTAAATCCCTTAAAAATTTTAAAACTATCAGAGAGCTAATTAAGTCAGGTATAAGCCCTATGACTTTGCGATATTTTGTTATGTCTGTGAATTATAGAAAACCACTCGATTTTACTGAAGAAGCTTTAAGGAGTGCTTCAGAAGCTTGGAAAAACATTAATGTAGCCCTTTCTTTTATGAACCTTACAAAAGGGGCTTTTAGCTCTATTGAAAAAAATGAATCTCTCGAAGAAGAATATAAAGAGAAAATAAGTTTTGAATTATCTCAAAAAAAGCTTAAATTTTCTGAGGCTCTTGGAAATGACCTTAATACAGCAGGTGCTATTGCAATTATTTACGATTTAGCGAAACCATTAAAAAACTTTTTAAACCAATTTCAAAGGGTTGAAGGTTTTAAAATAGACCTAAATGAAAAATTCTTTCTACTTGAGAATTTTAAAACTCTTGAAAAGTTGACCGAGGTACTTGGTCTTAAAAAAGAAGTTTTAGTAAAAGAAAATAAAATAAAGGAGGAAGAAATATTATCGCTCATTGATGAAAGATTGAAAGCAAAAATGAAAAAGAATTATGCGAAGGCGGATGAAATCAGGAATTTGTTAAAAGAAAAAGGTATAGAACTTATTGATCAATCAAGGGAAATAACAACGTGGATAAGGATCTAAATTTTAAGAAAAAAACCAATTTGAAATTTTTATGTTTTAAATACACCTTTAAATGGGAAGATATTAAAAATATCAGAGAAAATTGAAATACATTGCTGTCCTAGGTTCTACTGGTTCAATAGGTACTCAAACTCTCGAAATAGCTATTGAGTTTCCTGAGAAATTTAAAGCCGTAGCCCTCTCTGCAGGAAGAAATATTAATTTATTAACTGAACAAGTTAAAACGCATAAACCTGAAATAGTTGCAATTGAGGATGAAAGTCTCTTACAGGATTTAAAAGACAATATTAGTAACTTAGATTTGGATAGTACTCCCTTGATTTTGGGTGGAAAGGAGGGTATTAACGCAGTTGCAGCCTGGGACAAGGCAGACACTGTTGTAACAGGGATAGTAGGCTGCGCAGGCCTAATTCCAACAATGTCAGCAATTAATGCGGGGAAAAATATTGCACTTGCAAACAAAGAAACTTTAATTGCGGGAGGGCCAATTGTTATTCCGGCATTAAAGAAAAATAATAGTAGGCTTTTACCTGCTGATTCAGAACACTCTGCTATCTTTCAATGTTTACAAGGATTACCTAATTATGAAAATGCAGATTTTTCAACAGGAGAGATGCCTAAAGGTTTAAAAGCCATACATTTAACAGCTTCTGGTGGTGCTTTCAGAGATTGGGCAGTTGAGGATTTAAAGCATGTCACAGTGGAAGATGCGACTTCACATCCTAATTGGGATATGGGAAAGAAAATAACTGTGGATTCTGCAACTCTTATGAATAAAGGATTAGAAGTTATAGAAGCTCATTATTTGTTTGGGACCTCTTACGAAGATATTGAAATACTTATCCACCCTCAAAGTATCATTCATTCTATGATTGAGATGGAAGATTCTTCAGTATTAGCTCAATTAGGTTGGCCAGATATGAAGCTACCTATTTTATATGCGATGAGTTGGCCTGAAAGATTTAAAACAAATTGGAAAAGATTAAACCTAAGTGAAATTGGAAAATTAACTTTTAAAGAGCCAGATGAGTTTAAATATCCATGCATGGGACTAGCCTATGCCGCAGGAAAATCTGCTGGGACTATGCCTGCAGTCTTAAATGCTGCAAATGAAATGGCTGTTGAACAATTCCTTAAAGAAAAGATTTCTTTTCAAGAAATTCCAATTTTTATTAGTAAAGCTTGTGAATCACATATGGAGAATTTGAATTTGAGTCCTTCATTGGAAGATATTCTTGAGGTAGATAATTGGGCCAGACTTTTTGTTAAGCAAGAAATTAAAAAATGTAAAAAATACGTAAGTATTGGATAAAAGTGAATATTAAAAAGCACC
This sequence comes from uncultured Prochlorococcus sp., assembly GCA_902591865.1. Classification (GTDB taxonomy): domain Bacteria; phylum Cyanobacteriota; class Cyanobacteriia; order PCC-6307; family Cyanobiaceae; genus Prochlorococcus_A. The sequence goes on from CACJCK010000031.1 coordinate 5,800, forward strand.
AAAACAATCTATCGACTTCTCAATAGACTTTTATTTGAAGACTATGTTTATTTAGAAAATCTAGAAGAGTTTACTTAATATTAAAACCAGCAAATGTACCACCTTTAGAGAAAAATATCCGCAAATGTAAATTTTGAAGAAAAAATAATATTAAAAAAGGGTCTAAAGAATAGCCACAAGCGATCAACTCTCAATCATTAAATGACTACATCATTTCGTAGTGAACTAATTTAGCTTGTAACTAGTAGTTATTGTTTTGACTATTGATTTTTTTGGATCTTTATTTGGATAACAATTAACAATTCTATATTTGCCCCCTTTTCTATCAGTTTCAACAAAAGTAAATTGAACAAATTTTTCTTTTTTAGTACTCGGAGAATCCTTAATTTCTATTTTGATTATTTCTTCATTTTTACTTTCAATTAATCTTGATTTACCTCCACAAACAAAAACAGCATTTTCTTTCGTTATAGAAAATAATTTATTTTCATCAGTAATGGATAGTTCATCTTTAGTACCACAAGAAGTAATAAAGAGGAGAATGAAAACTAAAATCTTTTTTTTCATAGTTTTTTAGATGACAAGTTGACTTGAAATTGCTTTAAATTCTTTTTTTATTAAGTTGGGAAGATAATACTTCATTTCTTTTCTTTACATTATTTCTGAATACCTATTATTAAAACTAATTTAAATTTGGATAGAAGACAATTAATCATTTTTAAAATTTGCTTTTTGCTCAATTAATGAACATACGTTATCAAAATACTTGCTATTTTCTTTTTTTAAAAATAGATTTATGCCCTCAATTCGTAATTTAGTATTAAGAATGGGCAAACTTGTTAAAAGATTGTATTTACTTTTAATGGTTTCATTGGGCATAGTTTCATCCATAAATAACTTTTCCTCATGCGAACAGCAAGGGCATTTATAGAAAGACATATTTTCAACCAATCCATAAATTGGCATCCCAAAATTTTCATACATGGACGTTGTTCTTATTAAATCAGAATAAGATGATGAACCTGGCAAAGTAACTAAAATCACCCCAACTATCGGACTATCTTGAAGAAGAGTTATCTGAGTATCGCCCGTACCTGGAGGAAGATCAATAAGCAAGAAATCTAATTCACCCCAATCAACTTGATACAAAAACTGATTTAGTAATCTTGTTAATATCGGACCTCTCCAAGCAAGTGATTGATTTGCTTTTGCAAGCATTCCAACAGACATTATTTTTAAGTCTTCATGATTTAATGCAATAAATTTAACTTTCCCATTTTCCTCCTTAGTCAATACGTCTTGTTTATTCAATCCAACAATGTTAGGGATATTAGGTCCATAAACATCGGCATCTAAAATGCCTACTTTAAAACCTCTTTTTTTTAAATTTAATGCAAGGCCAACAGTTACAGACGATTTACCTACTCCACCTTTTCCACTGCCAATAGCAATTGTCCTTTTTACTCCTTTAATAAATTTGAGATCTAAAAATACTTTTTTCGCCCATGAAAATTTTTTTAGTTTACTCTCAATTATTTCTTTTAATTTAATTTGATCTGATCCAAGAAATAACTTCAAATATAAATAATCTCCAACAACTCTTATATTCCTTACAACACAAGATGAGATAAGATCACCATAAATTTCAATAAATTCTAGAGTTTTTAAATATTCTTTTACTTGATTCTGTCTAGCCTCATTTTCTTTATTATCATCATTTGAATTACTCATACATTCAATTTCTCTAAAGCTTTTTGAGATTGAATTCTCACTTCTATATCAGCATCATCTAATGATTGTTTTAAAGATGGTATTGCTTTTTTAGAACCTAATAAACCCAAAGCG
>CACJCK010000032.1 GCA_902591865.1 uncultured Prochlorococcus sp.
TTATTTAATTACCCTTTATTATAAATATCTATAATTTGTTTTAATTCATCTTTACTTAAGTCTGTTGAAATAAAAACTTCTTGGGCTGTTTTACCCTTTCTTGCTATTGCTTTATATCCGTTTATAGTTTTCACTGACAATCTAATTATCAATTTAGAGGATCTTCCCCTGACTCTTGAAATGGCAGCTGGAGTAATTGTCTTTATATTTATGTTTAAAGCTAACTTTTGGAGAATTGGAATTAGACCTTCTATATTTGAACTATGATTTAAGACTAACCTTCCCAAATTTAAAATTTTTATATATTCTATTGAGAAAAATTTGTTTCTGAGAAATTAACTTTAGCTTTAAAATGATAAAAAATTTTGAAGTTCTGTTATATTTATAGAAGAAATTTAAATCTGATGATCTTTCAAATAGGTTGGGCAGCATTGGCTGCTATATTTACTTTTTCAATTGCCATGGTTGTTTGGGGAAGAAATGGCGACGGATCCATTGATATATGATTTCATTCTTAACTTATGAAGTCTATTTAAGTAAATTTCTTATATTAACATCATTCGTTTTACTCATTTTCATAACTTTCGCTGTAATTTATATATCCTATGTCTCTTGGAAAGATAAAAAAAGATTAAACAAATAAAGATTATTATTTTTGAGATTTTTTCTTATCTTTGATTTTGAGCTCTTCAATTAATTCTTTTGCTTGTTCCATTTTTGCTATGCTGCTTTTATAAATCCCTATATCTTTTTCTGCTTTATTAGTTGACAAGCTTAACTTCTCAAAAATATCGGAGGTTACCTTATATATATCTGATTCATTTTTCTCTTTGAGATCTTGAGCATTTGAAATTAATACATATATTCCTAAGTTCAAGATCCTTGAAGGATAAAGTTTAGAATTACTTTTTTCTATTAATAATTTCAAAATATCTTTAGATGTTTTTTCCTGAAATTCCTTTTGTGATTTTTGAGATATTTCATTAATCTCCTTCGCTTCAAAATTTGTAGAACTGCATAAAGATTCAAAAAGAAGATCCAAATGCTTCTCAGGTTTGTATCCTTTCATTAATTCTTTGAATGTTTCAGTGAGACCAATGCAAAAGATATAATCTTGAGTAAATTCATTTTGATGATTTAGAAGATTTAGTTCGACAAGCATTTCATCAACTATTCTTTTATATAAACCTGGAATAACGTAGGGGAATTTTTCATGAAATAACTTTTTGCTATCTGTAACAGTCAATTTTTCTTTCAATTTTTTATATGTAAACCTTAATAAGGTTAGCGTATGTTGACTCAATATCGTTAATATCTAATAAACAGATAAATATTATTATGATCCCATTAGTCTTAGAAGAATCTGGCGGCAGTGAAAGAGTCTTTGATATTTATTCGAGATTATTAAGAGAAAGAATAATCTTTTTGGGAGAACAAGTTACTAGTGAAACTGCTAACAGAATCGTCGCTCAATTATTATTCCTTGAAGCAGAAGACCCTGACAAAGATATTTATATGTATATAAATTCTCCAGGAGGATCTGTTTATGATGGGTTGGGTATCTTTGACACAATGCAGCATGTTAAGCCTGATATACATACTGTTTGTGTAGGTTTGGCAGCTAGTATGGGTGCATTTTTGCTGGCAGCAGGTACTAAAGGTAAAAGAAGCAGCCTTAGACATTCTAGAATAATGATTCATCAGCCACTTGGTGGCGCTAGAGGTCAAGCAAGTGACATAAGGATTCAAGCAGATGAAATTTTGTACTTAAAAGAACGCCTTAACACTGAATTATCAGAAAGAACTGGAAAGGATTATGACACTATCAAAGAAGATACTGATAGAGATTTTTATATGTCTCCAAATGAGGCTGTTGAGTATGGATTAATTGATTTGGTATTAGATAAAAAACCTATTAAAAGCTAACCTAATAATTGGGGTGTTCTTTCTTTCTCAGGTATTTTGGTGAATTTGGAAAGAATACTTACAAATTCTTCACCATCTAATGTTTCTTTTTCAATTAGTAGATCAACTATTTTATCCATAGCATCTCTATTTTTACTAACTATAGTGTAGGTTTCTTTATAACATTCCTTGACCATAACTCTTACACTTTCATCTATTTGCTTAGAAATGGAATCGGAAACTTCACTTCTAGTCATTAAATCTCTACCAACAAATACTTCTTGATTCCCACTTTCTAAAGCTATAGGACCTAAATTACTCATTCCAAACCTCGTAACCATTTGACGAGCCATGGAAGCAACTTGTTGGAAATCACCTCCCGCTCCTGTTGTAATCTCACCTTTTCCAAAAACTACATCCTCAGCAGCTCTTCCTCCTAAAGCGCCCATTATTCTCGCTTTTAGTTGAGCTCTGCTAACAAGGGTTTGTTCATCGTCGGGAGTAAACCAAGTTAATCCTTTAGCCTGGCCTCTTGGAATGACTGTCACTTTTTGGACAGGATCATGAGCTTTTACTAGTGAACCTATAAGAGCATGGCCAACTTCATGATAAGCAATTAATCTCTTACTTCTGCCATCTGTCAATGGAGAACCTTCCATTCCTGCAACAATCCTATCTACAGAATCATCAATTTCTGAAATACTTATAGAGTCTTTTCTCCTTCTAGCGGTTAATATGGCAGCTTCATTTAGTAAATTAGCTAAATCTGCTCCAGTAAATCCTGGTGTTCTTCTCGCAATGCTTTCAAGTGTTAAATCCTCTTGAAGTTTCTTATTCCTAGCATGAACTTCCAATATTGATAACCTGCCCTTGATATCAGGTGCGTCTACAGTTACTTGTCTATCAAATCTGCCAGGTCTCATTAAAGCTGAGTCTAGAACATCGGGCCTGTTTGTTGCTGCGATTATTATTATGCCACTATTACCTTCAAAACCATCCATTTCAGTAAGCAACTGATTGAGAGTTTGTTCTCTCTCATCATTACCTCCTCCAATACCAGCACCTCTTTGTCTTCCGACAGCATCTATTTCATCAATAAAAATTAAACAAGGACTATTCTCTTTAGCTCTTTTGAAAAGGTCTCTTACTCTACTAGCACCAACACCAACAAACATTTCAACAAATTCAGAACCTGATAATGAGAAAAATGGTACACCGGCTTCACCTGCTATTGCTTTTGCTAATAGTGTTTTACCAGTACCAGGAGGCCCTACTAATAGAACACCTTTTGGAATCCTTGCCCCTACAGATGTAAATTTTTCCGGTTTTTTCAGAAAAGTAACAACTTCTTGTAAATCCTGTTTGGCTTCGTTAACACCTGCAACATCATTGAAAACAACTCCTGTTTCAGCTTCCATTGCAAATCTTGCCTTTGTTTTCCCAAATTGCATTGCTTGTCCAGGACCACCAGGCATACCATTCGACCTCCTAGCCAACAAAATTAAACCTCCAATTAAAATAGCTGGGAAAAGTAAATTACCCAAAATTCCTAATGCGGGAGGTGCTGTTTTAACTGGATGGACATCAAAACTGATCCCCTCGTTTTTTAAAATGTTTATAAGTTCTGGCGTTAAGCCGGGAAGATCTACACGCAACCTCTGAACTTTATTATCTAAATCTGAATCTATTGTCTCTATGACTGCATTTCTGCCTCCCTCAAAAATATCAACAGATGTAACTCTTCCTGAATCAATGTAATCTAAAAATCTGCCGTAACTTACTCTTGCTACCGCAGAATTTCTTGGGGCAACAGTAGTCCCATTAGATTTAAGTGAATCAACATTACTTGAAGATAAAAATTGGTAGGAGAGTGCTATTACTAAAACTATAGGTAAAGCCCATAAAAATAATGTCTTAAATTTCTGATTCATTAATTTGTGGAGGGTTAATTATGGGATTCTAGAATGAATCAATGCATTTCGTTGATTTTTTCTTTAACTTTATGCTTATACTACTCTTGAAATGTGTTTAATTTATAAATGAAATTTGAAATCAAGGATAAGGTTAAGTTGATTGCTCCAGTCTCTTACTTGAAGACTTCAGATAATATGCCGATGTTAAGACCACCTGATCTAGTGGCAATTGATGAAATTGGGGAAATTCTATCAATCAAATCCCCAGATACTGTTGAAGTAAAGTTTAGAAGAGGTTCGTTTTTGATCGATATTGAAAAGATTGAGAAAAGCTAACTTAAAAGTTCTGCTCCCACCTTTTAGAAATTTCTAAACATATTTTTTCATTACCAGAAATACTCAGAAAAGGTTTTGAAAAATACTTATTAGTCAGTTTAAAGATATTTAATGAAGATATTTCATCTATTTTAGAATTTAAATCGAGCTCAGAAATTGATGTAATACCATAACTCAATAATTGTATTTTTCGCTGTAAAATTTCATCTAGTGATTGATTTCCCAATAGCAAAGAACCTTTTAGCTTTTCTTTAGCTAAAAATATTTCATCATCAAACAAGGGATTTAAAAGTAAATCTTTCCATAAAGTTGATAAAAGTTCAAAAGCAAAAAGCGCTTTTTTATTTGATACTGATAAATAAACTAAAAATGGAGCATTCCCACTCCTAACAGGATAATAAACACCTAAATCGTAAGTGATTCCATTTTTTTCCCTAAAAAGTTTAAATAAAGCAGCGCTCATTCCAAATGATAAATAAGACTCCAAAACCTTAAGAGGCAAATATTCATCACTTCTACGAGAGCAAGTTTGGTTCCCCACCATTATTATTGTTTGATTTGAATCATTATTATTGAAATCAAATCTATTATTAGGACTTAAATCATAATTTATGGTTCTTGATTTTTCATCTAAGGGTTTTTTTTCTAGTGTTTCTATATTTACTCCATTTATTTCTACATTATTTGAAATCAAATACTTATCTCGACTTTTGAAATTTTTAAATTCGTGCAAAATATCTTCATAGCTAATCTTTGAGACATCATTTGCATTGCCATTTGTATTAAAGGCATAAGGATGATTTGGGTAAACAATTCTTTTCCAGTTTTCAAAACAGATATTAAATGGATTCTCTTTATCTTTTTTTATAAAATTGATTGAGAATTTTTTTACTTTTTGAAATTCAATTTCTAAGAGAGTTGGTTTATTTATTATTAAATCTAATAGAGGTAATAATTTGCTGAAATGTTCATTTATGGATTTAATGCTTATTGAAATACCATCTTCAAGTACTTCTTGATTTAATTCTGCCCCAAAGGACTCAATATACTCCGAAAGAGTGAAATTATTAAAACCCTCACATCCTCTGGTAAGTAATAAGCTTAGGATCTTGTTTATGCCTTTTTTGCCAACACTATCCACATCACTCCCTCCTTTAATCCAAATTGAAGCATTTGAAAAATTCCTTTTTTTATTATTTAAAAAATACCTTTTTAACATTTACTAGGGGATGCAACTAAAGTGAATTTTTCTCCACGGATATATTCTGTGATCTCTTTGAAGTTATCCAAGTCATTCCAATATTTTAAATGACTCTCTAAATTATTGATTGAAGATTTTCTCCCCCAGAGAAGTTCATTTCCAAAGAATGAGGAGAGTTGTGTAGATGTCTCTAAATTAAAGATATAATTACTTTTCACAATGTTAATTGCTTTTTTTATTTCATCCATAGTCAAGGCTTTACAATTTGAGATTTCATCAATTGTTTTATTAATTTGCTTTTCTACTAAATCAATATCTTTGTACTCACAACTTGCTTCCATTATAAATAATCCTCCTAATTCTCCAGCATTTACATCCACATATATTGATTCAACAAGATTACTATCTTCTTTTAAGATTTTAACTAATCGACTGTTTCTACCAACAGAGAGTATTGATGCTAATATCTCTAGTCCAATAATATTTTTTTGATCATTTAGGTTTGGGATAAACCAAGCCATAAATATTCTTGAAAACTCTAAATTATCAAACTTAAGTGACTCTCTACCATTCCTAATTTTTAAAGAAGGTTTATTTTTTAGATTTATAAAATTTGGACCTTTTTGTATGCCAGATAGATCACTTTTTTTAAGAATTTTATAAATTTCTTCAGAAAGATTTCCAGCAATTGCAATACAAATTTTTTCGTTAGTGTAATGTTTCCTGTGAAATTTCACAAGGTCATTTATCTCCAAGTTTTTAATACTATCTTCAGTTCCCAGAATTGAATTGGCATAATTCGGACTTAACCAAACCCTTTTCAAAAAATAATTAAATAATCTTTCTTCAGGCTGATCATTTTGTTGTTTTATTTCATCAATAACTACCCCTTTTTCTTTGATAAATTCATCGGGATTAAAAGCAGGAGCAACGACAATATTTGTCAAAAGAGCGAGTGATTCTTTAAAGTTACTTGGTGGAACTAAGACATGGTAATGTACATCATCATAACCTGTTGAAGCGTTACTTAATCCGCCTAGTGATTCAATTTTATGATCAAACTCACCTGGCATTATTTTGTTAGATCCTTTAAAAATCATATGCTCTAGAAAATGAGCAGTGCCGTTTTTATCAACATCCTCAAATGAAGAACCTGCTTTGCACCAAATATCAATGCTTATAAGCGGCAATTCTTTATTATCCACAAACACACATCTAGTTTTGCTTGAATGGGTGTAGTAGTTAACATCTCCTACGTACATTTGGGTTCTCTATTTAAATTCTATTTTGGTACTTTTTAGCCTTGTTGTCTGAATCTTTAACTAAAACAAAATTAACTGACCCTCTTATTTTGGAGTTGTTACAAAATATTAGAGAGCATAGATCCATGCTTGAGGACCTTAAGAGTATAAAAATTGACCCAAATCTAACTAACATAATATCCAAAGAAATAGGCAGAGAACTATATATTGAGAATGAATTTCATAAAGCAAAGGGATTTAGAAAGTTACATATTGAAGTAGCAGAATTTTCAAAAAATCTTAAAATACTACATTGCGTTTTTTTCCCTGATCCAAAGTTTGATATCCCAATTTTTGGGATGGATTTGGTTAAGGTAAATGATATTGTTTCTGCTGCCATTGTTGATTTATCCCCGGCATCTCAAAACCAAGGTTTGAAATACGAAAAATTACTTTCTGAAGTTGATAAAAGTTCTTTTACTTCTTTGAGGGAGATTCCTAAATGGGGGGGTATTTTTTCTAATAATGTATTTTTTGCTTCCTTAAAAAGTAAATCTGAAAAAAATGAATTTTGTAGAGTTGTAGATCAATACCTCTCAATTTTGATCAAATTAATTA
>CACJCK010000033.1 GCA_902591865.1 uncultured Prochlorococcus sp.
GAAAAGTTATTATTTTTTTAGATTTAAGGAATAATTATGAGTAGTAACTTTTATGGGATATTAATTTAAGTCTTTTTATCAATCAAAGCCGAAATCGAGTGTTTTACCAAATGCAAGTTTTGGGAAAGACAATGACGCGAGTACAGGCAGCCAAGGTGATCGTATATTTAGGGAAATAGACGGACCTAGAGAGGTTTTATCAATAATGTTTGATATGAAAGATGAATTTCTAATTAAAAAAACTGATGAGAATAAAAATCATAAGCATTATGAAAAATTACATAAAGATAGATTGAAATCTGGATGTGAATATGCGTTTTTAGTTTCAACTCTGGAACCTAAAAATAAATTATTCAGTTCTGGGATGACCCTAGTTCATGATTATCCAAAGATGATAGTCGTAAGACCAGCAAATGTTATTTCCTCAATTATTACTCTAAGGACTTTTGCTCTAGAGAAAGTAAGGTTACAAAAAGAACTAGAAAATGCTCTTGCTAAAAATGCTGATGCAAAAATCTATGCAGACAAGATTAGATATCTTCAAGCTAAATCACCAGAATTCTTAGAAAAAATTCATTTAGCAGTAGCTAAGCAAATCAAATTGATAGAAAAAAATATAACTGGTGCAAATTCAATTCTAAAACGTTCTAAAGAACAAAGATCACTTTGTATTGATCAGATCTTAGAAAATGCAACTTTATGGGGAGGTTTTATTAAAGACATTTCATTAAGTGATAATGATCTAGAAGAATCTATTAATTTTCAAGAGTGGGAGGCAGCTTAATAACAATGTCCTCAAAAAGAAAAAAAGATTCTGAAGTATTAGATAGACTAATGAATTCACTGAAAATAAAAGTTACTAAGTTAACTAAAAATAGAGGTGAGTTTGTTGATTGTATGGCAAGATTCTCTTCAATTTATATGCATTCCTGTGAACACTTAACTGAAACTACAGGATTATTAATTGCAATAATTGAACAAATAGAATCTCAAAAAGGAGAACTGAATAATCAACAAATTGATTTTCTTAAAAGGTGTCTTGAAGAGTAAATTAAAAATTATTCTCTAGCACTTTAGAGCTGATAGATTTATTTCTATTGGCTCTTTTTTATGAGTGTATTTTTTATCTTGACAATCAATTTAAAATAAGGGGCAATTAACTATATTGAAATGTCATCTCATAAAGAAAGTTTTGTAATTGAAAGCGAATCTGAGAATGTTAAACAATCTTGCAGGTACGCTTTTAAAGAAATGCAAGTAATGGTTAAGAAAGAAGATGGTAACGATTTTATTGCAAATGAAAAATTTAGTTTTGGTTTTTCTAATCCAGCAAAAATTGAAGTTACAGTAATTCCTGAAGGTAATTCCACTAAATTGAAATTAAAAGTATCAAATATTGGATTAGGTCCAATACAAGGCAAACATTGTCGAACAGTAGCAAATACTTTTATAAACGCAGTTAAATTTAAATCCAATGAAAGCTCTTCTATCGAATCAAAAAGCTCAGCTGCAGACGAATTAAAGAAATTCGCTGATCTAAAAGATCAGGGAATAATTTCTGATGAAGAATTTCAAGCTAAAAAGAAAAAATTATTGGACTTATAAATGGAAGCAAATAAAAATAAGAATTTAGGTAATGCAGGTGAATTTTATGTCTTAGCTCAATTAGCTCAAAGGGGTTATATCGCAGGCAAAACAGATGATGGGCAAACATTAATAGATGTTATTGCAACTGAACCAGATACTTTAAATACAGTAAATATTCAAGTTAAGACAAGAACTATTGATGGCAAGAAAAGTTCATGGTTAATGGGTTTGAAAAATGAACAGGCTTTTGAGAAACTTTGGTATGTAGTTGTTGAAGTTGGTGATGATGATGTACTTCCAAACTTTTTTATTTTCAGTAGCAAAGAAGTAAGCGACACAATAAAACAAAGACATATAGATTACTTAGCTAAACCTAAGAAAGATGGAACGCAAAGAAAAGGCGGTAGTCTTAGACACTTTGAACCTAGTGAAGAATTTAAAGTAGAAAGAAAGAATAACTGGGAGATAATGTTTAAATGAAAAACTTATGGACTAAAAGAAACATTATGGACTATCTAAGCCACCCAGAGGAGAGTCTGGATAAAAACTACAGCCCACTTAGGCAGAAATACAGAAAGGAGCTTCGAAGAATGGATATGGAGACTAAAGCTAAAGGTGGTGTAGTCGATTGGAATTATATTTTGAACGATTTCATTTAATATTTACTTGATTGACAGTCGATCTAAAATTGGAGGGATAAAAAATCCTGTTTTAGAAATACCCTTTGATCTCGATTAATGAATTCAAACTTTGATTCAACTTTGAAACATAAGTATGGTCATGAAGAAAATCTTAGTAAGGCCATTGCGAATTCAAAAACATTGAAAGATCTTTTAGCTAAATGTGGATCGGAGATTACAGAAGAAGCTTCTTTCGAACAAAAAGTTGAAAAAGGTCATCAAGGTCATATGGGGAGAATTGATATTGTTCAGCCAACATCTTCTGGAATAGTAATTATTGAAGTTCAATATGGACGATCAGATAATGATCATGCACGCAGACTAGAGAATTACGCATCTAATTATCGAAAACCTGCTTTTGTTATTTGGGTTGCAGAGAGTTTTAGGCTTGAACATAAAAATAGATTTCAACATTCAAAAGTACCAGTTCTATGTGCAAGGGCTGCTTTGTTTGAAGGAAATTTAATTCTCAAACAAGCATCACCAATTACTTGGACAAAACAAACTCAAACAAAAAGAGTTAAAGAATCTAATAAAAAATGTCAAGAATTGATGAAACGACTTTTTTCGAATAAATATGTCAAATACAAAAAATTAGAAAGGTTTTTTCAGGATGAGGGATCTGTTAGAAGAAATACATCACATATTCACTGGGAATCAACAGGAAAGCCCAAAGTAAAAGGGTGGGATTTAGAAGGCTTAGTAGCTTCAATTATTGATTACTATTTTTATAGATTGCCAAAGAAGACAAAATTTTTTGTTTTAAAACATCCAGCATTCCTTGAGTACAAAAACGATTTAAAACATAAACTTAAAGAATATTGGGAAGAAGTTAATAAAGATAATGATCATCCATATATTGATTACACATTTTTAAAAGAATCCGAAAGAAAATTGGTAAAAAAACATGATCATATTTCAAGGGTAAATGCCGAAGGAAGGATTCCAGCTTACGAATATCAAGATAAAAGAGGCTTAGAGTTACATAGAAAATACAACTGGTTCGCATATAAAAAATACTATAGTGATTGGCATCCTTTAGTTAAAGGTATCGGTTCAAGACGATTATTAGAACTAACAGAAATAGAACATTTGTCGGGTTTTAAAAATAAAGAGGATTCAATAATTTCATATGACAAAGAACTACAGAAACAAGGAGATCAGCTTATGGCAAAATTTTTCAGTATTAAAGAATCAGAATGGAGAGATTTAGGATTAAATAGAAAAATTGAAGCTTGTGCTTTTTACAATGAAATTCAAAAGCTTTTCAGAAAAGAGTTATCAAAAATTTCTCTTGTAGATAGTTTCGAAAGCAATCATAACTACCAACAAATGCAAGATCATTTGAATTATGAACTTCTCAATTTTTATTTTTTCGAACAGGCTAGATATGGGGAAACTACTTTGAGAGAAAACAAAGAATTCAAACTCAGAGAATTTATCCCATTACTAGATCGTAATTATCTATTGGATAACAATCAGAATTCTAAAAATCATTACCACCAGAGAAAATTCTCGTCCGAGGAATATATTGCCAATAGTAATTTCTACTACCACTTAAGAAAAAATAGGTAGAAATTTGACGGCATTTTGACGGCTCTAGGTTCTTTCTAGGCATATTATTGTGGGTCATCTGAAAGCACGATCATTTTTTAGCGACAAACCTTCATTAATGAGACCTAAATATTTAGAGCTGTTTAATTAGTTCAAAATCTTTTTCAGGATCAAAGTCATATATCTCAAATCCATTCTTATCAAAGACAAGACTTCTTATTCTTTTAGCTAGGGTTTTGCCTTTTCTTTTACCCATATAAATATAAGTTTTCCCATTTAATTCCCATAGATAATCATCTAAATGTCCTTGAGACATTAGTCGATAAATAGTTGCCCTGGTCTTATAACCTAATAGCTTTGCTGTCTCAGAAATTGTTGCATACATTTTGCTGTTATTACTAAGTTTATTAATTAAATCGTAAGTCGGATTTCTTATTTGTAACTAGTTTTATAGAGTTCTGCCTAGAAAAATTTTGGGGCTCGAAAATATCCACAAATTAAGCAAAGAATAAGAACCTTATCCTAATTATTTAATGATTCATCATGCTTCTATTAATTCTTTATCGAAGTTTTGAGCTAGTTCTTTAGTCATGAATCTGGCATAAGATTTCAGATGAACATCCAAAGTATGTCCCATAGCATCTGCAATTTGTTTTGGAGCTCGATATGTCCCATCTGGTTTTTTTCTATTATGACCAACATACGCAAAGCGATGTCTAAAGGAATAAGGAGTCAGTTGTTGTTTCTCAGCTATTGCCTCTTCTTTTAAGTCTTTCCATATTTGATTATCTCTAAGAAAACGTCCAACTGCCTGACCTACTCCTCCTAAATCATTTAGTGAAAGTAATGTTGCAAGAGGAGATTTATCTGCCAATTTAGTTGAAGGAAAATATTTTATAGTTTCAGGATAAGTTTTTTCCATATCCTCAATATAGTCTTCTATCTTTTCATTTAATTCATCATATTTTGATGATAAAAACTTTTTGGTATTTAAATATTCAAAACCTGCGAATAAAAAACCAATAGGAAAACTTAAAAATAATATTGAAAGAGAAAGCCTAAGAAGATTTTGGGAAAATTTTTCCATAGAAATAATCAATTAAATTTATTTAAAACATATCAAGGTTAAAAGTAAGTAAAGCATGTAATATTTTTGCTTTCTTCTTCCGATCTACTGAAATATTTAATTTTTATAATTTCTATATCGACTGTCAATCGTATTTAATATAGCGGTGCAATTAGTAAGCGTTTCAATTTTTATTGTTAACTAATCCATAGATACATAAAAGAGGATTCACTATCAAAACAATCCAGAAAGGAGGAGGGGGTCCTCCATCAACAATTGTCCCAGCGTTAAAAGTATTAAATAGAGCTACTGCCAAAAAACAAAACATCAAAGCTAATTCACCTGATAAAACTTTTCTTAAGGAGGCTTTATCTTTAATGGAACTACAAATAATCAATAAAAAACCTATTCCTAAATTACTAGCAGCTACAACATCTGCAGTACCTCTAACAAGAAGCAATGTTTCACTTGAAGCGTTGCCTGCAATAGTTTCCACTGAAAAAATTAGTAGAGAAATAATTAACAACCCCAACAGGATATGAAGCGCTCCAGTAGTTTTTAAAATATTTTTTAACTTCATAAAAAAAGGAGCTTATTTCCCCCTTATTGTAGATCGACTGTCAATCAATAACAGGCTACATCATCTCGTATTGATCAAATTTAGTTTCTAATGAGTAATTGTTTTGATTGCGATTCGTAGCAAATATTGCTCTGATTAAAAAAAAATACTCTTCAATGATTACAGTCTCAATTACTCTTCTAACTACATTTCTTATTTGGTTTGGCATCGTAAAAATATTTACCAAAGATGATGAGAATACAATTAATGTACTTTCAAGTAAATTGTTTAATGATTTCACTTCAATCTTTAGAAATATTATTACTATTTTTGATACTCTTTATAAAAGCTTCATTCAAATATATGAGCTTATTGGTATATTTTTAAAAAATGTAGCTGAAATATTTAAGTCTTTGATGTCTGCTTTTATTCAATTTCTAAATCTCTTTAAAACAATAGGAATTACTTTTTTATCTTTTATTTCTTTATGCAAGGGATTATTCCAAGCATCTAGAAAAATTAATATATTTAATAATTTTGAATTAGTAATTAATAATTCTGATTCTGCCAAAAATAATGTAATTGAATTAAATGAAAAAACAAAAAAAAATAAAAAGGAAGAAAGCTTTATTCCATCTTTTTTAGGTCGACTTTCATTTGTTAATAAGTAATCACATCTTATAGCTATCAAATTTAGTTTTTAACTTTGCTGCTTTATGCAATAAACCTACTGCTTCTTTTCTTCCAGTAGCTTGTTGCGCCTGATGCATTAATTCAGCATATTTTTTGTTTAGTTTTTTCATTTGTTCTTTTGTTTAAGGTCATAGACACAGGCTTAATAAGTGATGTCATTCTTTGCGTTTGGTCTATTGAATAGATCAACACAACTTGATTATCAGAAAGTATTTGACTCTTGCAGTTGGGATTCTTTTTCAGAAATTCTTTAGCTTGGTCAATATTAATTAGTCTTATCTCTACCTGAGATTTATTAACAATAGCATAATTCATTAATTAATAACCTTCTCAACTTTAAAGTCTATTGAAGTTATAAAAAGCTATTTGCCTACCTTTACGTATTCAAGGTTGTAGATATATCTTTCACCATCGTCATTACTATCGTCGTCATCATCGCCAAAAGATGAAATTAAAACGTACACTCCAGTAAGTCCCAAGAACATTGAAAGATAGAGAATTGGATCGGTCATATTTATTCCTTGTTTAAAGAGTATGGTTGATTTCTGCAGCTTGCGCGGCAGTCTCACGACAACCATGAAGATACTCTAGGAATTCTTAATTATTTACTGAGTATTTATACGTACCTACTCCCGAACCTAATCGTTCCTTAACCCGTACAAAGTTCCTTTCACTAACATAAAAACTATTATCAATCTTTAAGTTTAAATTCTCCTGAATCAATAAGGTTTTTTATTAGACGTTCGTTTTCTGTTTTTAAATTTTCTAATGAAGATTTGGTAAATTGTTCTTTTGCCTCGAACTTTGCTGTCTTAACTATTTTTTTATTAGGTAACTTTTTACGAGGCTCTTCTTTCACTTTATTTTATAAGCAAATTTTGTAAATATTAAAGGATGCAAAAGAATTTTA
>CACJCK010000034.1 GCA_902591865.1 uncultured Prochlorococcus sp.
TTTCTACAAGAGAACCATCTGAGGATTTTCTGATTTCAATATCGCCAGACTCAGCATCAACAGGTTCTGAAAAAGTAAGCTCTATATTATTACTAACAACAATTTCAACATCATTATTTAAAGGATTGGATGAACTTAAAGTTGGAGGGGTAACATCTGCTGTCGTGAAAGATAATGAGGTTTTGTCGTTAATACCTATGTAGGAATTACCAGCTAAATCACGAAAAGCAGATTCGTCAATCTGAATATAATATTGTGTAGACGATTCCAGCTTATTTTCAGTATCAATAAGAATGGTCTTTGTACCTGATCCTGAAACACGAGCACCTGATGCATCAATTGTTTCAATTAGGGAATCATCAGTATATTTCTTAATATAAATATTGCCAGTTCCAACATCTACGTACTCTGAAAAAAGTAATGATATATCGGGAGTAACTGAAATATCTTTTTGACCTGGAGAAGGATTGGATTCTCTCAAAGTAGGATCAAATTCATCAAATTTGTATACCCTTACATGTCCACTATTTGAGCCATTACCGTCATTTTGTGGAGCCCCTACTGCTAGTACTACCTTGTCATCTTCCGTTATTGATATCGCTGTTGAACTACCAAAAATATCATCCGCTGCTTCACCCTCAATACTTGATCCAATTAAGTCCCAAGATCCATTGTTATTTTGAAAAACACGAACTTGGCCAGCAGAACTGCCATTATCAGAATTATATGGAGCTCCAACCACAATAAACGAACCATCTTCAGATAGAGTTAGAGATTTTCCAAAATTTTCTCCGATACTTGCACCATTAATATCGTTCCCAATCTGTTCCCAAGAATCATTATTATTTTTAAAAATCCTTACATGCCCACTGTCATCACCATTATCATCATTACCATATGAACCAACTGCAACTATTGATCCATCCGCAGACAAACTAACCGCTGCTCCTGCATGATCATTATTATTTGCTCCAACTATATCCTGACCAATTTGAACCCAACTATTATCAATATTCTTAAGAACTTTAACTTGACCAAGATACTTGCCATCTCCATCTCCGTTATATTTATGCGCTCCAATGGCAAGAATGGATCCATCTGAGGATAAATCTACAGAATATCCCAAATAATTATAAGCAGCATCACCATCTAAATCATTGCCAATTTGCTCCCATGAATCATTATTATTCTGGAAAACTCTTACATGCCCAGAATAAGATCCATTACCATCATTTTTCTTTGCACCTATTGCAACTACTGAACCATCTGCAGATAAACTAAGAGTACCAGAATAGTCATAATTACTCTCTCCAGTAATATCTGAACCAATTTTTTCCCAACTATTATTATTATTTTTATAAACTCTTACTACACCAGTTTTGTTACCAATAGGATCAGTATTTTTTCTTTCTGCACCAATTGCAATTATCCTCCCATCATCAGATAAAGCTAGTGATGATCCTGATTGTTCTGATGTGGTTTCTCCTAAAATATCAGATCCAATTTGTTGCCAACTATCATTGTTATTTTGAAGTATTCTTACAGAGCCACTGTTGCTTCCATTTTTATCATTCTGGGGAGAACCTATAGCAATAATTGATCCATCTTTTGAGAGACTTATAGATGTTCCTGATTGATCATTAGAACTTTCTCCTTCAAAATCTGAACCAACTTGTGCCCAATTTAAACTCCCATTCCAATTCATTAAAAATTGGTAATGAATAATTTCTGAAAAATTTATAAAATTCCCAACAGAATTGAAAGTTCTCTGATTTCTTTTGCCAATTATTTTTTCGCTAGTGAAAATATCAGCTCCTGTGATTTGGCCTAATTCTTCAATAAATTTCTTGTTACTACCAATTCCACAAACCCATAAGACTATCTTCTTTAAATTTAAATTTTCTAAATTATCTTTTGTTTTTCTTAATTCGTTGAAGTCAAAATTTTTATTACCAAAAAATATAGCCTCTTCATTACCATGTGCAATTATATGAATCTCATTTATTATTTCGCCATTTCCCCTTTGATCATTTAGGACATCTTGGATAAAATGAAAAGGATTTGAATTATTTTCAAGTGCATATAAATTTTTTGCAATAACTCCTTTTGATAGAGTTTTTAAATCATTAAATGTATTATCAAAAAAAACAGCTAAATTAAATTTGGAATTATTAAACATTCAATTTTATTATGACTTTTAAGATTTTTTAATTTACTCTTACCTAAATATAACTCTTATTAGACAGATGGCTGATAATTTTATTCTTCCTTTTATAAAATCTAATATTTTGAATTCTGATATAGAGAATTTAAATAATGCAGGAATATTAAAAGAGATTTTTAAAAATCTTATGAAAGCTGAAATATTTAGAGAAATTCATTTAGATGAAGATCAGAAGTTAAAAGCAGTAAAATCCTTTTCAACAAAATTGAAACTTTCAGAAGATAATCTTAAAATCTTAGAAAAAAAAGATCCAGGTTTTAAGAAAAGATTTAATAATGAAGCAATAATGAGAGAAAAAACTGAAATTATTCATAGAGATTTTTACTTAGAAAAAGCAGAAAAGTTTTTTAAAGAAAACCGATCTAAATTTAATAAATATATTTATTCCCTCATAAGAAACAATGATAGAAATGTTATTTACGAACTATATTACCAAGTTGAGTCAGGGGAGTCTTCCATTAACGAACTTGCAAAAAAATACAGCCTTGGGAATGAAAATTTAAAAAAAGGAATAATAGGACCGGTAAAAGAATCTGATATTAACCCCAAAATATTAGAGCGTCTACAATCCACCGATGTGGATATCATAAGCGAACCTTTCCAGATTGCGAATACTTGGTATATTATTCAGAAAGAATGTTTTATTGAAGCTGGGTTCGATAAACAAATTAAAAATGAAATATGTACTTTTTTATTAGAAGAAGATATAGATTTAAAATATGAAGACTTTACTAAAAAACTCAACGTAAATAAAAAAATCTAGATGGATAAAAACAAGCTTATCGATAAATTAAATACGATTGAATTTTTTAAGGATTATTTAAAAAAGTTTTCAAGTATTGAAAACTATAGAAAAGGACAAATTGTTAAATCTACAGAGGATATTAAAGTTATTTCAATTTTGATTAAAGGTTCTATTAGACAAATTGATAAAATAAATGGTAGAGAAACAACAAGATATAAATACTTAAAAGATGATTTTTTATTTATCAATAATTTATATGGATCAATAAAAAATAAAAGCAAATTTGTAGCTTCTGAAGAATCTATTTTATTGTCAATTGATATCGAGAAATTTAAAAATGATTTAAAAAATGATAAAAAATTAAGAGATTGGATAGAGTCTACAATCTTTAAATTTGAATACATCAACTTTATCTCAGAACTTTTCAAAAATCATCTTTTAAGTAACCAGGAAATCTCTAATTTATTTTATGAGCTAAAAAATAACTCAATTATTCTTAATTTTCAAAAAATGGCAATTGATGAAGAAAGTAAGAAAAGGATAAATTCTCACCTTTTATATTCATTGTCTAATAACAATGAATACAAATACGCTGAAAAGATTTCTTTGGAAAAGGACGATAAATTGCCTGCTCTAAACAGAGTAATACTAATAAATTTAACAAAATTAAAATACTTTAATACTTACCTTGTTGATCAAGAAAAAAAATCAAAAAATACCGATTCTCCTAATATTGATAAATCTTTCTTGAATAATAAAAATTCTGAAATTAATAAAGATAAAAAAAATCAATTCAAAAATTTTTTATTTACTAATAAAAGTAGCAATATTAAAAAGAAATTTTCATTAACTAATCAAGATAGCTTAAAGTTCCCAGAATACATTTCTAATCAAGATTTAGGCGAATATTTAAAAAATATTTCTCTTCGTAAAGGTAATAATGAAAAAGAGAACATACTAATTTGCTTCGAAAACCTTTGTCAATTGATGAACATTGTTTTTAGAGAAGAAGTTATTAGTAATTATTTGAATTTTGTAGAGAGTTCAAAAAAGGATTTTTCATATATTAATTATGCTGAAATAGCGAATGGACTTTCCTTGGATGTTTCATATGGGAAAGTATCAAAAAAACAAGCTCTTTCATTAAAAACACCTTCTCTAATAATTTATAAAGGTAAATTAGCTTTAGCTCTGAATTCAGATAATTATATCCTTACAATTAATTACCCACCTGAAGGAATAGTATCTCTATCTATTAATGAACTTGAGAACTTATATGAAGAAAATATCAGCATTTTAAACCTTTCTAAAAGAAGGACAACTCCTCAAAATAATTTTTCAGTAAGTTGGTTTATACCTATCTTAAAGAATTACAAAAATACTCTTTTCTATATTCTTATAACAGGTTTAATTGTACAAATATTTGCTCTATCAAATCCTCTTTTAATTCAAGTCATTATAGATAAAGTAATAACTCAAAGAAGCTTAGATACTTTGCAAATTTTAGGATTTGCGCTGTTTACCATTACTATTCTGGAGTCTGTTCTGGCAAGTATCAAATCTTTTATCCTGACTGAAACAACTAATAGAATTGATCAAAAATTAGGAGCGATTATTATAGATCATCTTTTTAGATTGCCTTTAGAGTATTTTGATAAAAGACCAGTTGGTGAGCTGGCAAATAGAATAAGTGAGTTAGAAAAGATTAGAAATTTCCTAACTTCACAAGGAGTTAGTACAATTTTAGATGTTTTATTTGCCTTTATATATATTTTTATCCTTTTTGTATATAGTGCTCAACTTGCATTAGTAGCTTTGTCTGTAGTTCCAATACAAATTTTAATTATTCTCTATGGTTCGCCAATTTTTAGAACCCAACATAGAAATGCTGCAGTTGATAATGCTGAGACACAAAGTTATCTTGTAGAGACTGTTTCTGGTATTCAAACGATAAAGACACAAAATGCTGAGACTTCTAGTAGATGGAAGTGGCAGAACTTTTATTCAAAATTTATTTCAAGTAGTTATAAGCGGAATATTACTGCAATTTCTCTAAATCAAATAACGTCAGTTTTGCAGAAGATATCTCAGTTAATAGTAATCTGGGTTGGTGCATCTATGGTTTTGAAAGGTGAATTAACTCTTGGTCAATTAATTGCTTTCAGAATTATTGCTGGCTACGTAACTCAACCAATTCTTAGGTTGAGTTCTATTTGGCAACAATACCAAGAAATTAAAATCAGTTTTGAAAGGTTAGGAGATATTGTTAACACTTCAAGAGAAGATGATTCAAATGATTTGGGAAAGATTCAGCTTCCCGAAGTTTCAGGAAATATTGTATTCAATGATGTTTCTTTTTCTTTTACAAATAATGCATCTCCAAATCTTAATTCAATTAATTGTGAATTAGAGAATAAGTCATTTGTAGGGATTGTTGGTAAAAGTGGAAGCGGCAAGAGTACTTTTTGCAAGCTTATTTCAAGACTATATGATCCTACTAAAGGTAGAATTTTTATCGATGGATTTGATATAAATAAAGTACAGTTGAGTTCTTTACGAAGACAGATTGGAATCGTTTCTCAAGATCCTCTTTTATTTTCTGGAACAATAATGGAAAATATAACTTTTGGAGATAAAGGATTTTCAGAAAGTGCAATAATTGAGACTGCAAAAATTTGTATGGCCCATGATTTTATCATGGAATTACCATTAGGTTACAACACTCAAATTACCGAGAGAGGCACCACTCTTAGTGGGGGACAAAGACAAAGGATTGCAATAATAAGAGCATTAGTTAAAAATCCAAAGATTCTAATATTAGATGAAGCAACCAGTGCATTGGATACCGAAACCGAGAGTTTGTTTATAAATAATTTATTAGCAAAAAGAAAAAGTACTACTATTCTAATGATTACTCACAGACTTTTTAATATAAAGAAAGCTGATAAGATTTTATTATTTGATCAAGGTTATTTATCTGCTCAAGGAAAACATGAGGATTTGCTAGAGAAAGATTTAATTTATTCTTCGTTATATAAAAATGTCTAGAAAAAATATCTCATTCAAAGTTTTAAATGATACTTTAAATAGATTTCCGAAATTTAACCTCAAGTTAAAAGTATTAACTGATACCTTTAAAAAAAAATTTAGATTTAATTTCAATTTTAAAACTAATTCTGACAAAGATATATTCATACATAATGATCAGAATCTATTAAAAATCACTAGTTCTATTATCATCTCAAGCACATTTATATTCATATCATTTCTGACTTTTGCGAAAACTGAGGAAATTATTGTCGTCACAGGAAAAATAATCCCTGTTGGGAAAGTTAAAGATATAAAAATGCCTATGGCAGGTGTAATTAATACAATTCGAATTAATGAAGGAGAGATTGTGAAAAAAGGTCAGATTCTTATGGAAATAAAGTTAGACACAAATACTAATCTTTCTAAAACATTAGCTAATCAAGTTGATCTTATAGAAAATCAAATTTTGTTTTTACGTTCTAATTTTGAAGACGATATTGCTTTGTATGAAAATAAAAAGAAAGTATTGGAAAAAAATTTAGATATTCAAATAAAAATATTAGAAAAACTTAAATCTTACGTTTTTGATGGAGTCGTCTCCGAATTGGAAGTTTTAAACCAAGAAGCTAAAGTAAACAACTTACTGACAGAATTAGTCGAGTTTGATTTGAATTTAAGTGAGAAAACTAATATTACCTTAAGTCAAATTCAGAAT
>CACJCK010000035.1 GCA_902591865.1 uncultured Prochlorococcus sp.
TTCATACCTCCAATTACAGCTGTTGCCGCACTAGGTCAACTTTCTCCTTCGGGAGAGATTAGACAATTGGCAGCTCCAATAAGTCAGTTTGGCTCTTACCCCCGAATTGTCAAAATTTTAGTAAATGAAGGAGATTTCGTAAAAAAAGGTGATATCCTGGCAATCTTTGAAAATGGAGAAAAATTATTTTCCGATCTTGAAAGAAACGAAAATCTAATTAATACTATTAACCAGGAAATTACCCTAAAGAAAGATCAAATTCAAAGGTATGAGTTAGCTTTGAGCGAAGATGTATATTCTTTTGTAGAGTTTTCAAAGAGAAAAGATGAATTATTAAAATTACAAAAACAGAAAATAAGCCTTATCGGAGATCAAAAAAATATCAAGATAGATCTATTTAATTCAAAACTGAGGAGTCCAATTGATGGTTTTATCCTAGGAATAAATACGAGAGTTGGTGAGAGGCCTAAAAATGAAGGGATTTTGGATATTGGTTCTAGTCAAAAAATGGAAGCTCTGATAGAGGTTTATGAATCTGACATTGATAGAGTCTTTATCTCTCAGAATGTTGAATTGAGCAGTGAGAATGGCGGTTTCCAAAAAAATCTTAAGGGAAAGGTGATTAGGATTAGTCCTCAAGTAAAACAAAGAAAAGTTTTATCGACTGATCCAACAGGGGATGCTGATTCGCGAATTATTGAGGTACTAGTAAAACTAGATCAAGATTCTATAGATATCGTTCAAAACTATGCAGGAATGAAAGTGATTGCAAAATTTATTCCCTAATGAGTTTTTCTTTTTTAAAATTTAGAAAAATACCATTAGCTTGGTTGTTATTAACTAGGCAACCATTAAGGCTCGCAGTTGCCATAGCTGGAATAAGCTTCGCAGGGATTTTGATGTTTATGCAATTAGGTTTTAGAGATGGTTTATTTGATACGAGCGTAACAATTCATAAACTTCTAGATGCCGATCTCGTTTTGATAAGTCCTAGATCAAAAAGTTCTATAAGCATGAGTGGATTCCCAAAAAGAAGGTTAATTCAGACTCTCGCAGTAGAAAATGTCGAAAAAACTACTCCGGTTAATCTAAATTATTTACTTTGGAGAAATCCCGAAAACCTTAAAACTAGATCAATACTCGTATTAGGTTTCAATCCCTCCGATTCACTTCTTTTAGATGAGGGATTCTCAAAGAAAGCCTATAAATTGAGAAATCCATCAAGAGTTCTTTTTGACAAACTATCTAGACCTGAATTTGGCCCCATTGAAGAATGGTTCTTATCTGAAAAAAAAGTTGAGACTGAGGTTGCTGGAAAAAGAGTAATTGTTGAGGGCCTTGTGGAGTTGGGACCATCTTTTGGTGCAGATGGTAATTTGATAACTAGTCGAGAAACCTTTTTAAGACTTTTTCCTGCTAATTCTCGCGGCAGTATAGAAATTGGTTTGGTAAAGCTAAAAAAAGGATCTGATCCTGAATTGATTACAAGAATATTAAATAATTCACTCCCAAATGATGTTAAGGTTCTTACAAAAAAACAATTTATAGAATTTGAAAAGAATTATTGGAAAAATAGTACTGCAATAGGTTTTATATTTAGTTTGGGAGCCTTGATGGGTTTTGTTGTCGGGTGTGTGGTTGTTTATCAAATTCTTTATAGTGACGTTACTGATCACCTCCCTGAGTACGCCACCTTATTGGCAATGGGGTATAGACTTAAGTCCCTTTTCTTCGTTGTAGCTAGAGAGGGGTTTTTGTTGGCACTTTTTGGTTATTTACCTGCTTATTTCTCTGGTCAAATACTTTACTCAGTCATAAGAAGTTCTACTAAACTCCCTATAATAATGGACGCAGATAAAACTATTTTAATTTTCGTATTAGTTTTAGTTATGTGTATGGGATCCGCCGCAGTTGCAATGCGTAAATTAGTTGACGCTGATCCTGCTGAAATTTTTTAACAACTAAAGATAAATGGTTAAAGCTAATAAATCAAAAAATAATGTAATAAACCTTAAAACAGTCTCAATAAATAATTTGAGTCACTTTTATGGAAAAAATGAGAATAAAAAACAAGTTCTTAATGACGTTAATTTAAATATTGATAAAGGAGAGTTGGTTCTTTTAAAAGGACCTTCTGGATGTGGTAAAACAACTCTTTTGACTTTAATTGGTGCCTTGAGAACCTGTCAAAGTGGAGATTTAACTGTATTAAATAATCAGTTAAATGGAGCATCAAGGAAAACGCGTCAGATTCTCAGAAGAAGTATTGGAATGATATTTCAAGGTCACAATCTTCTGAGATGTTTAACAGCAGAACAAAATGTCCAGATGGGCGCTGATTTAATAAAAGGTTTAACATATTTGCAACGACGCGAAATAGCACGGAATTGGTTGTCAGCTGTAGGATTAGAAGAACATCATAAAAAGTTGCCAAATGACTTATCTGGTGGCCAGAAACAGAGAGTGGCAATTGCTCGAGCTTTATCTGCCAAGCCAAAACTTTTATTAGCTGATGAGCCCACTTCTGCTTTAGATAGCGTCACAGGAAGAGAAATAGTAACCCTTTTAAGAAAACTAGCAAAAGAGCAAAATTGTTCTGTACTTATGGTGACGCATGATCCAAGAATTTCTGATATGGCTGATAGGATATTAAATATGGAAGATGGTAAAATATATGGTGCTCATAGTGAGCTAATATAATTATAAAGTTTAAAATTTCATGTCTAAGAGAAGGAATCTAAAAAAAGAAAAGCAGGAGCGTAATCGAGCCTATGCTAGAAAATTCAAAAAAAGAAAATTAAGAACTGATGGAAGACCTGATGGTGGAAACGTTATAGGTACAGCAAATAATGGCGGCGCAGCTGATTAGGGAATATCTTTTACATTTTTATCTTTTGGAGTTCAAAAATTATGCATATTTAAGACATAATCATGAATGTAAGTATTGTTATACCGACTTACAATAGATTACCTATATTAGAGAAATGTCTCTTTGCGCTTGAGAATCAAAAATTAAATACAAATATCAGTAATTATGAAGTAATAGTAGTTGATGATGGATCAACTGATGGGACAACTTCATGGATAAATAAAAACAAAGCTAATCTCCCACACGTTATTCTATTTCAGCAAGAACATGGAGGGCCTGCACTTGGAAGAAATCTGGGAGTTATCAAATCAAAATTTGAAATCATTATATTCATTGATAGTGATCTTATCGTTTTAGACAATTTTATAAATTGCCACGTAGAAAAATTACTTGACTCTTGGAGAAAAAATAATAAAAAATGTTTTACCTATGGCTCGGTAGTCAATACCTCTAATTTTCTAAATCCTCAGAGTGAAAAACATAAAATAATTGACACTTCTTTCGCTTACTTTGCTACTGGAAATGTGGCGATATCAAAAGAATTGCTTTTAAGTGTGGGATTATTTGATACTTCTTTTAGTCTTTACGGTTGGGAGGATTTAGAACTTGGAGAAAGATTAAAAAAAATTGGGACAAAATTAATTAAATGTCCAAAGGCAGTAGGTTTTCATTGGCATCCACCTTTTAATTGCGAACAAATAGATTCATTAATAACTCAAGAAAAAGAGAGAGCAAAAATGGCTTTAGTGTTTTATAAGAAACATCCAAATTTAAGGGTTAAATTTATGATTCAATTAACTCCTCTTCATAATTTACTTTGGCAAATTCTTTGCTTGGGAGGACTAATCAGTGTCGATAGAATCCTTCCTTTATTAAGATTTCTAGTAAATATGAGAAGAAATAGACTTGCACTTGAGATACTTAGGATCCCTCTAAATATGATTTACATAAAACAATTAACCAAATCAAGATAAAAAACTTTTAGAAATACACATCACTTGCTAGAATTGTTGAAAATAAATCCACACATCTGACAGTTTCGGGTGATTTATTAATATTAATTCCCCGTCAGATGGAGGCTAACCCGAAACCCTTTTTAATTATGGCTGTTGTATCACTATCAGAAATGATGGAAGCTGGTGCTCATTTTGGGCATCAAACTAGACGCTGGAACCCCAAGATGTCTAAGTATATATATTGCGCAAGAAATGGAGTTCATATTATTGATCTTGTAAAAACAGCATTGTGTATGAACAATGCGTATAAATGGACTAGAAACGCAGCAAAAAGCGGTAAACGTTTTCTATTTGTCGGCACAAAAAAACAAGCATCAGATGTAGTAGCTCAAGAAGCTATACGCTGTGGAGCTGCATATGTAAATCAAAGATGGCTTGGAGGCATGTTGACTAATTGGACAACAATGAAAGCTAGGATTGAAAGATTAAAGGATCTAGAAAGAATGGAAAGTAGTGGTTCAATAGCAATGAGGCCTAAAAAAGAAGCTGCAGTATTAAGGAGAGAACTTGAAAGATTACAAAAATACTTAGGTGGGCTTAAAGGTATGAGAAGATTACCAGATGTAGTTGTATTGGTTGATCAGAGAAGAGAATCTAATGCAGTATTAGAAGCTAGAAAATTAGATATCTCATTAGTATCAATGTTGGATACAAATTGCGATCCAGATTTGTGTGAAATTCCTATTCCTTGTAACGATGATGCCGTTAGATCTGTGCAACTTATTTTAGGAAGACTTGCAGATGCCATAAATGAGGGTAGAAAGGGATCTAATGCAGAAAGAAAAAATTAAATTCTAAATTAAAACTTACTATTCACTATTTTTTATTACTTCAAATGGGAAACATTACAGCAAAACTTGTAAAAGATCTTAGAGACAAAACTGGCGCAGGAATGATGGACTGCAAAAAAGCACTTAACGAAACTGACGGGAATCTAGATAAAGCTTTGGAATGGTTAAGAAAGAAGGGCATAGCTAGTGCTGAAAAGAAATCGGGAAGAGTAGCGGCCGAAGGGTCAATTGGAAGTTATATACATACCGGATCAAGAGTAGGAGTTTTATTAGAGTTAAATTGTGAAACTGATTTCGTTGCTAGAGGTGATATATTCCAATCTCTGTTGAAGGATGTCTCAATGCAAGTAGCAGCATGCCCAAATGTTGAGTATGTTTCAATTGATGAAATACCAGAAGATATTGTGGAAAAAGAAAAGCAGATTGAAATGGGTAGGGATGATTTGTCAGGAAAACCAGAACAAATTAAAGAAAAAATAGTTGAAGGGAGAATAGCAAAAAGACTTAATGAACTTGTTTTGCTTTCACAACCCTACATTAAAGATAGTTCCATAACAGTTGAGCATCTTGTTAAACAAGCAGCTGCAAAAATTGGGGAAAATATCAAAGTAAGACGCTTTACAAGATATACATTGGGTGAAGGTATCGAAAAAAATCAGATGGACTTTGCTGAAGAGGTTGCATCAATGCAATCAAACTAGTCACTTGAATAATTTTAATAATTACATAGATAAAATTAATTCTCAATTAGAGAGGGCAGACATAAAAAAAAGAATATTAACTAGAAATATCTATAAGGAATATGAACTTTATCTTCATCTCGTAAGAGATCTACTTTTCATCTCTATAGAAAAAGGCCTTAACCATATATATAGTTATTCAACAACTAATGATAAATTCTTAAATGAAAATGAATTCTGTAGTCTTTTTGAAGAAAAAATAAGTAAATTAATATTTACAAATTTGCCCTTTTTAACAGTAGAACAATTAAAAATAAATGAAATTGAAAAAAATATAAATAAGGAAATTAATTTTACTATTTTTGATAGTTCCACAAAAATAAAAGATGATCAAAAAGAAAAATTTCAATGTGAAGATGTTTTTCACTTAAAAGAACCCATTCAGTTCGAGATTACTGAAGACTTTTCAAATACTTCTGAATATTATCAAGCTCATAATTATGAGAAATTCGTATCACTTAATTTAGACAATAACGACCAAAATAATTATTTATCTAAAAACAATATTTTTGAAAATTTAGGAGTTGAAAAACAATTTATTTCCTCCTTACTTGAATTAATAGGAGAAGAAAAGGTGGAAAAATCAAGACATCCAGAAAAAGAAAATATAGATCATATGGATAATTTACCAAAAAATAAGATTCTTAATAATTTTGATTTAATAGATAAGTCATTTGAAAATTTACTATTGAATCTTTCATATAGTATTAACCAAGAATTATTCAAGGCAAATCTAATAAAAAAGATGATATCTAAAGATTCCTTTGATTACTTAGTAGGCAAAAATTTTATGATAAAACATCCATATCCTTTTGTTATTAATTTTGAATTAAACTTAAATCCATCAACATTAACCCGCAATAATATTCCAAGGATTATTTTCTTCAATATATCTACTGTTGAGTTAGAGTTTAAAAATTTAAATCTTTCTATTCAGAGGAATAAAATAAATGAGCTAAAAAATCAATTTCAGCGTTTGATTAAAAAAGAGAAATATTGGAAGCAAAAAGAAATAACTTTGAATAAGATATGTTGAAAAAATAACTCTTTTTTCAAATGTGACTATTAGTGGGAATAATAATAAATTAATTAAAGATTGGATAAGACCTCTTCAAAAGTCGCTTACTATTGAAACTGAAA
>CACJCK010000036.1 GCA_902591865.1 uncultured Prochlorococcus sp.
GTGTCTTGATTTATCTGATTTACTAAAGAGTCGATATCTAATTGATTATATGGTGGTGTTTGTTCTGTCTCTAGATAATCATTTTTGATATTGTTTAACCAATTTTGTTCAATCTTTATGAGATTTTTTGCAATGTTGAAAATACCCCCTTTTTTATGTAATTCTTTAATTTTGAGAATAATCTCAGAGGTTCTGCTCGATTTAATATTTAATTCATTTGCTAAATCTTTTTGGTTAAATCCATGAGATTTCAACCAATCCTTAATAAAGGAGATAAGTTCTTTTTCTTCCTCTTGAGATAATTTACTCATTTAATAAAAAGGGAATAATTTATTAAGCTTGTTCTCTGCTTTTGCTCTTATTGAAGGAGTCATATATTTACTCCAAATACTAAGAACTGCTGTGAGGGCAACAAAATCATCACTAAAACCAACTAATGGCATAAAGTCAGGGAAAAGGTCAAATGGCATAATTAAATAAGCTAGGGCAGCCATTAAGGAAACTCTTACTTGCGCTGGAGTAAAAGGATCTATAGCCATCTCCAAAACTTCTAAAGCAGGCTTAGCAATTGTTCTTCCTGCTTTAATAAGAATCTTGATAATTATATTCTCATCAAATGTTGAACTTTCTAAAACTTCAGCATCATAAATTTTTTCCTTGTTTTTGTAATTCTCTGTCATCCTTATCCTTATTTATGAAATTTAGATTTTTTATGCAATTTTAACTGATACTATCAACTAGTCCATTCTGTATTCCTGCTTTTCTCAGTTTTCTTAAGGCACGTTGAACGACTTGTCGGCAATATTCCCTACTACAATTCATATTCCTCGCCACTTCAGCTAAAGTTCTCCATTCATTAGAACCGTCTAAACCAAACCTTAAGCTTACTATCTTTCTTTCTTTTTCAGTTAAATTTGCTTTATCTAATAATTTCCAAGCTGAGGCTGTCCTTTCGGCTAATTCGGCTAATTCCATTGGTGGAGTTTGATCACTTGGAAGAATATCAACTAGCTCAGAGGGGTCTGACTTTGATTTAACAGTGCCTTGGAGACTAACAGTAATACTTCTCAATTCACAAGAAAGGAGTTCATCAATTTCCTCCCTAGTTATTTTCATTTCTTCAGCTAGCTCATCAGCCGTTGGTGGAATGCCCTTAAGTTGCATAAGCTTTGATTTTGCTGATCTTAATTTTGTGAGTTTTTCATTAATATTTACAGGTATTCTTATAGTTCTACTTTGAGTTGATAATGCTCTATTTAATCCTTGCCTGATCCACCAATAAGCATAGGTGGAAAATCTGTGCCCCCTAGAGGGATCATATTTTTCTACAGCCCTTGTAAGGCCTAATGTCCCCTCCTGAATTAAGTCCAACAATTCTAGTCCCTTACCTTGGTATCTCTTTGCAAGGTTTACCACCAGTCTTAGGTTGGCGGTTATCATCTCATTTTTGGCCTTTTCACCAATTTTGATCTTTTTCCTTTCAGCTTCGGAATATTCACAAGCGGAACCTTTGCCGCCTGCTTCTTGACATCTATTAACAAGAACAACCATTTCTTGGACTTTTCTGCCCATAGTGAGTTCTCTCTCGGGAGTCAAAAGTTGATGACGACCAATTTCACCAAGAAAATCGCTTAATGAACTCACGATTTACCTCATTGTTGATATATTTAACTTATAGTTAATTTAGTAATAAGCCATACATGTAATAATTAATTAATAATTAATTAATAATTAATTAATAATTATTAAATTTATAATTTGTCAAAATTTGAATCATTAAATTCAAATTTTTATTATCTAATTTTTTTTTCTTGATTCTAGAACAGCAAGAACATCTCTCCACTCAACCCCTTTATACATAAGGGCTACTTGTAGATGATAAATTAAATCAGCAGCTTCATTTGAGATTGAATTTTTATCATTATCTTTGCAAGCCATTATAAATTCTGCTGATTCCTCCCCTATTTTTTTTAAAATAGTGTTGCTGCCTTTTGTTAATAAATGATTTGTGTAACTTTTCTCTGAAGGATTTATTGATCTTTCGTTAATTGTATTGAATAATTCAGAGCAAATATTTGAGAAAGGGGTTGTTTTCTTCTCTTTTTTATCATTTTGATTAATTCTGATTTCGTTAAAAAAACAACTTTTCTCGCCGGTGTGACATGCGCCTGTACCATTTTGTTCAATTAAAAGAATTAGTGCATCATTATCGCAGTCGAATCTTATCTCCTTAAGTATTTGGGTACTTCCACTTGTAGCTCCTTTTCTCCAAATCTCAGATCTTGATCGACTCCAGTAATGAACGTTTTTGGTTTCAAGAGTCATTGTCAATGATTCTTTATTCATCCAAGCAAGCATAAGAATCGATCCGTCTAGCCAATCTTGTGATATTGCAGGGATTAATCCATAATTATCAAAGCGAAGATCTTCTATCGAAAAATTATTTGAATAAGTCATTATGTTTGTTAAATCCTGTTTATTGTGTCTTATCAAAATTATCCTAACAGTTAATTGATGTATATTCATTCTCTAAAATTTTCCTGCAGTAAAAGTTACGAGGATTTTCCTTGTTCACATAGGCAATGGCGCCATATAGGCCACTGCAGATTTGTGCATGGATATTCAAGATCATTTACTTTTTGGTTTACGGCAAAAAAATTAGACCTAAATGGTTTTGTTGTGGATTTTTCAAGCTTAAAGCCCCTTGAGAATAGACTAAAGCAGCAATTTGATCATACTTTTTTAATAAATAGAGATGACCCTTTAATGAATTACTGGGAAAAACTACATGACTTAGATGCTTTAGATCTGAGAATTATGAATAATGTGGGAATGGAGTTTACTTCTGAATTAATTTGGGAATGGGCTAATGAATACTTGTACGATAAAGATAAGGGAAGAACATGTTGTTGGAAAACAGAATCAAAAGAAAATAAATCTAATAAAGCAAGTTATGAGAAAATTCCTGAGTGGTTCAAATTTTAGATTAAAGTTGTTAATTTTAAAGTCATATAGGATTCATTAATATGATATTTAATCAACATTTATCTCTCCATTAACCATATAAATATTAATCTCGTCTTTATTAATGTAATGATTATTCAATATATTATTTGAAATTTTTGTCTCAATTTGTTTTTGAATAATTCTTTTTAAAGGCCTTGCTCCATAGGCATGATCGAAACTGTTTTCGACAAGTTGGTTAATTGCTTCATCCGTAATTTTGAATTTTAAGTTTTTTTTGTTAAGTCTTTTTTCTAAATGTTGAAGCTGTATTTTTGCAATTTCTTTTATGTCATTTAATTCTAAATTATTAAAAATAACTATTTCATCAAGTCGATTTAAAAACTCAGGCTTGAAAAATTTTTTAATTTCATTATCTACAACTTTTTTAATTTCATTTGAATCTTCTTTTCTAACTGATAAATCATTTATTGATTGACTTCCTAAATTACTTGTGAGAACAATGATTGAATTTTTGAAATTGATTGTACGACCTTGACCATCAGTAATGATTCCATCATCAAGAACCTGTAAGAGAATATCTAAAATATCTTTGTGAGCTTTCTCTATTTCATCTAGGAGTATTAATGAATAAGGATTTTTGCGTACAGCTTCAGTTAGTTGACCGCCTGATTCGAAACCTAAATATCCAGGAGGCGCTCCTATGATTTTACTCACTGAATGCTTTTCCATATATTCAGACATATCAAGTCTTGTAATTGAAGAATTTGAATCGAATATTGTTTTGGCTGTTACTTTACTTAGCTCTGTTTTCCCAACACCAGTTGGACCTAAAAAGAGAAAACTGGCTAATGGCTTGCTTGGATCATTTAGACCAGTCCTTGATCTCTTAATGGAATCTGCAACAGCCCTAATTGCACTATCTTGACCAATAATTTTTTCTTTAAGGATTGACTCGAGGCTCAAGAGTTTATCTTTTTCTGACTGGTTTAAGTTCTGTACTGGAATAGAGGTCCACTTTGAGACAACTTCTGCAATATCATCAAAAGTTACCTCTTGTCTTAAAAGACTTGTATCTCCATTTTTTTGGGAATTTACTAGAGACTCACTTTTCTCTTTCAATTTTTTTTGCAAAGAATTTAAAGTTCCAAATTCTAATTCTGCTGCTTTGTTGAGGTCAAAACTCCTTTTGGCTTGATCTATTTGCAATTGAACAGATTCAATTTCTTCTTTTATGGTACTAATCTCGTCAATTTCATCTTTTTCTTTTTTCCATTGAGTGCCTAATTCTGCCTGTTTATCTTTAAGGGATATAAGTTCATTATTGATTTTTTTTAATCTTTCTATAGAAAAATCATCCGTTTCTCTTTTTAAAGATAATTTTTCCATCTCTAACTGTAGAACTTTTCGATCAATTTCATCAATTTCTTCAGGTTTGGAAGTTATGAACATATTTAATCTTGAGGCTGCTTCATCGATTAGATCTATTGCTTTGTCAGGAAGAAATCTATCGTTAATATATCTTTCGCTAAGGGTTGCAGCAGCAACTAAAGCATTATCAGAAATTCTCACACTATGATGAACTTCGTATCTTTCTCTCAATCCTCTTAAAATTGATACAGTATCATTTATTGAAGGAGCATCAACTTTTATCTTTTGAAATCTTCGTTCTAAAGCAGGATCTTTTTCTATATTTTGTTTATGTTCATTAATAGTTGTAGCACCAATACATCTAAGTTCTCCTCTCGCAAGCATTGGTTTTAATAGGTTGCTTGCATCTAAAGAACCTCCACTAGCGCCTGCACCAACTACCGTATGAATTTCATCAATAAAAAGAATAATCTTACCGTCTGATTCTTTCACATTCTTTAGAATATTTTTTATTCTTTCTTCAAATTCTCCACGATATTTTGCTCCAGCTAAAAGTGAACCCATATCTAATGAAATTAGTTTCCTATCCTGTAGCGCAGAAGGTACATCGCCATTAATAATTCTTTGAGCTAACCCTTCTACAATGGCTGTTTTGCCAACCCCTGGTTCTCCAATAAGAACTGGATTATTTTTTGTTCTTCTACTCAATATTTGAATTGTTCTTCTAATCTCTTCATCCCTACCAATAACTGGGTCTAAAATCCCATCTCGTGCAGATTGAGTTAGATCAATACCATATTTTTCCAAAGACTCATTAGAATTATTAAATTCATTTTTTACTGCCGGATCTGACTTCATTTTCTTTATAATTTCAAGAAATTCTGGAATACCTTTTTGATTTAAAATTTGAAATCCATAATTATCATCATAAGTGAAACCGTAAACTAAGTGTTCTGTTGATATCACTACATCATTTAAAGTATTTTTAATATCATTCGCCTTCAAAAATATTTTGTGAAGAGTCTCACCAATATATAAATTATTTTGTTTATTTTTCATTTTTGCCTTCGCATTTAATGAAGAAATTATTTCCCTCTCAAGATCTTTTAGATTTACATTATTTTTTTTAAAAATATTTTTTGTAATATTGTCCTCTTTTATGAGAGCTAACAATAAGGTATCAGAGTCTACGTTTTGTTGATAATTCTTATAAGCAATTTCTTTAGCAAAAATAAAACAGTCCCAAGCAGAATTTGAGAATTCTCTTGGAACTATTTTCATCAATCAAAAATTTGAATATGACCTTAATAAATATTAAGTCAAAAAGGGTGTTTAACTATTTAGAAGATTTATTCAACAATAACTTTACCTACCATTCCAGCGCCTCTGTGTGGCTCGCAATAGTAATCATAAGTTCCGGCAGTATCAAATGTTTCTTCCCAAGACTCTCCTGGAGCAAAAGCTAGGTCAGCATGACTTAATTCCTCATGCCCATCAAAAACAGCATTGTGAGGGGCAAGTTTATTATTGACGAATTTAATTGTATCACCAGTACTAATGGTTACTGTACTTGGTTCAAATGCAAGCATTCCAGCATCCGTTCCGAGTTTTACTTCAACAGTCTTAGCTGAAACTGATGAAATACCTAGACCTAGAGTTAAAACTATTGCAAATAACCCTGCAAAGATTGAACGTAACATAATAAAAATTTGCTTATCTATATATATTACAAGGCTTTGGTAACCTAACTGCGAGAATTTTAATTGTTATTACAGCCTGGTAACTTTGATAACCTTAAAATATCATTCAGAGACTTGGCATAACTTTTAAGTTTGAAAGTTTCAGGATTAGTGATGGGAACATGATTAAAGTCATATTTTTTGATACTGAAGCTATCC
>CACJCK010000037.1 GCA_902591865.1 uncultured Prochlorococcus sp.
AAATTTGAGTTATAAAAACTTATATCTAAATTTCTTAATAATTTTAGCAGGTTCTTTGTTGTCATTTGACTTGAAAAGTATCCACTGATGTGTCTCAGTATCATGATCACAACCATAGTTTCCAGATTGGCTATCGTAACTTGAAAGGTATGAATGACAATTTTGGTCTGCCTCAAAAGCAGAATCATAACCAGTTAGAAAATATATCAAAGATAGAAGGATTACTAACAAAAAAAATACTTGAAATACTAAATTTACTATCTTCATAATAATTTATAAATTTTAAATATATCATTAAAAAAATTTTAGATCTAAAAATATTTAACGACCAACATTAAAAACAAAGTCATGGAATTCTTGATTCTTTAAATAAAGGATTACTAGCAATATTAAAATCATATTTAAGCCTAATACTATTGATCCAAAAATATTTATTTGTTTTTTACCTGGCAAAGTGTAAGTGAATTTCTTGCCTTTAAGAAAAGCTGATAAGCCTTTTTTTTCTTTTTTTGATTCTTTTATTTCAGCATCATTTTTAACTTCATTATCAGAGAATCCTTTTACCATTACAACTTAAAATCCAAATTTATGATATTCCAAAAAAATAAAATTTTTTAATATTTAACAATTTTTAATCACATATGGGATCATAAATGAAATTCTCTCATTTGAGAAATTATTTAAAAAATAAGCTTCAATAATTGCCGACTGCATCCCCAATAAACTAGATTGACATTTGAATCTATTTTGGTCAAATACAACTAATTGAAGTTTTTCTATTTCAGAAACTAACTCTTTACAAACTTGGGGTTGAGAATCCTTAATACAATCACTAGATTCTTTTAAAATCATAGATTTTTTTGGTGTTGTTTCTGCTATAACAAAATTTGATAACAACAAAAATTTTAGGAATAAAAAAATTAAACATTTCATTACTTTTTAAGACTTAAAAATTTGAGATACCTTGTTAAGAGTTTTTTGTTATTGAGCTAGTAGCATTTTTTTGAAATTAAAAAAAAAGATGCTCTAAAAGAACATCTTGGTATTGAGAGAAGAAATAGATTAAAAAGACTACCCTTGAACTCTATCCTTAAAAAGTTTACCTGCAGAAAATGTTGGAACTCTTTTTGCAGGTATCGCTATTTTTTCGCCTGTTTTAGGGTTTAATCCCTGTCTTGCAGAACGATCTCTTGGCTCGAAAGAACCAAATCCTAGTAAGGAGACTTTTTTGCCTTCCACTACAGAGTCAACAATAGTTTCAATAGCTGCATCAACAACTAAAGAAACATCAGTTTTTGTGAGCTCTGTACGAGCAGCAACAAGATTTACTAAATCAGCTTTGTTCATTGAATTGTTTGTAAAGCAGAAATTTAAAGACAAGTGGTTTAAGCAAGTCTAAAAACCTCGAACTTGCATATCATATGGAGCAAATACAAATACGGCAACCGAAAATGCCGGCGGCGCAAAGCTTTATACAAATCTTGGGGACATTTTTATCTCCATTATTTATTTTTATAGCCTCAGATTTTTTTATATAAAATTAGCCCCTTTAACTAGAAAACAGCCAAAACCACTGGTAGCACTTGATTTCTCCTTGAAAAATCTAACTTCATTTATCAAATAAAAAATGTCAAAGAGAAATATAGTTACGAATTTGAGTAATTTATTATATTTTATTAATTTTCAGATATATTTCCTTCTCATCACATGAAAAAGTATAGTTTGTATTTTGAAATGAAGAAATATTTGGTTTTCTCATAATTAAGCTTTCTCTCTACATCTTTTTATGCATTAAGCATGTGGATGGACAAATTATAAAAAACTTGGAAATTAATAATCTTCAAGACCTAATAAAGTTGATAAGTGAAACCTTAAATTTTAGTTTTTTTCTAATTTTGCATATATTATTCAAATATCAGTACTATGAAAAAATTATCTCAATATTTAACTAATCTATGCTAGAGGGAAAGTGACTCATATCAAAAAAGGTAACCCATTTCCTTTAGGAAGTTCTCTAACATCTCAAGGGGTTAATTTTTCCCTAGTAGCCACAAATGCAGAATATGTAGAAATATTACTGTTTGAGAAAGAGGACTGTATTTCGCCAAAAAGTATATGGAAACTAGATCAAAATCATAATACAGGTCCCTACTGGCATGCGGAAATAAAAAATCTAAATGAAGGTTGTATATATGGTTTTAGAGTAAAACAAAAAAATAATGGAATCAATAATAACTATGAAAAAAAAGTATTACTTGATCCATGTTCAAGGGGTATAACTGGATGGGGAAGTTATAAAAGAGAAAATGCATTAAAAACTCAAGAAAATACTCAATCTTGTCTTAAAAGTGTTGTTTGTGATAGAAAACTATTTAATTTTAAGGATTTTCCAAGACCGAAACATTCTTGGGAAGAAACAATTATTTATGAACTCCATATCAAATCCTTCACAGAATTAATTGATAAAAATGAAAGTTGTTTAAAGAAATTTTTAAAAAAAATTCCATATCTCAAAGAACTGGGAATCACTACAATCGAATTGCTTCCAATTTTTTGTTTTGATCCAACTGATTCACCAAATGGTTTAGAGAATTTTTGGGGTTATAGTCCCATTAATTGGTTTACTCCGCATTTTGAATACCTTTCGAATGAATCAGCTGAAAAGAATAGAGAGGAATTTAGAAATTTAGTAGAGGAATGTCATAAAGCTGACATTGAAGTTATTTTAGATGTCGTATATAATCATACTTCTGAAGGAGATAACAAAGGACCTGCGATATCTTGGAAAGGTATAGATGAAAATCTTTATTACTTTATTGGGAATGATAAAAATTATCAGGACGTTTCTGGTTGTGGGAATACTATTGCAGCAAACAGAGGATTAGTTAGAAAACTAATAATTGAATCATTAAAGTGCTGGGCGAGTGAATTTGGAGTTGATGGTTTTAGATTTGATTTAGGCATTGCCTTATCAAGAGGAGAAAATCTCTCGCCACTAGATAATCCTCCAATTTTTGAAGATATAGAATGTGAACCAGAACTTGTTGATATAAAGTTTATAAGTGAGCCATGGGATTGTGGTGGTTTATATAAATTGGGTGATTTCCCATCTAAGAATACTTTCACTTGGAATGGTCATTTTAGGGATGACTTGCGGAGATTTTGGAAAGGGGATAAAGATACAGCCTGGAATATGAGTGATAAAATAAAAGGTACTCCATCGATTTATAAAGAAGATAATATTTTCCCAAAATCAATAAACTTTATTACTTCTCATGATGGATTCACTCTAAAAGATTTAGTAACGTTCAATAGAAAACATAATTTTGCCAATAGAGAACAAAATAGAGACGGTGATAATCATAACAATTCTTGGAATCATGGAAGGGAGGGACCAACTACAAACTTATTTATTAATGATTTAAGAAAAAGACAACAAA
The DNA here is from genome assembly GCA_902591865.1 of uncultured Prochlorococcus sp. Classification (GTDB taxonomy): domain Bacteria; phylum Cyanobacteriota; class Cyanobacteriia; order PCC-6307; family Cyanobiaceae; genus Prochlorococcus_A. Next base: position 3,441 of record CACJCK010000037.1, read on the forward strand.
AAAATCTTATTCTTAGTTTACTTATCTCTAAAGGTGTTCCAATGATTCTGATGGGTGATGAGATAGGACGGTCACAAGGCGGTAACAATAATTCTTGGTGCCAAAATAATTTATTGGGCTGGATGAATTGGGAACATGGTCAACAAGATTTGGAATTATTAGAATATTTTAAATACGTTATAAAAATCCGAAAAAAACTAATAAACATTTTTAATCCATCATTCTTTCCTAATAATCAAAGCGATGGAAATATTCCAACATATTATTGGCATGGAACAAAGTTAGATAGCCCCGATTGGAGTAGTTGGTCCCACACAGTTGCCTTTAGCATTAACAAAAGCATAACTAATCCGCTGGTCTGGATAGGTTTAAATGCATATTCAAAAAGTATCGATTTCACCTTGCCTAAATGTAAATATAATTGGTTTAAAGTTATTGACACTAGCATGTCAGAGATTTTTGAACCCTTAACTATTAATGAAAAATCAGTTTCAATAAAGAGTAGAAGCTCTTTAATGATCATTTCAGAAGAAGTATTTGGGGTAAAAAATAATTTATTCTAAAAGCGGGCGGCGGGAATCGAACCCGCATCTTCAGCTTGGAAGGCTGAGGTTTTACCACTAAACCACGCCCGCATTAAGTAATAGAATTACCATTGCAATAATACAATATCAAACAATCAACAAAGTAAAAAGATTGGAAAATTCACACTCGAAAAAAAATATTACAAGATCAACATCAAGATTAATGTTCTCTTATGGGCTAGGTGATGCAGGCACAGGTTTAGTCGCGACACAATTTGGTTTTTTTCTGTTCAAATTCTTCATTTCTGCTGGCTTACCAGTAATAATTGCAGGTTCATTATTAATGTTAATAAAGATATGGGATGCAGTAAATGATCCGTTAATTGGATGGTTAAGTGATCGTACCAAATCAAAATGGGGACCTAGAATCCCTTGGATGGTGGCAGCATCTATACCTCTTGGTTTTTCTCTAGCTGCGATATGGTGGACACCCACTGGTTCCATTCTAACCAAGACTATTTACTATACATTAATTTCTATAATCGTAATGACTGCTTATACAAGTATTAACCTTCCTTTTGCAGCTCTATCTACTGAAATTTCTGAAAGTACAGCAATAAGAACAAGACTAAACGCATCTAGATTTACTGGCTCAATAATTGCAGGACTAACTGGTTTAATAATTGCTGGAATTGTATTAGGTTCTGAAGGATCAGCAAATAATGAATATTTTTTAATGGGTAAAATAAGTGGATTTATTGCAGTTGCTGCAACATTAATTTCTTGTTGGGGATTGGCTCCATTCGCAAAAAAAGCAAGAAGGCCATCAGGAAAAGTTGAAGCTATAACACTTCAATTCAAAAGGATCTTCAGAAATAAAAAATTTTTAAAAGTTATTACTCTTTATATTCTTCTCTGGTGCGCTTTACAATTGATGCAAACGGTAGCGTTAATCTATGTAGAGGATGTACTGAATGTACCAACATATATTGCAAAGTGGATCCCGATACCTTTCCAAATTAGCGCTTTAGTGGGTTTACAGATATGGACAAGAGTATCAAATAAATTGAATAGAATTTCAGCTTTAAACAGTGGAGCTATTATATGGATTATTTCATGTACGGCAGCTTTATTTTTACCTTCATTGTCAAAAATTTCAGGAGTTAAAGATAGTTTATTCACAAATGCCGGCAACATATCTCTGTTCATTCTTTTAATTTTCATAATCTGTCTTATTGGCATTGGAGCTTCAACCGCTTTTCTTATCCCTTGGTCACTACTTCCTGATGCAATAGACGAAGATCCAGAGAAACCAGCAGGATTATATACTGCTTGGATGGTACTTATTCAGAAAATTGGTATCGCATTTAGTGTTCAATTATTAGGATTATTATTGTATTTATCTGGTTATCAATCATGTTTGGTTGATAAAGATGGTCTAAATATTATGGAACAATGCTACTCAGCACAATTAACTATTAGATTATGTATAGGATTTATACCCTCGATATTAGTAATAATTGGTCTTTTAATCATGAGAAAATGGGATCGAAA
>CACJCK010000038.1 GCA_902591865.1 uncultured Prochlorococcus sp.
TCATCTTTCATTATCCAAGAAAAGTAATTATCTTTAATGTAAGTTTGCAAAAGCGTGTATATTTTAGATTTCAATTCATAATCTTCTATAGGAGTAACAGCTTCTATTCTTCTATCAAGATTTCTTCTCATCCAATCTGCACTCCCTATAAAAACCTCATTATCCCCGTTATTACAAAACCAAAAAATTCTTGAGTGTTCAAGAAAATGGCCAATAATGCTTATAACTTTAATATTTTCACTTAAATTTTTTCTTTGGGGATATAGGCAACAAATACCTCTTATGATGAGGCTAATTTTTACACCTGAGTCTGAAGCTAAATAAAGAAGTTTAATTATTTCTGGGTCTACTAAAGAATTCATTTTTGCGATTATTTCGGCTTTTTTGCCTTCCTCTGCATTTTTAATTTCTCTCTTTATCAGAAATACAAATTTCTCTCTCATCGATGAGGGAGAAACTAATAACTTTTGATAACTTTTTTGTTTAGAAAAACCAGATAAGTAGTTAAATAACTCAAGTAAATCAGATGCAATATCAGGATCCGTTGAAAGTAATCCTAAATCTGTATAAAACTTTGAAGTATTAGAGTTATAATTTCCTGTTCCAATATGGAAATAATTCCTTAATCGTCCTTTCTCTTTTCTTACTATTAAAGCAATTTTTGTATGTGTTTTAAATCCGATGATTCCATATACAACATGAATTCCAGCTTGTTCAAGTTGTTTTGCCCATTGAATATTATTGTCTTCATCAAATCTTGCTTTTAGTTCAACAAGAGTCATTATTTCTTTCCCATTCTCTGCAGCTCTCATTAAAGCTGCAATGATAGGGGAATCTTGGGAAACTCGATATAAAGTAATTTTTATAGCCATTACGAGTGGATCATTAGCTGCTCTGTTTATAAATTCTTCAACTGAAGATTTAAATAAGTCATAGGGATGATGAAGCAGAATATTTTTTTTTCTAAGTATTTTGAAAATAGAATTAAGGTTTTTGTTTGAAGGCAAATCTAAATGTTTTAATTCTGGGTGAGTTTTTCCAATTAGTAGATTTTCTTTTAAATCATCTCTATCAATTTTTGTAAGCTGATTTAAATCGTCTAGGCCTAATAAACTTTTGCAAAAGTATATATATTCTTTCTGTATTGAGATACTTTCAATAAGTAACTTTAGAATATTTTCTGGCATATCTATCTCCACCTCTAATCTAACTACGTCTCCACCTAATCTTCTTTTTTGCAAACTTTGTTCAACAGCTAAAAGTAGATCATCAGCTTCAAGTTCTTTTAATTCTAAATCTGCATCTCTTGTCACTCTAAAAAAAGAGTAGTTTATACATTCCATTCCGTTAAATAAAGTATTTATATTATTACCAATTAAATCTTCAACACTTATGAAATAGTGAGAATTTTCATCACTAAGTTGAGTAATTTCATTAGGAATTCTTATAAATCGGTTTATATTTTTTGTTGGTATTTTTACCCTGACAAACTGATTTTTAGAATCCTCCTCATCCTTTATTAAAGCTGCTAAATTTAGACTTAAGTTACTTATAAAAGGAAATGGATGTGCCGGATCAACAACTAATGGAGTTAATAAAGGAAAAATAGATGTTTTAAAGAAGTTATTACACCAATTTCTTTGATTATCACTTAGGTCCTTATATTTTTTTAAAATTACACCATTTTCTTTTAATTCATTTTTTAATTCATTATTTAAATAGTTTTCTTGGAGAATAGTTAACTTTTTTATTTCATTGTTTATTTTTTTTAATTGCTCTTTAGGGGTAAGTCCGTCAATACTTTTTTTTGTAATTTCTGCTTCAACTTGAGCCTTTAATGAAGCTACTCTTACCATAAAAAACTCATCAAGATTATTACTAAAAATTGAACAAAATTTCACTTTATCTAGAACTTTGTAGTCCTTTTCCATACCAGTTAGGAGAACTCTTTTATTGAATTCAATCCAACTTAATTCTCTATTAATAAAAACATCAGTCTGGCTTTTCATTAAAAAACTTTTAATTTTTGATTTTTAAAAGAATTATTATTTTTACCCTCTGCAATAAGGTATATCATGAAAAGTAAGATAACGGAACCAGCTATAAAAGGCGATTTAGGACCAAAACCATCATAAACCCTTCCGGCCATTGCAATTCCTAAAACTCCTCCAAGACTCTGTAGACCCTGAAGGTTACTTAAAATTGATCCTTGTTTATCAATGTCTAATTTCTTAGATATTAGTGCTCTTAACGTGGGCGTAATTAACCCTGCCCCAACGGCTAAAAATGAAACAGCTGAATAAATATTAATTGTCGCATTTTCTTTTGGAGCAGTTATTAAAAGAGCACATGCCACAAGAATAAAGCCTGATCCGACGAGTGTTAAGCGCATTTCTCCAAATTTCTTTACCAGAGGCCCAATTAATCCTCCCTGAACGATAATTGCAATGATTCCTACCACAACAAGAGTTCCACTTGATGCTTTGGTCGTCCAGTTTAATGATTCTTGAAGGAAAAATATCAGGATATTGGTCAATCCAGTAAAAGCAATAAAGTAAATAAAAAAAGCTAATGATAATTTTTTAATCTTTTCTTCTTTGAAAACTGTAAATAGAGCTTTTAAAGGGTTTTTTAAAATAGTTTTTGATTTATTTGAGTCACTACTAGGCTTGGTTTCTGGTAAGTAAAAAAATACAAGGAGAAAATTTATTATTGGAATGATTGAGGCAATCAAAACTGGAATAATGAAATTATTATTAGTATTTCTTGCAAAAATTACAACAAAAATATTACCTAAGAAAAAACTTAAACCAAAAGCTACACCGATAAGCCCAAATGTTTTTGCTCTTTTTTCAGGGCTTGAAATATCTGCCAGAATTGTTGTTGCAGTAGCTGCAGTCCCCCCACTTAAACCGTCAATTAGTCTCGCTAAAAATAATAAAAATAAAGGGATAGAGGCTATTGAATTTGACCAATTAAAAAGAACTGTAAAAGATAATATTGATATTCCTATTACCGAACCAGTAATACAAAAAAGAGTGACAGGTCTTCTTCCATATTTATCACTCAAAAGTCCTATAAAAGGAGAAGCTGTAAATTGAGCTAATTGATAAGTGCATGATAGTAAACCATATGTACTTGCTTTAGAATCAAAAAGTAAAACAAAAGAGGGTAATATAGGTAACAGTATACTTTCACTTAAACGATCATTTAGAAGAGTGATAAACGCACTAAGGAGAATAAATTTTTTATTTGGTTTTAATAAACTTTCTTTCATTATATTTACCTTCATTCCTATTAACTTTTACTACCATACTTGTTAATGGAGATTATTGTGCCCGGCATTGTTTATTTAGTTGGAGCAGGTCCTGGTGACCCTGAGCTTTTAACTCTTAAAGCTTTACGCCTAATAAAAAATTGTGATGCATTAGTTCATGATGCTTTAATACCTGATGAAATAACAAAAGAGGCAGGAAAAAATACAGAAATTTTCCATGTAGGCAAAAGAGCTGGGAAGTGTTCTGTACCTCAGACTGAAACTAATGCTCTTATTTTGAAATTGGCAAAAGAAGGCAAAAATGTTGTAAGGCTTAAAGGGGGAGATCCATTCGTTTTTTCTAGAGGTGGTGAAGAGGTATCAATTTTAGAAAATAATGGAATTTCAGTTGAAATCGTTCCTGGTATTACTTCTGGGATAGCTGCCCCCACATATTTTGGTATTCCACTAACTCATAGAGATGCTGCGAGTTCCGTAACTTTCGTTACTGGACATGAGCGTGTAGATAAGGAAAAAAAGACAGTGAATTGGAAAGGTTTAGCTAAATCATCAGATAGCTTAGTAATTTTTATGGGTATAAAAAATATTGAGTATATTGTGGAAGAATTAATTCTAGGTGGTTTAGATAAGAATACTAAATGCGCTGTGATTCAAGAAGCTACTTTAAAAAATCAAAAATGTTTAATAGAGAAATTAGATAATCTTCCAGATAAAATCAAAGATAAAGAATTTTCAGCTCCATCAATTATCATTATTGGAAAAATTGTTGAATTTAAGGTCAATAACAATATAACTAAAGTATCTGATGTCTATTTACCAGATATTAATAAAGTTCAACTATATAATAAATCCCAAAAATAAATTGGATCGAATTTAGGTTTAAGCTTTAAATCATTAACTTGATTAATTTGTCTGCAAGATAAGCTATTAATTGCAACTATTATGTCATCATTTTGAAATTCTGGAGGAATTAATTCTTCTTTTACAATTTTCAATTTTAAAGCTTTAGAAATCATAATACCCTCTAAACAGCCGCTCTCTTTTCTAGGAGTTATCCATTGATTATTTCTTTTAATTAGAAGATTAAATGTACTTCCACAACAAAGTTCACCTGACGTATTCAAAAGGATAGAATCATCAAATGATTTTTTATTAGCTTCTGTCAAAACTTGTATTGCCTGATTATATGAAAATGTTTTGCATTTACTTATAAGACTGAATTCATTTATTTTTTCTGTTTGACTAATGCAAACGCTTATTGGATTAAAATTTGGTTTGATTCTATAGAACTCAAGCCATATATTATCCAAATCTTTTGTGTCTGAAGTGCTATCAATTGTTAGTGTTCGACCTTCATTAGTTCCTCGACTATAGTTTATTCTTACTGAAGCAAATTGATTATTTTTAAGCGATAACTTTCTAATTCCATCGTGAATAAGTTGTCTCAAAGTTAATTTATTTATTTTGAGATTAATATTTAAAATCTTGCTACTTTTTTCTAACCTTTTCAGATGTTCATCAAAAAGAATAGGTTTGTTTTCTTTTATCAAAATGGTCTCAAATATACCATCAGCAAATTTTAATCCTCTATTATTAGCAGCAATAAATATTCTATCAATATCCAACCATTGATCCTTGTGCCAGCCTAATGTTTCAATCATTTGAGTGAATCAATTAACGGTAAAAGTTTCCACTTTAGTTCATTAGTTTCCTCTTCAGGGTTTGAGTCAATAACTATTCCGCAACCAGCATATATATTGATTTTTTTGTCTTTAATTAAAAATGATCTTATTAGTATATTGCTGTCAAACTCTCCATTCCAGTCAAGCTTCAAAAATGACCCACAGTATGGTCCACGTTCACATTCTTCTAATTCAAAAAGTCTCTGGCATGATCTTAATTTAGGTGCTCCAGTTATAGAGCCTCCAGGCCAACAAGCTTTTAGTAAATCAATCCAGTTTTTGTCTTTTTTTAATTTGCCTCTGATTACTGAAGTTAGATGATGAACTTTTAAGAAACTTTCAAGCTTTAATATTTCTGGCACCATAATACTTCCTGTTTCGCAAACTTTACTTAAATCATTTCTTATTAGGTCAACAATCATAATATTTTCGGCTCTATCTTTTTCGTTCGTTATTAAATCGATAGCATTAAGTGCGTCTTGATTTAAATCCTTATCTCTGGATCTAGTTCCTTTGATTGGTCTTGATT
>CACJCK010000039.1 GCA_902591865.1 uncultured Prochlorococcus sp.
TTAGTTCATTTACATCAAACATATTCTAAAATCATACTTTAACAACTAAATTGTTTTTTTGAGGGGTTTATATTTTTAATTGCACCGCTAAATCATTTTCATATCAAGCAAAAAATGTTAAAAATGGAAAAATTAATTTAAATCTTGGAGAATTCAACTCAATATCTATTCCTTGCTAGTGGAGTAAATAATGGAGAAGGGTTTTGGATTGTGGGAATAAAAAATTGCGATGAAAATATCCTTGAGGATGATAATATTCTGGATTGCCATAGAAAAGAATTAATAGGTAATAAATCAGCAAAAGATATCCTTTTTGCTATTAATTTAAACGTAAATAATTTATTAAATGAACTAAGAAACAAAAATTATTTAATTGAAAGACCTTCAATGGGGGTTTCATTTGATATCCCTTTAGAAATCATGGAAAATATATTTGATTTTTGGTTAGATATTTACAAAAATCAAGAAGCCTGGGAAGCTTGTCTAGGTCTTCTTAAAGTTAGAAAAAGGATTCCATTAACAAACCTAATTGAAAGCGAAAGTTTAAAGGGTAACTCAAAAAAATGGGCTATAAAAATTGAAACTTTACATACATATGTCCCTTCTTCACATAGAATTGAAAAAGTAAATGATCCAATGTGGGAATAATTTTATCTTTAAATACTCAAAATATTTACTTCGTTGGATAATTAAGTAAAAATAAAATTAAATAAAATTTAAAAAAATGAATAAGCCATATTCTTTTAGTGTCGATCAAATGAACGGGATTGTCGAGGATACATACTCCAAGATAATAAATGAATGCGAAAACTTAAAAAAAAATACTAATTGTCCAAATGAACAAATAGTAGCACTTTTAAGTGTAATAGCTTCAAATTACGCCACTAAAAAAGAAAAAAACGATGATTAAGATGATAAGTTATTTTACATGGAGTGAATTTGATAAGAGTGTAGAACAAATAGCTAATAAATGTAGATTTAAGAAGTTTTCTGGGATATATGGGGTTCCTCGTGGTGGATTATGTCTTGCTGTAGCACTAAGCCATAAATTAAATATTAAATTAATTTCAGAACCAATAAAAAATTCACTAATAGTTGATGATGTTTATGAAACTGGTATAACATTAACAGACTTCAAGGATATTGAAGGAGCAATGTTTTTTGTATTATTTAGTAAAATCAAACCTACATGGTGGAATACAGTATTTATATCAAAAAAAAGCCAATGGATAGTTTTCCCTTGGGAAAATACTTTAAATTCAAAAATTGACCGCGAAGAGTACATCAAAAAAAGAGGGTTAAGTTGAGAAAGAAATTATATTTGGCAAATCCATATGGATTTTCAAAACAAACTAAAACTCTCTTACATAAATTTATTGAAATCTTCAATGATTTAAATGTAGAAGTTTTTGAACCATTTGAGAGAGCAAAACCATTAACAGAACAAAAAAGTGAATGGGCATATGACGTTGCAAGAAGTAATTTCCATGATTTAAAAGAATGTGATTGTATTTTTGCGATTGTTAATGGAAATCCACCAGATGAAGGTGTAATGATTGAATTGGGTATCGCAATTGCTCTAAAAAAAGAAACTTTTTTATTCAGGGATGATTTTAGAAATTGTTCTGATAGCAATCAATACCCATTAAATCTAATGTTATTTCTTGGGCTGCCTAAAGATAATTGGGAAAAATATTATTTTGAATCATTACAAGATATAAAAAGTAACAAAAAAAGATTTGTTGAATGGGCAAAAAATTAACCAATTAACTTTCATAAAATATCAATCATTTAGTTTAAGTTTTAATATATCATTCGAAGTGCTAGAATAAAACTTATTTAGAAAAAATTTTGACACAAGTTACAGTTGGAGAGAATGAAGGGATTGAGTCTGCCCTTAGAAGATTTAAAAGACAAGTATCTAAATCGGGAATTTTTGCAGATTTAAAAAGACTTAGGCATCACGAAACCCCTATTGAAAAATACAAAAGAAAGTTACAACAGAGAAGAAAAGCAAGAAGAAGATAATCTGCTAAAGATTAATAATTTAAAGCAAATCTTTATTGTTAATTTTTCAGAAAATATAAGAAATAAATAATTTACTATTTAAGCTTTTTAAGCTTCTTGACAAGATTTATTCCAACCCCTGATACAGCTAGAAGATCTTTTTCGTCAGCAGCAATCACTGCTTTTGTTGTTTTAAATCCAGCCTCATATAAAGCTTTTGCACTTTTTACTCCAACACCTGGAAGTGTGGTTAAAATTTCAATATTTTTCTTAGAATTAACTTTCTTAGATTTTGATTTTGTTTTTGTAGTTTTTGCAGAATTAGTTACTTTCTTATCTTGATTTAAAGAAGTTTCAAGAGGGACTTCACTTTTGAATAGAATTGTTTTTAGTTTACTTAGAAATTTAGAAATCATTGAAATATATAAGTAATAAAATTAATTATTCAATATATTATCAAATTCCAAAGGAAATTAATAACAAAACATTAGATAATTGAATAGAAATAATTTATTTACAATCATATAAAGACACATTTTCAATATTTATGCAAGCATACAAGCCATTGCATAGTAATTAAAATTATTCCAAAAATCATGAAAAAGAAAAAATGTACTTTCAAAAATTAAAAATATTTACTAATAGTAAAATTAAAGTCTCAATAAAGAGAAGATCATAAAAATGAAGCTCATATTTATTAGTGGTCCTTCTGGAAGCGGTAAAACAACTTTATCAAATCAAATAAATTTAAAAATTAAAAATAGTTTTGTTTTAAGTACTGACAATTACTATAAAACAGGTCTAATAAGTAAATTACATTCAAAATTTGTAGAGGGTTATTTTGATAAAATGATTAGTTTTAATTACAAACTATTTAAAAAAGATTTTGATTTTATTGTCAATAATCGAATCTCAATTCATGATCGATATTATAATTTCGAAAAGAAAACAATTCACATTATTTTAAACGAAACAAAGAATATTAATTTTTTAATTGTTGAAGGTATTTTTGCAAAAGAATTCTCTAAAACTATATCTAATCAAAATTTTTATTTTTTAGAAATAAAATATAAAAAAAATGAGTGCATGAATAGAGTTGTCCAAAGAGATTTAAAAGAAAGGGGCAAGGATAAAAAACAAGCTGAAAATGATTTCTTAAAATCATGGGACATTTATTACGAAAAATGGAACCCCAATAGCATAAAAAATAATACTAATAGATTCATTATTAAAAAAAACTCTGATGTAGATAACATTATAAAAAAATTAGTTAATTAGATCATTAATTTTTCTTTCTAATATTAAAGCACTTAATATTGAGCCTTCAATTCTGCCAAATCCATCACCTTCAAACCAGTCTCCGCAAAATCCAATTCTATATTTTCTGCTAACTTGTAAAGATAATGGAACGGCAATGCCAGAAGGTTGAGAAGCTCTCCATTGCATAATAGAAATTTTTTCATCAAAAGTTAATTTATTTACTACAGAATTATCTTCAAATAGTTTATTGAAATTTGCAATTATTTTTTGTTTAAAAACTTCTTCATCTTTTGCTTTTAAATAAGAATTAATGAACTCTATATTTTTTGAATGTATTACAATACCTAATTTATTATTATCTTGCTGCTGAAAAATAATTCTTTCAAATCTAAATTTTTTTTCTAAATCTTTTTTTAAATAAAAATACCTTTGTTTTTTAGAATAAAAATCTTTATAACTATAATTTTCATTTGTATAAATTAAAAAAGTTAACCTAGGAATAAATGATTGATTATCTAAAGTTTTTAATAGCAAATCTATTTTTTTATCACAATTTAAAGGAATAGCTTTTCTTAATGGAATTTGATTTGTGTTTAATATATTCAATGACCTTTTATGTAACAATAAATTCGTTGAACAAATAAGATATTTAGATGTAAATTTATCTCCATTTTTTGATGTAAGTACCCATTCATTATAATTAAACTTCAAATCAACTATTAAAGTTTGAAAGTAAAAATCAATTCTCCTTTTTAAATTGTTAGACTCAATTATTTTTTGCGATAATTGACTCATAGAATCTAAAGATAGATAATTAACACCGCAAGAAAATTTAGATATTTTTTGTGTTTCTGAATTTAAATCTTGATTTAGAAAAAATGAATCACAGTCATCAATTACAATAAATTTATTTTCCAATAATTCATCAATGTAACTTTTTAATAGAAGATTATTTTTAATATTAGATATATTAAAATTAGGAGCCCCATGATTTAGTTTCCATCCTTTTAATCCTTTGCTTATTCTTGTACTTGATCTCCCTCCAAGTCCACGACCAATTTCAACTAATGCAATTTTTTTTGTAGTATTATTTTTAAGATACTTCGAAGCGAAAACACAGGCTGATATTCCTCCACCTATTATTAATAAGTCATATGTAAAATCAGTTTTCATAATTACTTATCGACAGAAATTATCGTTTATTATCAAAAAAACCAAGAACAGATTCAAGTTTCTCTGATGATGAAAAATCAGATTCAATCACAGGGGTAATATTATTATTTTTATAAAAACTAACTAGATCTTGTGTGAAATCAAAAAATTTCTCCAAGGAATATAAAAACTTTTCTGATATATATACCTCTTTCCAAGGACGATATTTAAACCTCGATACAAATTGTTTAGAAGGAATAAATAAACTACCAAATAGATTTAATTTTTCTTCTTTTGCTACGTTCTTAAGATAAGCCACCTCATTCTGAAGAACCTTAATATCTGTGCCATATTGAACCCAAATTGAATTTATTAATCCTGTTGCAATTTTTCTTTCGAACCTTTCTCTTTCTGAATAAACCTTAAAATATTTTTTTAAATATGGATTGTAAGCTATACCTAATTTAACTTTTAACTTTTTTTCTTTTTTTAAATAAGATAATGCATCAATTGAATCAAAGTTTTTTTTCTTATTTGAACCTGATACAAGAAGAATTTCATAATCTCTACTCGTCTGAGAATTTCTAACAAAATCTAAAAAATTCTGATATGAATTATTTTTATTTTTTGAATATTGATGATAAAGACTATAATGATAAATCACATTAAATTCATGGAAATTTTTAGATATATAATTAATAGTTGAATTAAATAATTCTTTCTTAATAGTTCCTTTACATGGAATATTGATATTTTTTATATTATTTAATCTGCAGAAATTAAGTTTTTTTTCTAGC
>CACJCK010000040.1 GCA_902591865.1 uncultured Prochlorococcus sp.
AAAGTTGAAGCAGTTCTATATTTGAAAGGCAGACCAATAACAAAAAAGGATCTTGCAGAAATTACTCATTCTGATATCAATTCAATAAACGATGCAATTAATGATCTAAAAAATAAATACTCTAATCCAAAGTCAGCTATTGAATTAAATGAAATTTATAATAGCTTTTCTCTAGAACTAAAATCTAGTCTTAATGTATTCGTGGATGATTTACTTCCTTCTGATTTGAAAACATCAGAATTAAGGACGTTAGCGACCATTGCAATCAAAAAAAAGATTCTACAATCGGATCTTATACTTCTTCGAGGTTCAGGAGCATATGATCATATTAAAGAATTATTAGGAAAGAAGTTTATTGTCAAACGGAAGCAAAAAGATGGTAGATCATATTGGTTGTCATTATCAGAAAAGTTTTTTCAAACTTTTGCTGTTAGTAATGAATATCTCTCAAAGATAGGAAGCCGTACTAACCAGCAGCAATAATAAGTAAATGATAGAATAAATTAAATTATTTAATGATAATGTTATCTGAGATTTTCGCAGTTCTAGGCCAAACTTTATCAATTTATTCTTTCATATTGATAATAAGAATTTTACTCACATGGTTTCCAGGGATTGATTGGAGTAACGGTGTTTTATCTGCATTAACCTCTATCACAGATCCCTATTTAAATATTTTTAGAGGTATTATCCCTCCAATAGGTGGATTTGATATTTCATCTTTATTAGCTTTTTTACTTTTAAATGTTATCCAAAATTTAATTACAAACCTCCAGTATGCAAGCTTGGGATATAGCTGAATTTATCTATTGTCCCCAGAACCACTTATCTTGCCTTTGGAAGTTCTTAATTGTAATTTTTCAAGGTTTTGTAATGCAACATCCTCTAAATTAAAATTTAATTCTGTACAAAGATTTGAAATATACCACAATACATCTCCTAACTCTTTTTTAATACCTAATTTTGATTCGTTATCAAATATTCCATTTTTATCTCTTATGACTTTTTTTACTTTTTCTGCCACCTCACCAGCTTCTCCAACTAAACCAAGCGTTGGATAAATATTATTTGAGCCTAAATCTGGATATTGTGCTGTTTCTCTAGCTTTTTTCTGATAAGTTTTGAAATCCATGACTTAAATAACTAACTTTGGGTATGTTAAATTTAATTATATCTAGCAATATTATCTATATATGTCGAATATTGATTTAAAAAGAAGGACTAAAATTGTAGCAACTATCGGCCCTGCAACTCAATCTAAAGAGATAATTACAGATTTAATTAAAGCTGGAGTTACAACATTTAGATTAAATTTCTCACATGGAGATCATAAAGATCATGCTGAGAGAATAAAAACAATAAGAGAAGTTTCAAATAAGTTAGATATAGATATTGGAATATTACAAGATCTTCAAGGACCTAAAATAAGATTAGGGCGCTTTAAAGATGGTCCAGTAAAAGTTAAAAAAGGTGATAAATTTACACTAACATCAAATAAAGTCGAATGTACAAATACTATTGCAAATGTAACCTACGACAAACTATCTCAAGAAGTTAGCGAAGGAAAAAGAATACTATTAGATGATGGTAAAATAGAAATGATTGTAGAAAAAGTAGATATAAAAGCTAATCTTTTGGAGTGCCTTGTAACTGTAGGGGGAGTTCTTTCAAATAATAAAGGTGTCAATTTTCCTGATGTTCAATTATCAGTAAAAGCATTAACAGAAAAAGATAAAGAAGATTTAAAATTCGGTTTATCTGAAGGAGTTGATTGGATAGCCCTAAGTTTCGTAAGAAATCCATCCGATATTAATGAGATAAAAGATTTAATTAACAAAAATGGAAATTCAACTCCTGTAGTGGCAAAAATAGAAAAATTTGAAGCAATTGATCAGATTGATGCAGTATTACCCTTATGCGATGGGGTTATGGTTGCAAGAGGCGATTTGGGAGTAGAAATGCCTGCTGAAGAAGTTCCTCTTTTACAAAAAGAATTAATAAGAAAAGCTAATTCATTAGGTATCCCAATAATTACGGCGACTCAAATGCTTGATTCTATGGCTTCGAATCCAAGACCAACTAGGGCTGAAGTTAGTGATGTTGCAAATGCAATTCTTGATGGAACAGATGCAGTAATGCTTTCAAACGAAACTGCAGTTGGCGATTATCCTGTAGAGGCTGTAGAGACGATGGCAACTATCGCAAGAAGAATTGAAAGGGATTATCCACTTAAAGCTATTGAAAGCCACTTACCTAGTACGATACCAAATGCTATTAGTGCAGCAGTAAGTAATATAGCTAGACAACTTGATGCAGGAGCTATAATCCCTTTAACAAAATCAGGCTCTACCGCTCGAAATGTCAGTAAATTCAGACCACCAACACCTATCTTGGCAACTACTACAGAGAGGAGTGTAGCGAGAAGATTGCAACTTGTTTGGGGAGTTACTCCCATAGTAGTTAAAAATGATGAAAGAACTGCAAAAACATTCAGTTTAGCTATGCAAATTGCACAGGAAATGAGGATCCTAAATCAAGGAGATTTAGTAGTACAAACTGCAGGGACGTTAACTGGTATTAGCGGCTCTACAGATTTAATAAAAGTTGGTTTAGTAAGAAAGATTGTATCAAGAGGAATATCAATAGGGGAAATCGGTGTTACAGGTAAAGCAAGAATAATAAAAAATAGTGTTGATATGTCCTTAATTTGTCCAGGAGAAATATTATTTGTTCCGGAGGAATTAATGAAAGATATTCCATTGAGTAAAAATATTGCGGGCATTGTTACCAACCAAAATGTAAATGATGTTTATGCTTTGTTTAATAAAAATAATAAAAAGATTTCTACAATTTGTAATTTAGAAAATATAGATAATCATCAAATTAGCAATGGCGACCTTATTACACTGCAACTTAATGAAGGTGTTGTATACATGGGACAAATTGAAGATGATGATGCAATTGATAAATATAAATATGTCTAGGAATATATCAATAAAAGAGGCCTTAGGCATGGCCACAAAAACATTAGTTTCGAACAAATTAAGAAGTTCGTTAACAATGCTTGGGATTATTATAGGAAACGCATCAGTGATTACACTTGTCGGACTTGGAAGAGGTGCTCAAACATTAGCAAAAAACCAATTAAGTAATTTAGGTGCAAATGTTTTATTCATTGTGCCTGGAAATAATGACACAAGAAGAAGAGGTATTGCATTTCCTAAAAACCTAGTTTTAGAAGATGCAGTAGCAATAAGTAATCAAGTCCCAACAGTTAAAAAAGTTGCTCCTCAAATCTCTGCTAACGAAATAGTGCAATCAAATTCTAAAAGCTTAAATATATCAATTGCAGGAGTTACTCCTGAATTTCTTGAAGTAAGAAGCTTTGAAGTAGATAAGGGAAGATTCTTATCAAAAAGTGATATTAGTAGTGCAAGAAGTTATGTTGTAATAGGTCCTGATCTTAAAGACGAATTTTTCAAAGATAAATCTTCATCACTTGGAAAAAAAATCAGAATTAAAGATCATACTTATGAAATTATTGGAATATTAAAACCAAAAGGTGCTGTATTTGGAAGTAATCAAGACAAAAATGCTTATATTCCATTAACCACCATGGTCAATAGGATTACTGGAAAGGATCCTACATATGGAATAAGTTTAAGCTTCATTAGTGTGGAAGCGATAAATAAAAATGCAACTAGTGCCGCAAAATTTCAGATTACTAATTTATTAAGGCAAAGACATAAAATAATCAGAGATGATGACTTTGCGGTTAGATCGCAAGAAGATGCATTGAATATAGTAAACAACATAACAAGTGGGCTAACGTTTTTATTGGCAGGTATTGGTGCAGTATCATTAGTGGTTGGAGGCATAGGAATCATGAATATTATGCTCGTTTCAGTTAGCGAAAGGACTGAAGAGATTGGACTTAGAAAAGCAATAGGAGCTAAACAGTCGGATATATTAATTCAATTTTTAATTGAGGCATTGATTTTATCTACAATTGGAGGATTAATAGGAACAACTACAGGATTATCAGGTGTTTTTCTTTTATCTCTGATAACACCTCTTCCTGCATCAGTAGGAATTACAACAACTTTTTCCACCATGATCATTTCTGGGTCAATAGGTTTAATCTTTGGAGTTTTACCTGCAAAAAGAGCTTCTAAATTAGATCCAATTGTTGCATTGAGAAGTTTATAAATAGAATTTATAATAATGCTCAATTTTTACAAATTAATTGAGATAGTGGTGAGTCTTCAATCACTAGTATTAACAACAATGCTATATGTATATATTCCACTACCATTTATCGATAAATCTATTAAAGGCTTTGAGTTGCCTATCACATGGCAAATTCCAACTATAATTTTTCTAACACTTATATTTCATAGAAAAGTTGTTTTAAGAGCGTTTTATATTTATATAATTTTAGGGTTATTTATATCTCCAGTCTTTCATCAAGGAGGTTCCATTGGTTATTTGCTCACTCCAAATTTTGGTTATCTATTAGGTTTATATCCATTAATCAAAATAATTGATAATTTAAATACTAGGAATAAATTAAATGTTGGAAACTTTTTAATACATGGATTCATAGCAATAGGTGCTATGCATTTAACTGGAATATTTTACAACCTTATACAAATTATATTTTACAGTCAATTTAATTTATTTTTATATAATTT
>CACJCK010000041.1 GCA_902591865.1 uncultured Prochlorococcus sp.
CTTGGTGGTGCTCTACTTTGCGCTATCCATGGAGCTACAGTACAAAATACTTTGTATGAAGATACAAGTATTTATACAGATGGTAAGGTTCAAAGTTCAACATTTAGAGCCTTTGACCCTACTCAAGAAGAAGAAACTTATTCAATGATTACAGCGAATAGATTCTGGAGTCAGATTTTCGGTATTGCTTTCTCAAACAAGCGTTTCTTGCATTTCTTGATGCTATTTGTACCTGTTATGGGCATGTGGACATCTTCAATTGGTATTGTCGGCTTAGCACTAAACTTAAGAGCTTATGATTTCGTAAGCCAAGAAATCCGTGCAGCAGAAGATCCAGAATTTGAAACTTTCTATACAAAAAATATACTTTTGAACGAAGGTATGCGAGCATGGATGTCTTCTGTGGATCAACCACACGAAAACTTTGTATTCCCTGAGGAGGTTCTTCCACGTGGAAACGCCCTTTAATAACTTATTAAGAGCTCCAAACCAAAGTATTGAGGAAACTGGTTATGCCTGGTATGTAGGTAACGCTAGATTAATCAATCTATCTGGACGTTTATTAGGAGCTCACATTGCTCACTCTGGACTAATAGTCTTTTGGGCGGGAGCAATGATGCTCTTTGAGGTTAATCATTTTACTTTTGATAAACCAATGTGGGAGCAAGGTTTAATCTGTATGCCACATGTCGCAATGTTTGGTTATGGGATAGGCCCTGGTGGTGAAGTAACTGATATCATGCCTTTCTTCCAAGCAGGTGTGGTTCATTTGATAGCTTCCGCTGTTCTTGGTTTTGGTGGTATTTACCATTCATTAGCAGGTCCAGAAAAACTTGAAGAAGATTTTCCATTTTTCTCTACCGATTGGAGAGATAAAAATCAAATGACCAATATCCTTGGATATCATTTGATTGTTCTAGGTGTAGGTGCACTAGCATGGTCAGTAAACTGGTGTTTTATTGGCGGTGCATATGACACATGGGCTCCTGGTGGTGGTGAAGTCCGACTTGTAAATCCAACGTTAGATCCAAGAGTTATTCTTGGTTATCTATTCAGATCTCCATGGGGAGGAGCTGGTTCAATTATCGGTGTAAACTCTATTGAAGATATCGTTGGTGGACATGTTTACGTGGGTATTACTGCAATTATTGGAGGAATATTCCATATTTTTACTAAACCTTTTGGATGGGCAAGAAGAGCATTTATCTGGAACGGTGAAGGATTATTAAGTTATGCTCTTGGTGGAATTTGTGTAGCAAGTTTTATTGCTTCAACATTCATCTGGTTTAATAATACTGCTTACCCTTCAGAGTTTTATGGCCCAACAAATGCTGAAGCTTCACAGGCTCAAAGCTTTACTTTCCTCGTGAGAGACCAAAGAATTGGAGCTAACGTAGGTTCAACAATGGGACCAACAGGTTTAGGTAAGTATCTCATGAGATCTCCTACTGGTGAAATTATATTTGGTGGTGAAACAATGAGATTTTGGGATTTCAGAGGGCCATGGTTAGAGCCTTTAAGAGGTCCTAACGGATTGAGCCTCGAGAAAATCCAAAATGATATTCAGCCTTGGCAGGTAAGAAGAGCTGCTGAATATATGACTCATGCTCCTAACGCTTCAATCAACTCTGTTGGTGGAATCATTACAGAGCCAAATGCTGTTAACTTCGTTAACTTAAGACAGTGGTTAGCTGCAGCTCAATTCTTCCTAGGATGGTTTACATTCATCGGTCATCTTTGGCATGCTGGACGTGCTAGAGCAGCCGCTGCCGGTTTCGAAAAAGGAATCGACAGAAAGAGTGAACCAGCTCTAGAAATGCCTGATTTAGATTAATTTCTAACTCAACAAAAAAAGCCCTATCCTTAGATAGGGTTTTTTTTTGATCAATTTTTTTTATCTATATAAATTTTCTCTGAGCCATGGCAAACTTAAACCCATTACATTACTGAAACAACCTTCAATTTTTTCTACATATTTACCGCCTATACCTTCCAAGGCGAATCCTCCGGCGCAATATAAAGGTTCATTTGTATCTACATAACTCTTGATTTCCAAATCTTCCAAATTAGAAAAATAAACTCTTGAACTTACTGTTTTTTTTATTATTTCAGTGATTTTAAAATTTTTGGAAGTTGAATCAAAATTCCCAATTATTAGAGTATGGCCAGTATGTAAAATTCCAAATTCGCCAGACATTTTTTTCCATCTAATAAATGCCTCCTCTTTATTAGATGGCTTTCCATAAGCTTCTCCTTTAAATTCAAAAATTGAATCGCACCCAAGTATTTCCAAAGGGCCACAATTAAATTCTTCGGGCAATGATACTTTTTGAATATTTTCAGATAAACAATTAGCCTTTTGAAAAGATAATTCCAAAGCCAAGTCTGATATATTATTTTCTTGAATAGTAGTTTCATCAAATTCACTTGATATTTGGATAAATCCGATTTGACAATTTTCTAGTAATTTCTTTCTAGATTGAGAAGCAGAGGCTAGAATTAACACAAATTTTTTACCAAATTATAATTCAACTTAATAATTAATAAATTCTAAAATTAATATAAATTACTAATGGATTTAGAAGCAAAATTACATGAAATAAGGAAACCAATAATGGTCCTAGGTACTTCCAGTGGAGCAGGTAAATCTTTAACAGTTACTGCTATTTGCAGGATTCTTAAAAATTTAGGAGAGGAACCAATACCTTTTAAAGGACAAAATATGAGTAACAACGCTTGGGTTGATTGGGAAGGTGGAGAGATGGCATATTCACAAGCACTTCAAGCTTTTGCTTGTGGTATTAATCCCTCTGCAAAGATGAATCCCATTTTATTAAAACCACAAGGAAACTCAATAAGCGAGGTGATTCACCTTGGCAAAAGCATAGGGAACACAACCGCACAAAATTACTATAAAGATTGGTTTATTCCAGGCTGGGAAGTAATTAAAAAAAGTTTAAAGTCTATTTACGAAGGAAATCCAAATTGCCGTTTAATTATCGAAGGAGCTGGAAGTCCGGTAGAGATGAATTTAATTCATAGAGATCTGACTAATTTAAGAGTTGCTAAATATTTAAATGCAAATTGCATTTTGGTTACTGATATCGAAAGGGGAGGCGTATTTGCACAAATAATTGGTACTCTTGAATTAATGAAGCCTGAAGAAAAGAAGCTTATTAAGGGAATTATTATAAATAGATTCAGAGGAGACCTTTCATTATTTGAAGAAGGGAAGAATTGGATAGAAAATAAGACTCAAATCCCTGTTATTGGAATTATTCCATGGTTAAATGATTCATTTCCTCCAGAGGATTCTTTAGATTTAATAGAAAAAAAATCTCTTTCTAAAAATCCTGAAATCAAAGTTGGAATTATAAAACTACCATATATTAGTAACTTCTCGGATTTTGATCCACTAGAAAATGAAGAAACAATATTTATTGAATGGATTAAAAAATCACAAAACTTAAGTAATTATGACTTCATTATTCTGCCGGGCAGTAAACAAACGATTAAAGATCAAATATTTCTTGAAAATTCTGGCTTATCTAAGGATATAAAGAACTATTCAAAAAACGAAGGGAATATTATTGGAATATGTGGAGGTTTACAAATGTTAGGGGCTACACTTGAAGATCCGTACTTTAAAGAGGGTTCCAAAAATTATTCTGAACAAAAAATTAAAGGTATTGGATTATTACCATTAAAAACGACTTTCTTTAAAAAAAAATTAACACGTCAAATTAACTCTAAATCTCTATGGCCGTGCCGATCAGAAATTAATGGATTTGAAATTCATAATGGTCAAACTGTGTTAGATGACATTCAAAGTTCATTAAAGATTAATCCTATTTTTGAAGATTCAGATCTTGGTTGGTACAAAATAAATAATAAAGGAGGAATTATTGCAGGTACATACATTCATGGGATCTTTGAAAATGACAGCTGGAGAGCTCAATATATTAATTTAATAAGGAAGAGTAAAAATCTACCCATATTAAATAAAAAATCAATATCTTACAAAGATAAGAGACAATCCATTATTGAAAATCTTGCGAAGGAATTCCACAAGCATTTAAATCTCAAATCATTTTTAAGTTGAAAGAAACAAAAAATATAAAAGTAATATGGCCAAACAATAAAGAAACATTTGTTTCAGAGGGAGATGACTGGTTTTCTTCCGCTGAAAAAGCAGGTTTGAAAATCCCTACTGGCTGCCTTACAGGAAGTTGTGGAGCCTGTGAAATAGATGTAAATGGTGAAACAGTAAGGGCTTGTATCAGTAAAATTAAAAATAATAAAAAATGTACGTTAGAGGTTTCTTTGACTACAGACCCATTTTGGGAAAATAAATTTCACTAAACATTACCTATTATTAGATAAAGAAAAACATAGTAGAAAAATGATCCTAAAA
>CACJCK010000042.1 GCA_902591865.1 uncultured Prochlorococcus sp.
TTAGATCCCTCCGATTCAACAAATTAAACATACGCCTTACTTGTAAAGAAAGTAAATCAGTAAAAATGCTGATTTATTTTCTAAAATGTTTGAATTAAAGAAGCCAATTCTGGTGCGTCTAACAAAAGTGCAAAAAATGTAAGCACAACCAATAAAAATATAGAAAACCAAAATTGAATCATAGTTTCAAATTACTTAAAAAGAATTTTTTAAGTTGTATAAAATAATGCTTTGTTTACATAATTAAATATCTCAACCTTGAGAAGTTTAATTAAAGAATAATAAAGATTCTTCAAGAGAAATTATTGTCCTATTTTTTTTACCAATACTCGCAACCATTAAGTAAATGATAACCCTGTGGTGTTCGTTTCTCGTAGCTTACATAGATCAAGAAAGTAGCAAAAGTTTCTGTAGTGCTGTAGCGAAAGTTATTGCAAATTAATACAAATCATTGTTCGTTTTCTTTTTAGGATAGATTTTTTTGATATTCCAATTTTGACGGATTTGCCTTGATCATGATTACTGGAATTTATTAGTAAAAATTTGCCAACCTCTTAAATTAATTCATTCCATGTTTCAAAAGCACAATCAATAGAATGAATTCTTGAATTTTTAATTTGGACTGGTTCTCCTAATTAATTTGCATAGAAAAGGTGAGTATATACTTTTAAGTTATTAGATACAGATTTCTTATAACTCTAAAAAAAAATTAATAAACCACTTTTTTTTGTTAAACAACCAACCAGCTGGGGGGTCAATAAGGCTGCTACGATAAAAAATAGTCCGAACATTAGCGACTCCTGAAGTCAGGATAACAATACAATTGTACTATCAATATAATGAACTACTCGTTGAAGTCAAGTATTTCTCAGAGGAATTATTTAAATATTGAAATCATTTCTAGAAATAATCAACCTTAAACTTCTTATTTGGTAATAGTGTATACAAGTAACTCCTTGAAAAGGAAAATATCATTAAAAAGGATATCCAAGGAATGCAATGTATCGAAATCCCTTCTATTTAGGATGGAACAAAGGTTGGTCCTTTTTATTTTTTTTAGAGGGTGGCATTGCAAAAATTGAAGCAAAAGGTTTTGGTATATCTATTACAACAAAAGTTGAGAAAGGAGAATCCCCCCTAGAATCTGCGGATAGATTAGTCTCGAAAGAGCAAAGGATTAGAAAATCAAGATATTATTCTTGGGTTAAATCTATTAATGAAAAAACAATACATTAAGCAAACCTATAATTAAATAGGCAATTTAAAGACAATCAATTTAAAATAAAATTTAGAAAGTATTTTTCGTGTCCAATAAATTTTATGAATGGTGGAAAAACCATAGAAAAGTTTTAACTTATGGAGCTTTTATCATCTTGTTTGATTTTTATTTATCTCCTGTTATCAAAGAAGCAAAATACAAAAACCAATGTATCAAGTATTCTACAAAAGGAGCATTAACTAAATTTAATAAGGACGATATCGAAGAAACTTTATTAGAAGAAACAGGCTTGAACATTGAAGAACTTACGAAGATTGAAGGTTATAAGAATTGCATTAGTTAAAAGTTTTTAAAATTGCGCTGAGTTTTAAATGATTAAGAGTATATTTAATCTTATTTTATTGATATTATTATTTGGATTTATATCATTAAGTCCTAAAACAAGATATTTGGTGGGCATATCTCTAAAACAAATTTCTTCATTTCTTTTATGGACTGTTAAATATGATGACAGAGAAAAATGGATCATAGATAAACCAAGTTGGATACCTAGCCAAAAAATCAAGCCATCTTATTAAATGAAGACTTAATTTAGAAGAACGAATTGAATGGTACGACGATAATTATAGAGATGGTAATGCTTTAATCTCTGATAGCAGTTCGACCAACTTGAAAGGAATTTATTAACAAAAAATCCTAATTGTGATTACTTTAAAAAGAAAAATAAACTAGTTTTACCTTCATTAGAAAAGGATTCAATAGATGAATTTTTGAAAGTATTATTAGTAGATACTAAATTATTAATTGAACCGAAAATTGATAGTTGTGCTGTAGCTATGCAATATAGGAATGGAAACTTGGAGAAAGCAATTTCAAGAAAAGGGAAAGATATTACTAGTAAACATATTAAAGTACAAGACATTCCCAAAAATCTCCCTTTA
This sequence comes from uncultured Prochlorococcus sp., assembly GCA_902591865.1. GTDB lineage: Bacteria > Cyanobacteriota > Cyanobacteriia > PCC-6307 > Cyanobiaceae > Prochlorococcus_A. The sequence goes on from CACJCK010000042.1 coordinate 2,161, forward strand.
CGAGAAGTTCTTCAAGTTAGAGGTGAATTATATGCACCCAACCAAAGTCCAAATGTCTCCCAGGGAATCGCTTCTGGATTTCTAAGAGCTAAAGAAGGATTCTCTGAAAGTCTTAGCTTCTGCGCATTCCAAATACTTAATGCAACTCTTAACATATAATTCAAAAAAGAATCTTTCTAAGTTTGCCTTCACGATCCCTCAGGATATTTCATGTAACTTTACAAGCCAAGTTCAAGTATTTAGAAAACAATGGCTAGAAGGGAAGCTTTTTAGGAAATATCCAACAGATGGAATAGTAGTACAGATAAACTCTAGCAAATTACAACTAATAAGGGAAAAATCAAATTTAGATTATCCTTATTGGCAAGTAGCAATAAAAAATTAATGGAATTAATACACCAAATTTTTCCTACTTGGCATATTTACTTAGACATGTTTTTGGTTGGTTTTGGAACTTATGGTTTTCTAAGAATTAAGAAAAAAATAAAAACCAAATAAATTATTCACAAATAAAGTTTTTAAATCATCACTGCTCCTTAAGTATTGATTTAAGTTGTTCGCTATCTAATTGCTCGAGATAATTTCTCATTGCCAACCAAGATCTTCTGCTTTCTAACTTTCCACTTTGTTTAAATAAATTTGCGGAAACTTTATCTATCAATTCTTTATGAGTCATATTTATATTCTTCATCAAGTTCAATTACAACACCATTAAAAAATTCTGCTAATAATTTTGATGGGTCTTGTATAGATATCTTTCTATCTACTTTAGATAGTTTCTTTTTGATTGGATTTAAGTTTGTCATACTGATTCAGGTAATTCAAGTTCTTCAAAAGTCCACCCTTCTAATTGAAGGTCATGCCATTTGTCCCAAGCATTATCCAAATACATTTGAGTTGATGATTTAATTGCCATTGGCTCACCAAGATCATTTGCATAATATGTATGAGCAAAAATTCTAATACTATTTCTTGGAGATTTTTTATTCCTTGTAAATAGAATTAATCTCCTACGGTCTGGGCTAAGCAACCAACCACTTGGGGACTCATTACGATAACCGTAAGAAAAATTAGTCCAAACATTAGCTCCTCCTAAAGTCATTACTTAATAATACATATGTACTATTAATATAAATACATTAGAATTAGATCGTCAAGTATTTTGGCGGCCAAATTATTTGCCTGATAGAAAATAAAGACGGCTCAGTAAATTGTCATAGTTATTAGGAAAATTACTAACAATGGAATTTCATAAGAATCTGCCGTCTAGCTATAGCAACTAGCATCCAATCCCCTTTAAATTAAAGTAATAAGTTCTAAGATTTTGTAAGAAATTTGTGGGTTCACATATATGTCATACGACAGGAGACAGCGCCACAAGCTCCTTGCCGCTCCTCAAAATCTCTCAAACAGGATTTAGTTGACTTGAACCTATTCCTGTGACTAAATTAATAGTATATTTGTACTATATTTGTATGGAGGGCTGGTAGCTATGGGGCTATTTAGAGGACGAGATATTCTTAAGAAAACGACGGGAGATATGTATTTCTTGCAATCACTTCAGATACAGCACGACAATTTATTGTGTCACCATCCTTACTTGTCCCTTTCATCAAAGCTTATTCCTCTAGGAGATCATCTAATCAAGGGATGTATATACTGGAGAGAGCAGTAGAATATTTGCTCCAGAAGCGGCTTGAGCTTCGGTACGTCGTTCAACTCAAACTCATCAAAAAAGTATGTACATTTGAAATCAACTGAAACTTTGAAAATAAACTTGATTAAATTCATGATAATTTTTAAGTATTTTTTTGATATTTTAAATTTCAAAGTCCAAATTTAATCCTTATTTAATAAATTAGTCGGCTTATAAAAAATAACAAATATATCTGAGGCAAGGATATATTCCTACAAATTAGGGATTTATTCTCCCTATCCCCCTCGAGAATTAATTGTTGACCAATAGTAATAACTTACATTCCTAAAAAACAGAGAGGAGAGAAATATTGCAGAGATACAACTGGAGTAAACCATAAATTATTTAGAGTATAAATATTGTTTGTGAATTATCTTTATTATCTATTACCGATATCTTTTTATTAGGAAATGATTCAGATAATAATCTTTT
>CACJCK010000043.1 GCA_902591865.1 uncultured Prochlorococcus sp.
ATAGGGGAATACTAAATTTTTAATGAACATTTTTGGAATTGGGATACCAGAAATTGCAGTAATTGGTGTACTCGCATTGCTAATTTTTGGGCCAAAACGTTTGCCTCAACTCGGTAAAACTATTGGTAAGACCTTAAAAGGATTACAAACTGCTTCTAAAGAATTTGAGAATGAAATAAATAAGACTCTCAAACTTAATGAAAATGATGAATGATCTATATTTCTAAAAAATGAACTAATAAATTTACTTACCACTTTTTGTAGGGCAAGAATTTACCACACATTTTTACTAAAACCCTATCCCCTTTTGGGTCTTCAACCTTATCAACTTCAATTGAAAAGTCAATTGCACTCATAATTCCATCACCAAATTTTTCTTGTATTACATCCTTCATTGGCAGTCCATATACTTGCATAATTTCATAGAATCTGTAAATAAGAGGATCTGTAGGAATAACAGGATCTAGGCAGCCTTTTACTGGCGGCGTTGTTAATTGATCCTCTAATTCTGTTTGTAAATCAAGAGCCTTAATTATAATATTAGCTTCTTCTCCAGAAGCTGTAGCTTGCCCATAAAATAGGCTTGCAACCCATACTTCATCTCTATTAATCAATTTACCTAAGTCTTCAAAGGATAATTCTTTTTCTTTTTTTGCTTTTAAAAGTAATTGTGTAAAAGTGGGTAAAGTCATAATTAATTGTTGTTTTTTTATTGCAGAAGAAATCTAAGTAACCTCTTCTACAGCTCTTGTTTCTCTTAGTAGATGTTTTTCCAAACGCATTTTTATTTTTAAATATGTAGGATCTTGTTCAATTTTTTCTCTATCTCTTGGTCTTTCTAAATCAACTGAAATTTCCTCAGAAATTATGGCAGAAGGACCGCTTGACATCAAAACAATCTTGTCAGACAAAAGCAATGCTTCTTCAATACTATGAGTAATTAAAACTACGGTTACTTTATTTTTTCTCCAAATGGATAATAATTCATCTTGTAAATAGGATCTGGTTAATGCATCAAGAGCTCCAAAGGGTTCGTCCATCAACAACATATTTGGATTTATAGATAAGGCTCTTGCTATTGCAACTCTTTGCTTCATTCCTCCAGATAATTCTTTTGGGAATTTATTTGAAGCTTTTTCTAAACCAACCATTCTTAAATATTTTCTAGCTCTTTCTTTAACATCAGCTTTTGTTTTCGCTGGGAAAACAGTATTTAAGGCAAACTCAATATTTTGAATAGTTGTTAACCACGGCATCAAAGCGTAATTTTGAAAAATAACACCTCTATCGGGGCCTGGCCCTTTTATGGCTTGTCCGTCAATAATAATTTTCCCAGATGTTGGAGCTTGTAAGCCTGCTATTAAATTTAGCAATGTTGATTTGCCACAACCCGAAGGACCTATTATTGATACAAATGTGTTCTTCTCTATCCTTAGGTTAATATCTTTGATAGCTTCAAATCCACTTCTATTTCCTTTGGAACGAAAATCTATAAACTTCTTTTCTTTAAAAAAAATCTTACCTAAATTGACTAATTCAAGGTGAGAATAATTTTCATTAGAGGTAGATATTTTTGATGAATTTTTTTTCATTTAATCAATAAGTTTAGATACTGTAGTCGAATTTATCTTGAAGAAATCCAAAAAATTGATCCAAAATAAATCCTGTAAATCCAATTATTATTATTGCAACAAATATATTTTCAAGAGATAAATTATTCCATTCATTCCAAATAAAATAACCAATTCCTGTACCTAATAGCATTTCTGCAGCAACAATCACAAGCCAAGCTGTTCCCATTGATATTCTCATCCCTGCAAGAATATTTGGCATGATTGCTGGCAAAATAACCCTCCTAATAGTTATTGATTTGCTTGCTCCTAAAGATTTAGAAACTCTCAAATAATCAGGATTAATACTAGCTACACCAAAAGCAGTATTAATTAATGTTGGCCAAATACTTGTGATGAAAATAACGAAAATGCCTGTGATCTCTGAGTTTCTAAAAACAAAAAGTCCTACAGGTAGCCATGCTAAAGGGGAAACAGGTTTTAAAAGTTGCACATATGGATTTAAAGAGGACTGAGCTAACTTAGACATCCCCATTAGAACCCCCAAAGGAATAGCTACTAAAACAGCTAAGCTATATCCAATTAGTACTCTTCTTAAGCTTATAAGTAAGTTAGTTCCAATTCCCAAATCATTTGGACCATTATCAAAAAATGGATCTGATACCCACCAAATTAATGATCCTATTGTTTTAAATGAACCTGGGAAATTCTTGACTAATAAACCTTGTTGAGCAATTACTTGCCAAAGAATGATAAAAATTAAGAGGCTCAAAATTGCTACTACAAAAGTAAGCCGTGTAGAAATAGCTTTGTTCATCATCAAGATTATTTAACTAGAAATTCAAAATTATTGTATTAATAAATACTAATGAAAATAATTTTAATAAATTAAAAACCGTCCCTCTTAATTTGATCTTTAATGTATTGGATTGGATTGCTAGGGTCAAATTCATCATAAGCTAAGATTTCTTTTCTAAACCGTGCTGTTGGTGGATTCCCTCCCATTTCCCTTTCGAGAGCTTGAGCTTCATCTGTTAGAAATATTGAAGCACTATTAGGGTTAAAATCACCTGCTTGAATTGCAGCAACTGCACCTCCTAAATCCCAACGAATTAATTGAGATTGGATCCAATGTGAGAAACTTTGCCAAGGGTAGGGTTTAAAGTCGATTCTATCTGGAACATTTTGTGTTTTACCTAATCCATCTTCAAATTTTCCTGTAAGAACAGCTTCAACAACTTCTGTAGGTTGGTTTAGAAATCCTCTTCCAGAAATAGCTTTAGCAACCTCTTTTCTGTTAGCAGGAGTTGAAACATAAGCAGCAGCATCAATAATAGATTTATTAAGAGCTCTGAAAGTTTCAGGATGTTCTTTAATCCAGGGTTCTCCTGCTGCAAACGCACAACATGGATGGCCTGGCCATAATTCTTTAGTAAGAAGATGTATAAAACCTGCATCTTCGTAAACTGCCCTTTGATTAAATGGATCAGGCATTAAGTATGCGTCGATATCACCAGCAACTAATTGTGCAATACTATCTGGTGGTGGAACAGGACGAATCTGAACGTCTTTATCTGGATCAACCCCACCTTTAGCTAGATAATATCTCAATAAAAGATTATGCATTGAGTATGGGAATGGAACTCCAAAAACGAAACCTTTCATGTCGGCAGGATCATTAACTTTTCCTTTATGACGGTTAGCAACAGTAATAGCTTGTCCATTTATATTTTCAATGCTTGCTAATTTCACACTAAATGGTGCAGTTCCTAATCCAAGTGTCATAGAAATTGGCATTGGAGCTAGCATATGGTAAGCATCTAATTCACCAGCAATTGCAGAATCTCTAACTGCTCCCCAACTTGGCATTTTGACAACTTTTACATCCATACCAAACTTGTTATAGAAACCCATTGGTTCGGCCATAATAATGGGAGAGGCACAAGTTATAGGGATGAAACCAACTCTCAAGGTTTGTTTCTCTAAGTTATTGACATCAATAGGAGTGTCATCAATTGGTTGTTTGGCAGGTTTATTTTGATTAGAACAAGCAACTGTAATTAGTGCTGCACCTGCAGCCAAGCTAGATAAAAACTGTCTCCTTCCCATTGGAGAAGAGGCTTTTGTTTTAGCAAAGAACTTACCTGCTTGAGGTCCAAATGCTGCTTGAAAGGCTTGATCTAATCCACCAGCTTCTTTAGCTAATTCTCTAAGCAATTGCTCTTTATAAGGATCACCATTAGAAGCATTTTTATAAAATAAAAGATCTCTCATTTCTGCAGTTGAAATAGCATCAGCAATTTCATAAGCTTCATTTTTGATGAGCCCCATCCTAGAAAAATCTGAAATTATTTCAGCAGGATCATCTGGCATGTCTGCCATAAAATTTTCATGATCATTTCCTATTGGCCTACATTCTATGCATGCACAGAAATAACCATGATCGTTTGACGGATTTAAAAAGTTATTTTTTAGAAATGTTTTATTAC
>CACJCK010000044.1 GCA_902591865.1 uncultured Prochlorococcus sp.
ATGATCAATCCTTAAAGTGTTAAATGAACTTGAACGTCTTTTTATCCCATGTACTTCGTAACCCTTGTCCAACAACAATTCCGCGAGGTAACTACCATCTTGCCCAGTTATTCCAGTTATTAAAGCTTTCTTCATCTACATTTATCAGCTAAATGTAATTATATCTTAGTGAGTAATAAATTATTTAAAATTAAATCTATATCGCATCTCTAGATTTATCATTGGTTGTTAGAAAAATAGTCGAAAAAATTATCTTATTTCAAAATTGTTTTCTCAAACTCTTTTAGATCTTTAAAACTATCTGATTTCATGCATAATTCTTTAAATGTTCCTGAATGTATTATTTGACCATTATTGAATTCATAAATCATATCAGCATTCATAACCGTGCTTAATCTATGGGCAATTATTATTAAAGTACAATTATTACTTACAAGATCAATTGAACTCATCACTTCTGACTCTGTTTTATTGTCAAGAGCACTAGTAGCTTCATCTAGCACTAACAATTTTGAATTTCTATAAAAAGCTCTCGCTATAGCTAATCTCTGCCTTTGGCCGCCTGATAACTTAATTCCATTTTCACCAATTTGAGTGTAAATATTTTTAGACATATTTTTGACAAAATCTGTTAATTTTGCTGATTCTAGTGATTCCCAGATTTTATCTAAATCGACCTCATCTCTATCTGAAGCAAAAGCAATATTTTCCATTATTGTACAATTGTTCAATGAAAAAGATTGCGGAACATATGCGCAATTATATTGCCATTTTCTTACATCTTCTTTAGACAATAATTTATCGTCTAATAATAATTCCCCTTTTTGGGGAATTAAAAGTTGTAATATAAGATTCGCTGTTGTACTCTTTCCACTACCGGTTGATCCAACAAAGGCAATCTTTGTACCTGTCTTTATTGTAAGTGATAGATTATTTATTACGTACGAACTTGAATTTGGATACTTATAACAAACATTTTTTAATTTAATAGTATTAAAAGGAAATTTAAAATCGTATTTTTTAAAAGATGATTTTGGGTTTGAAATAATATTTCCTTTGAATTCACTTTTTGAACTTATTAGTTTAGTGGTGGCTTCCAAGTCAGGTAGTCCGCCTCTAATTTTATTGTATCCTCTAAATGTATCTTGAAGAGGAGGTGTTAATTTTAAAGATGCTGCTGCAATTGTGGCTAAAAAAGGTATTACTCCTGAAATTTTCTCGACACCTGAAGTTAACAATAATGGGACTATTCCTATAAGAAATATAAGGGTAATCCCAAAAGGTTCAACTAATGCTCTTGGGATTTCAGGTAATGTATCTCCTCTCCAAATAAAAGGAATAGCTTTTTTCCATAATAAGTTGTACTTTTCAATAAAAAAAGATTCGGAATTAGTTAATTTGACATCTACTATAGAATTCAAAGATTCCTGTAAAGAATTATTTGATTGAATCTCTAAATCAATTCTTTTTTTGCTTGCAATTCTTAAGTAAGAAATGATAGTTAGAGATATGAAAAGATAACCCAATAACAGACCTAAGACTAGGTAAAGTGCTGTTAATTTTGCTATAAAAAGGATTGCGCAAGATATAAAAAAGATTACGAATGATCCACTAATTGTCTCTAATAATGGAAGAACCACAATATCGGCTACACGGGTAATATTTACTAACACTGAAGCAGACAAGTCGTTTCTATTATTAGAAATAAAAAATTCGTATTTTTGTGAAAGTAAATTTTTTAATGCAAGGTCAGAGAGATCCCTCCAAATGGTTGCTTTTAGTTTTAGCTGTTTTGCTCGAAGATAAATCTTAATTAATGAAGAAAACCAATTACTAATAATAAAAATAATAATTAAAGAAAGAAGTTTATACTTTGGATCAAAATTAAAAAAATTGTGAAACGGCAATGAATTCCTTGGCTCCCCCACTATAAAGCTAAATAATCTAGCAAGTATTCCTAATACAATAACTTCAGAAATCCCTGCAAAAATAGCAATTGGTATAAGAGAGAAAAGTTGTTTTTTTCTAACTTTTGGTAGGAAAGAAAAAATTATCCCTAAATTATCTAATGTTTTACTTTTAAACATTTTTTAATAATGCCATATTCATAAAGTGTAGAAATTTAGATAAAGACACTTTTTAAATTGCATATTTAATTCGATATTAGTTTTTGTATTTTCCCTAAAGCCTCAAATTCTAAAGATTCAAGGGATTCTTTAAAATGTTTTATTCGCAGAAGTTTATTATTTTCATTCTTATTGTCGAAAATATCTAAATCACTGAGATGTTTTATCCACGGTTTCTCATTTTTAATATCTAATAAAGTTATTTTTTGGCTATTGGTTAAGTTTTTTATTTCAAGATGTGATGGAATATTGGAAGCTAAAACAGGTAAATTTAAACTGCCTGCATCCAAAATAGGAATCCCAAAACCCTCACTTGAAGAAGTAGAAATCAACAAAGATGCATTTAAAAATAACCAAACTTTTTCAAGTTCAGAAACGTAATCCAACAAAATAATTTTGTTGTTTTTTTCGCACATTTTTTTTATGTAACTACAGTAATCAGTAGCATGAATTTTGCCAGCAATTAGAAGCTTGAAGTTTCTTTTTGGTAGTTCAGAGCTATTAAAGAAATTTATTGTTAGTTCTACTCTTTTTCTTTCAACAATTGAGGAATTAAACAATATGAAAGGATCTTTAATTTCTCTTATTGATGAAATTCTCACTGCTTTAGAGAGTTGATCAATTTTGATAGATGGCAATGGATATAGGATTTCATTTGTATTGCTTATATTATCAATTCCTAATATCCCCTTGGCATTTGACTGAGTAGCTTTAGAAATATAAAAAGTTTTACTTAAATGAGCATCTGATAAACGATTATAAAAAACTACAGGATTTTCTGGATGGCTTGAAACTTGTATTGGAATTATATCATTTATGATTTGTACAATTTTAGCTGAATTTTTATCACGATTTATCAACGAAAGCGGGCAAGTAGTTATTATTAAATCTATATCTTTTTTTGATATTGTTAATTTCGGATTTTTTAAAATTAATCGCATACTTCTAAGTCTGCATAAATTAAAAATTTGTTTTACAAAAATAAAACCTTTTACGTCATTAAGGTACGATAATCTTTGACTGAAAATATTTATATCTTTATGAATTTGACTTAAACGAAAAAATTTCTTTTTGAGACTAAAGTTTTTAAAATAAAGTGCAAAAACTTCAAGAAGCAGGTTGAAAATTAATTTAAATTTATAGATGTTATTTGAATTAAATTCTTCTCTATAACTGAAACCCTTTTCTAAATTATTACAAATATCAGCAATAAATATTTCATCTATTAATTTTTTTACCATTTTTCGATTATTTCTTCTCAATCGAAAAGTATTAAAAGAGGTTATTAGATAAACTTCTGCACCATATTTATTAAATAGTTCAATTAAGGATTTGGAGAGAACGGCAAGACCTCTATGTTCTTTTTGTTCTAACTCAAGTGCAGTTATTGCTATCCTTTTCCCTTGAAGAATATTTCTATACATTAAATCTAAGAATTTACCAAGTTATTATACTTCTTGATATGTAAATTAATCTGAATGATTTTGTGACTAAAAAACTTGAAGTTGTAGTGATTTTTTATTTGCGAAGTCTTAGATTTCAATAATAAACGCTTCCTGCAGGATTCGAACCTGCGGCCCACTGCTTAGAAGGCAGTTGCTCTATCCAGCTGAGCTAAGGAAGCTAGAGGTTTTTTGGCTTTCATATCGCAGAGATGAAATATTAACTTAGACATTTCTTTGATGTAATACCAAATAACTTCCTTATTTTATAACAGCCCTGCTCACTGAACCAATAGATGAACAAAAATAAAAAATAATATATTCTTATAATGGATTTTTATTTGAAATATATTTTAGTACCTTCTTTTTTATAAAAATCTAAATCTCATCTTTTAAAAAATTTTTGGATTGTCTTTGAGTCTTATAATAGTAAAAACACATAAAATAACTTATAAATGGGG
>CACJCK010000045.1 GCA_902591865.1 uncultured Prochlorococcus sp.
GATCTGAAGATGTATTTAGAAAAATTATCATCAATAAACTAATTCCTTAAAGAAAATTGATGGAAATCTAATTAATTTCTTCGTATCCAAAAAATGTAGCATTGTCTGAATTTTTATACCCATTCGCTGCTTCCTGTGGGTTTTGACTGTCAATTTTTCTTGCTTTGGCATGAATCATGTTGAATGGAAAAATCACAGCTCCTACAAAAAAATGAAGAATTAAGAAATCTGAAGGTAGTCCATTTGTCCAGTCAGGAAAAAATAGCAATGTCATCAATGATTCGTACATATTAGTAGTCAAATAAACCTCTGACTATTATTACTGAACTTAACCCAATACTTTTAATTTTTAATAAATTGAAATTTAATTTGCTTTTAATAATTATAGATTTAATTGAAAAGACATTTATAAAATACTATTATATCCATAAAGTATTAATAAATAGCATTTGTTAAAGTTATTTTTTGGCCTATTTTTATTTATGATTTTACAAATAAATCCTGCAATAGGTTTTGCTTTTGATACGTCCGATCCTAGTGTTCGTTTACTACAAAATAGAATCTCTAATAATTTTTCTAATAAATATTGCAGTGCTATTCAAAATGGTTTTTCTAAGGATGAAGCAATGAAATCAGCTATTGTAAAAACTGAAAATATTATATCTTTTTCTTATAATCCACAGAAAAAATGGATTGAGAAAAGTGACTTAGCCAATCAAATTTCATTACAAGTAGTAAATAATTGTGGCCCTTCATTTGGATTGATTGGAAAGGATGGAGTTAATTACTTTAAATCATATTTTCTAGAAATTTACGAAAAAACTACTCCTGACAAAAATTTTTCTAGATAGATTAGGTTAATGAACAATATGTCAGACAAATTAGTAATAACAATAATATTGATTACTATTATTTTTGTATTTGGATTGATTTTTTCAGTAAAGTCACCAGAGAGAAAGGTTATAGATTCGCCAATAATATGGAAAGATGCTTATTCTAATATTTCGTTTTTCAAAATAAATAAAATAAATTCAGAAATAAAAAAAATAATTTAAATAAAAATTATTTTTTGTCAAAATAGAAAGATACTATTCAGCTAAATAGAGAAAAATTTTCGAATCTCAATAAATTTTGATATCATTTTTAATTTAAGTAGTTCAAAAGAACTGACGCTAGTTTCAAATCATCATTAAACCATGCGCGTATCGCCATGGCCCTTCGAGGATCATAAAAGTTTTGTTTTCTGTACCAACTAAGAACTTCTGAATCTGATTTCTTTCCATTACAAGACAAACAGCATGGCACGCAATTACATGTACTACTAATTCCCCCTTTTGATATTGGGTGGAGGTGGTCAAGTGATTCTGCGGGTTTTCCACAATAAATACATTTATGGTTAGTAAGTTTGTTAAGTGACTCTTTCCAGTTTTTATGGCTTATCTTGGGACAAAACTGATCAAGGTAAATTGCATCTTTTCTATGCATAATATTCTTGACGATATTTTTCATAATAACAGTTTTTTTTAAACTATGATTAAAAAATAAGATGAAAAATTTTAAGTTATGAAAATAATCTTTACTTATTAATACGCAGTCAATTTATAGATAATGCTTTATTTATTAACAATTTTATTAGGTAGTACTGATCATTCTTTATTTAAAAGTATTTACATCTTTTTGATATCCTTTATTTCAAATACATTCTCAGCAATTTCTGGAGGAGGAGCAGGATTACTACAATTGCCAGCATTGATTTTATCTGGTTTTCCTTATTATCAGGCTCTGGCTAGTCATAAATTAGCAACGTTAGCACTTGGAATAGGCGGTTCTCTAAGAAATTACAAATCTCTACGTAATGATACAAATGTTGCTTGGCATATTCTTATTTTTGGAATACCAGGAGTAATTTTAGGGTCTTATATAGTTGAATTTATATCAGAGAAGTATTTGTACTTGATTTTAGGAATAATTTCAATATTATTTGCTTTTTACTCATACCTTAAACCATATTTAGGTTTATCATCTGGTAATAGTAAGCTTAATTTAGTTCATAAAATACAATTTGTAATTTTCATCTTCCTTATAGGGATTTTGAATGGTTCTATTTCTTCAGGTACTGGACTACTTGTAACAGTACTCTTAATAAAATCTTTTGAAATGGATTTTCTTAGAGCTATAAGTTTGACATTCTTTACTGTTGGGATTTTTTGGAATTTTATAGGAGCCGTTTTTTTGACCAAAATAGGATCAGTTCCTTCAGATATATTAATACTATTAATAATTGGTTCTTTTACAGGTGGTTTTTTCGGAGCTCATTTATCAAAATCAAATGGAAATACACTGATAAAGAAAACTTTCACAACAGTTTGTATTTTGGTTGGTATTAGCTTATTGATTAAATCAATAAGAATGTTTTTTATAAATTGATTGAGAGTGCCATAAAACTTATGGTATAAATTCTAAAAATGGTGTATTTGTTAAAAAGATAAATTTATTCTTATCTTTATTTATAATCAAAGCAGTAAATCTATTACTCGTTTTATCAAATAATACTTTTAGAGCTACCTTATTTTAAAAACAAAAAAAGGCCTCACATATGTGTGGCCGGGTGATGGGGAACCTTATTTTTAAACCAATTTCTTAAAAAATGCAACCCCCTATCAGTAGCGCAAACTTCGTTGCTTATACACACTACAGATAGTGTTTTAAGATTTTCTCATATGTAAATTCATCAATTCTGAAATAATTTTGTAATTTTAAAGTTTATGAGTAAAATCTTATTTTATGATTTCAAGTGTATTTGGTCATTTTACTTGTTAAAAATGTCCTGCACAGTATCATTCGTAAGAACTTAGCTAGTAAAAAGCTTTAATGATTGAATTAACTTTACTTACTCTTTTGAACTATGTTGGGGATAATTTCTGTGAATATAGAAATGTAGGCCATGATAACTATAAATCCTTACTTCTTTCCTACAGTGATGCAAGTAATAAATTTGGACCATTAGAGGTTAAAAAGGTTATTGAGAAGTCAGAAAATTTTAAAGTTACGGCTGTTGCTATCGCTGCAATTAAGTGTCCTCAACATATTCTTAAGTAATGAAGTTTGAATTAAAAACTGAAAATGAAAATATGTCAAAATCATTTTCACAATTTTTCAATATAGTTTTTTTTCTCACTTTAATTATTATCCTTTGTGATGTTACTCTCAAGTTAGGGCTTATATCTAGAAATCATAAGATTGAATACAATTGTAGGCTTTTATATGTCGAAAAATCTAAACCTCATTTTAAGAAATTATCTAGGCTTTCTAATCTTAAAAGTAAACAGCAAATTTGGGAATTTTGCAGGGAGTTTATTAAATAATATTTAGCTAGATGCTGATGAATAGAATTTTAATGCAAATATCCAGAACTTTCTTGAAGTTATAAGAAATACTGTAGCAACAATAATTTCAAGCAATATTTTCCATAACTGTGAAAGTCCTAGAAAAACTTCGGAAGGAATTGTAGTTATAAATGCAATAGGAATGAAAACACTAAAAAATATTCTTAAAGAAAATGAAAATGAATTTAGAGGAAATCTTCCAATGTAAAGAAATGATCTTAATACTTCTATTGCATTCCATGTCTTAACAAACCAAATAGTAGTAGTAGAGATAAAAAACCATAGGCTATATAAAATACAAATCGAGCAGCTTATAGTAATCAAAGATAGGGTCAGAAAACTTAAATTCAAATTTATTTGATTTATTCTTATGCAGAAGAACAGCAAGAAAAATCCAAGAATTATTTCTAAAATTCCTGATGGATTTATTTTTTTTAATGAAATAAAAAATTGACTATCAATAGGTTTTAAAAGTACGAAGTCTAGAGTTCCTTCTCTTATATGTTTAACTATTTCT
>CACJCK010000046.1 GCA_902591865.1 uncultured Prochlorococcus sp.
CTTTCTTTTTGTGTCTCTCCAATTATTATTTCGAATATTTTCTGATTCTTTTGACTTGCTTGAAGGATCAGTTTAAAGGGAGTTTCTGTTGGCCATGTTTGACCTTTGCAAAAAATAGGATGCCAAAAGTGTTTTTGCTCTCTTTTATTAAATAATCTAATAGATAATCCTATGTTTAATATGTCTTTAATTTTTACCCCCGGGGTCATTGCTAAAGCTCCCAATGCTATTGATTCAATAGGAGGAGGCGACTCTATTTGAATTTTTGAAATTTTTTTTGTTATCCATTCTTTAATTAATGGTATTTGAGTTCCTCCTCCAACTAAAACGATTGCATTTAAGTCATCAACTGTGCAAAATTTGCCTCTTGCTTGATTTAATAAATCTTTGAGTAAAGAGTTAAGGTGATTAAGAAGATTATTTTCAATGAGTATTTCCTCAAATATTTCTTTACTCAGGTAATATTCACTTTCTTTATTTTGTTCAGTAAATAATTTTATTGGATATTTATTTTCATATTTGATTAAAGGTGAGCTGAGTTTACATTTTATTTCTTCTGCTTTTAAAAGATTATTAATGCAGTTATTACCTGGAATAAAATAATTAACTATCCATTGATCAATATCTTTCCCACCAATTTTTGAGCCTGTTTTCCCAATTATTTCTGCACACCTTATTTTTTGTTTTGAAATTGAGCTTACATCATTACCTTTAAATTTTAAAAGTTCAGCTATTGGACCAGATCTTCCTTCTCCTCCTTCTATTTTGACTATATTCATATCTACGGTACTTCCTCCAATATCTAATGTCATAATTTTTGAGCCAAATGGTATATTTATTCCTAGACTTGCTGCAGTAGGCTCATCAACAAGGGCTATTTCATTTACAGATATTTTCTCGCAAAGGTTAATTAACCATTCTCTGTAACCCTTATATGTATCTATTGGAGCAGTTAAAACAAGTCTTTTGATCTCATACTTGTGCGGAATGCTTGACCACAAAATTTGAAAAAATTTTTCTCCACATTCATTAGGGTTTAAAATATTTTTTTGGTTAATTTTTTCAATAGAATTTCCTATTAACCTTTTAAAGTTTGAATGAAAAAATAAATCAGAATTTAAGTTATCCCTCATCTTTAGAGCACTAATTCCAATTTTAGGAATCTTTGAATGTTCCTCGAACCAGAGTGCTGTCGGAATAACTCCTGGAGATGATGTAATATTCGGAATTTCAACTAAAACAGAATTTATATCTTTTTGATCTTGAAAAGCTACAACAGTATTAGTGTTACCTAAATCAATAGCAAGTGTTCCAGATAAACTTTCTTCCATATAAATTATTTGAATCAATTAAGTTCTTTTTGTAATTTATGTTTTGAAACGGTCGAATAAACTGTAAAATACATTTTATAGTAAAAAGTTTTTTTAATGAACATATCAAATAATGCAGGAATCGATTCTAATGATCTTGCAAAGAGAGGTGAGAGTTTGATAAGAAAATCAACTAATAGATATTTAACTACAGTGAAAATTGCCTTCCGAGCTAAACAAAGACGTTTTGATGATTTTGATGGCTTATTAGAGGAATCAACTATTAAACCCGTTCAAAGGTCAATTATTGAATTAAGCGACGAACAAGATCAACCAGATTTACTCCCAGGCTAATTTTGGTAAAAGACCATAAAAGATGGAGATTATATAGAGATTTTAAAAAAGGTAAATTTTGCTTTTTAATTGGTGTTGATAATTGGTCAATAGAGTTACAAAAAAGTGAATTCAATTCACTTTACCTTCTACTCTTAAGAATTAATGAACAATTATTAGTTATAAAGGATGAATTAATGGATGAAGAATCTATCACTTTAGAATTAGAACAACTCCCTTGGTATATTCAGTTAGAGGGAAAAAAGAATAAATGGAGTTTAAGGTTTGTTTTTGAAAGCCAAGACCAAACTAGATCCTTCGAAATGTATTGGCCGATACCAATAGCACAAAATTTATTTTATGAAATAAAAAACATGTGGGAATCAATGGATTAAAAGATAAATAAAATTGGAAATTTTAGAAAATATTTCCCCTTACAAAAAAAAAAATTTCACAACTTTTCCACAGTATTTTTTTAAAAAATATCTGATGATCTTAAGCATGTGGAAAACTTATGATTTTACATAAATCTTTATATTTAAATAAAAATTAATTTTGCAAAATTATTTTTCATGACCCTCCACTTTATGACTGAATTCTTATTATTCTATATCTTGAGACTGTCTCTGAATATTGATTGTTGACTATTTAGTAATTTTGGAGAAAACTACATTTTGTAGATTAAATTTTCAAAAAGTTTTTTCAATATGCAAGAGTTAAATTACGACGAAAATTCAACAATAGTAAATCCTAAAGATAAAGTAATAAGTTTCAAATGTGAACTTCAAGAAAATCTTCAAAAAGCTATGAAAGAATTTGTTGAGGAGCATCCTAACTGGGATCAATACAGGATACTACAAGCCGCTATTGCTGGATTTTTGATGCAAAAAGGATTTCAGAATAGGAATTTAACTAGACTATATATTGGCAATATGTTCTCAATGAATTTTAAGGAATAAAAAGTTTTATATTTTTTCTAGTAGTATTTTTGCTATATCATTTCTTACAGGTAATATAGATAACCTATTTCCTTTTTTTACAACTAATAACTCATCCTCATTAAATAAAATCTTTAATTCAGGTAAACTTAAAATATTATCTGAAGTAGATATATATTTTACTTTTACGCAATCCCATCTAGGATTATATGGTTTCGATTTTGGATCAAAATAGTTTGAATCTTTATCAAATTGAGTAGGATCAACAATATTTAGATCTATTACCTCCATAAGTCCAACTATACCGGGAGGTTTGCAGTTTGAATGATAGAAAAAAACTTTATCTCCTTTATTCATTTTTCTCATATAATTCCGAGCCTGATAATTTCTTATTCCGTCCCATAAAGTTACTCCGTCATTTTTTAAAGTATCTATGCTGTAAGCATCAGGCTCACTTTTCATTAGCCAGTAGTTACATTCTGTCATAATCTAGGTTCTCAGCGAAAATGGGTGGTGTGAATAAAGTGTGAATAACTTTCTAATTCTGAGGGTTCTGCTGTCCAGCTTTTCAGCCCGCATCCAAACCCTAATTATTTAAATCTTACCGAATAGTTTTTCAGGAAGATATATATAGTTACAGATCGCTTGAGAGATATTTTTTAATTTATTCTCATTAAGAGGAATTTATTGAGAATCTTAGTCTATGACTAGCTTTTTATTTAAAAGGGTTCAGCTTTATTCACACTATTTTTCAATTCTATTCACACTTGGCTTATAAAAGCATTGGTATGACAGTCGGGCTCACTCTTACTAAAGGAGAGCATCGTATTTTTAAGCTGCTTCTGGAGCAAAAATTCTACTGTTCTCTCTCCAGTATCTGCATCCCTTAATTAAATGATCACCTTGAGGAATAAGCTTTTGATGAAAGGGACAGGTAAGGATGGTGACACAAGAACTTGTCGTGCTGTACCTGAAGTGATTGCAAGTAATACATATCTCCCGCCGTTTTCTTGCTAATATTTCGTCCTCTAGATAATCCCATTCCTGCCAATCCTCCATAACTATATAGTACGAGTGTACTAATATTTATAGCAATTAAATTAGCTATTGGTCAGCAATTAGTTCT
>CACJCK010000047.1 GCA_902591865.1 uncultured Prochlorococcus sp.
TTTATGTTATTTTTTTAAGCTGCATTTATGCAGGCTTTATAGGTTATAAATCTCTATTAAACGTTTTATTTAATTGGAATTAATTAATTCTTTCTAATGATTTAATCAACTTACCTCCATCTTGGTCATCATCATCATTTGAAGCGAAAAATAAAAAAAATATTCCTAGGGAAGCTATAGATAGCGAAATTGACAATACAGAAAGCTCATCCATAAATCAGAAATTTTTTTTATGATAAACGAAAAAAAATAAAAGACAGTAAAGAAATACACATTCTCGAAAATAAATATTTCTTTTATTTGTAAAATGAAAAAACACATTCGAACTATTTCGTGAAAGTTCTAATATCTTCCCCCTGTAGTGCAAGCGTTATAATTCAGTTTGGAATAAAAAGTTGGCCTATTTGGGAATGTGAGCCAAGCAAATTTCAATGGAATTACGATGATAAGGAAATTTGCTTAATTATTGAAGGTCAAGCGAAAATAAGTACCCAAAACGGTGACATTTACGAGATTAAAGCTGGAGATCTAGTTGAGTTTCCTGCTGGACTGAACTGCAAATGGGAAGTAACCAAAAGTATTAAAAAACATTATCGATTGGGTAGCTAAATTTAAGAAAAAATTTTTTTCTTCTTTACTGTTAAGTCAATGTAGATAAAATATGGTTAATAAATAATTTTCAAGAAGGAAACTAATATTATGTCTTTTACTGATCAAGAATATTTTGATGTTATTGAAAAAAACGAAATAGTAAAAAAGGCCTTTGAAAATATTAAGCAAATTTGCATTGATTTACAAAAACAAACAAATTGTCCTGAAGAGGATCTAAAAGATTTTCTTGAATTTATTTCTAAACAATGGAATAAGTAATAATTAAGAAGCCTTTTAAATACTAAGTTTAAAATTTCAATTTATTTTTCTGACAGAATAAGTCCTAATCTAATTCCTTTTTTGGTTTTGTATTGATACTGGAAGTTCCCTTGGCAGCAGAAACGAAGAAAAAGAAGCCTACAATTCCTGATATACCAAATATTGCAGCCAAAGGATCAAAAGTGAAAGAAAACATAGAATTTATAAAATCAAGATAAATAATAGTTTTTGAATCAAAATTGTACAATTATTGTTAAGTATAAAAAATAACAATTGCACGATTCATTATGTCATTATTAGTTTCTCGGTAGGTTCAAGAAAATTATTATTCAAATTGATTTTGAAGAATAAAAATATCAATACATACCAAAGATCTATTCGTGCGAAAGAGAAAAGTTTTTGAAAAATATTTATAGAAATATTAAATAAAATACTACCCATTAGATCCACAATTGTTGTTTCTTTAGATTAATATCAATCTATGACAGAATTCTATTCAGCTTATTCATCAGTAAGTCCTTTTACAGCTATTTTATGGTGTCTTTATCCAGTAGCATTCCTTGTAATTATTGAATTACTCTTGGGAGGTGGGTTTGATGATGATAATAATGACGATCAAGATGGTGGAATGTTAATACCTGCTTACTCTAGATCAAAAGTTTAAATGTGCGATCTTTTAAATTAAATACTTACAAAAAATCTATTTGAATTGGCCAACAATATTGATACAAATCATATTTCTCTAATTACACTTATGGCCCTCATGATTTCCTCTCTAACCTGGTTTGTCTTAAGAACACTTAAGGAAGGTAGAAAAGCTCTAACAGAAATAAATAAGGATAGATCGTAAATATCACAAAAAACATTTAAAAATATAGAATTTTTCATTAGGTTTATTAAACTCTTAGATTTATAGTTTATTCTGAGTAAAAAGACATATTCCTAATATTTAGGAAATTTTCCTTTGAAAGTTAGGGAAAATCGTAAAAAACTTAAATAAATACTAGAATTTGTAAGATGGTTAAGTCAAACAAATACCAATCCATAGATATCCCTTTTGGTATAAGCCCTGCTCTTAGTAATTACTTTAATAAATAAAAATGCATTTAAACTCTTTACTGTATATTTGCTCCATATCATTATTCATTTACATAATGGCGCTATTTTGGAGAGACTTGCCAAATCAAAAAAAGTAAATCAATAATTAATATTAATTTTGTTGCTTATGAAAATAAATTGAGTTATTAATTTAATATTGGATTTAATTTTTTATAAATGCTGAAAGAATCTTCAAGTGACAATAATAAAAATATATTCTCAGAGAGTACAAATATTGCAAAAGAAAAGATGTTTTGCAAGGACGGATTCTGTTCATTACCAAATCAAGATGAGATCACAAAACAAGATTCAAATGATATAAATTTATTTGATCCTATTTAGTAAATACATAACATTTTGATAAATTGAAGATTAAATTGATAATGTTGAATTCTTTGAATTTTTAATTTATGCTTAATGACTTTTTAAATGCATATAAAGAGTTTTGGATTAAAGCTACAGACTTCAAAGGATTCACATCTCGATCAGATTGGTGGTTAGTTCAATTAGCTAATCTTATAATTTCTTTTCTAACTATTCCAATATTTTTAAAAACATTTGGTTTCAATGCTTATGGACTAGTTTGTATAGTTCCACAAATAGCTATTGATATAAGAAGAATCAGAGATTTTGGAAAAGATTGGAAATGGATCTTTATTAACTTAATACCTATCTTAGGATGGATCTTGTGGTTTATCTGGTTAGGTTTTGGTAAGACCGATAATGGGAAAAATAAATTTATATAAAAATTAACTCTTTATTTTTTTCTTTTTAAAATCTACAAATCTTATCTTGTTTTTTGATTCTATATGTTTTTCAAGAATTCTAAACACATGCATCTCGCATTCAGTTAATTTAATAAACTGATCGAGTGTATCTTTATCTTCTTCATCAAAATCTTCGAAAACTTCTGAAATAGCAATATTATTTCTTGAAATAAAATCCTCTGCAACTTCTTGTGGATTCTTTCCTAATTCGAAATCCTGAAAAGCTTCATAAGAATTAAGTTCTCTCGTTAACCATTTAAACCATGGTTCATTTTTATTATGTTTTTTATTTATTATTTTCTTCATGAAAAATTTTTTACTAGTTTAATCATTATTAGTTATTCATTCTTTGACAGCTGTACAATTACTTATTTTTAAAACTTAACTAAAGATGAACCTTATCTATATTACAAAATAATTAGCATAATTACCCATAAAGCTTCGTAAGGAATAATTATTTATTACTCATTCTTTTGTTTATGAAATAGCTAGAGTTTATTTTTAATAAAGTACATTGTAAATTCCATTTTATAACTTTCCTTCGTCTCCAATTTTAATAATTGGTGCTCTTGGCATTGCAGTTGCAATAGCAGTTTTTTTTGTCTCTTACCAAAAATATTTCAATTCTCCTTTGAACAAAGAGCGTGCAGAAAAGAAAAAATCCTTAATTAAGGAACAAAAAGATTTAAATGAAAGATTAGAAAAAATAGAACAAGATCTAAACAATTTATAAAAATTACTATTAGTAGAGATGAGTTATTGATCTCGAATTCAAGACCTTAATTTTTTAAACAGGAATTTTGGTCTATAAGGAATTATGGATAAAGATCATCTTATTGAGTTAATCTCTAATAGTCTTCTTTACGAGAGCAAGAATTCTGACTCTAATAAGAATCTTAGTGACTTTAAAAATTACTTAGAAAGATTAAATTTAGATCA
>CACJCK010000048.1 GCA_902591865.1 uncultured Prochlorococcus sp.
AATTAAAAATATTTAATGTCAAAATTTGTTTTTGTCACCGGAGGAGTAGTTTCTAGCATTGGTAAAGGAATTGTAGCTGCAAGCTTAGGTAGATTATTAAAGTCTAGAGGATATAGTGTTTCAATATTAAAACTAGATCCATATCTAAATGTTGATCCTGGCACAATGAGCCCTTTTCAACATGGAGAAGTATTTGTAACCGAAGATGGGGCTGAAACCGATCTAGATTTAGGTCACTACGAAAGATTTACTGATACTGCAATGACTAGGTTAAATAGTGTAACAACGGGATCTATTTATCAAGCAGTTATTAATAAAGAAAGAAGGGGTAATTATAACGGTGGAACTGTGCAAGTAATACCTCACATAACGGGAGAAATTAGAGAAAGGATTCATAGAGTAGCCGCTAACAGCAATGCAGATATTATTATCACTGAAATTGGTGGAACAGTTGGTGATATTGAATCTCTACCTTTTTTAGAGGCAATAAGAGAATTCAAAAATGATGTCAATAGGAACGATGTTGCATACATACACGTAACATTACTTCCTTACATCAAAACCTCTGGCGAAATAAAAACCAAACCAACACAACATTCAGTGAAAGAATTAAGATCAATTGGAATTCAGCCAGATTTACTTGTATGCCGAAGTGATAAATCCATCAATGAAGCTCTTAAAAAAAAGCTTAGTGGTTTTTGCGGTGTCAGTATCAACTCTGTAATTGAAGCTTTAGACGCAGACAGTATATATTCTGTACCTCTTTCTTTAAAAAAAGAAGGTTTATGCAAAGAAACTCTGAAGTATTTAGACCTTGAAGATAAAAAATGTGATTTGAAAAATTGGGAGCAGCTAATACACAACCTAAGAAATCCTGGAGATCCAATAAAAGTTGCCCTTGTAGGCAAATATATTGAACTTGGAGATGCATATTTATCCGTTGTTGAAGCTTTAAGACATGCATGCATTGAACAAAAGGCCTTATTAGATTTGCATTGGGTAAGTGCTGAAATGATAGAAAAAAATTCAGCAGAAACTTACTTAAATGAAGTTGATGCAATTGTCGTACCCGGGGGATTTGGTAATAGAGGAGTCAATGGAAAAATTTCAGCTATAAAATTCGCAAGAGAAAATAAAATTCCCTTTTTAGGTTTGTGCCTTGGTATGCAATGTGCAGTTATAGAATGGGCTAGGAATGTAGCTAATCTTCCAGATGCATCTAGTTCAGAACTAGACCCAAACACTCCAAATCCAGTTATACATTTGTTACCAGAACAAGCAGATGTAGTTGATTTAGGTGGGACAATGAGACTTGGAGTTTATCCATGTAGATTGACAAAAAATACAACTGGAAAAAACTTATATGATGAAGATGTTATTTATGAGAGACATCGACATAGGTACGAATTTAATAATTACTACAAACAAAGTTTTTTAGATTCTGGATACAAAATTAGTGGTACATCACCAGATGGCAGATTAGTTGAGTTAATTGAGTTAGAAAATCATCCATACTTCTTAGCCTGTCAATATCATCCTGAGTTTTTATCACGACCTGGCAAACCTCATCCTTTATTTAAAGGTTTAATAAAAGCCTCACAAGATAAGTTAACTCAATCAAATTAATATTATTTATTTTTTTGAATGAAAATGACAAATTTTTTACCCTTAGTCGAACAATTTCATTCATTACAAGGTGAAGGTTATCACGCTGGAAAAAGTGCTTTTTTTGTAAGATTAGCCGGATGTAAAGTTGGATGTTCGTGGTGCGATACCAAAAATTCATGGGACGAGAAAAAACACCCTTCTATATCAATTGAAAAAATAATAGATCGAATAAAAATTGCTAGAAAAAAAGGAGCATCTTTTTGCGTTATTACAGGTGGAGAACCTTTACAACATAACTTGGACAATTTTTGCAAAGCCATAAAAAAAATGACGATGGGAGAAGAACAAAAGCCAATGAAGATTCATATTGAAACAAGTGGAGTTAATTCGATATCAGGAAGCTATGACTGGATTACTTTATCTCCTAAAAGACACTCACCTCCAAAAAACTATTTTTTAAAAAACTGTAATGAAATCAAAATAATCATAAATGAAATAGAAGATATTGAATTTGCTATTCAAATAAAAAAAGAAACTTTAAAACAATATCAACTCTCTAAAAGCAAAGATAGCTTAAAAAAAGAAGATAAAATTTTTTATTTACAGCCAGCATGGAACAATGCGAATGGTTTTTCTCTTGCTATTGATTTCGTAAAAAATAACCCCGATTGGAAATTGAGCCTTCAAACTCACAAATACTTAAAAATTAATTAAAATCATATGACTCTTAAAAATAAATCGATAGTAGTTTTATTATCTGGAGGTTTAGATTCTTCTACAGTTACTGGTATAGCCAAAAAATACGAAGCTAAAATTTTTGGCCTTTCATTTGACTACGGTCAACGTCATAAAAAAGAATTAAATTCTGCATCAATAATTGCAAAACACTTTGATATTGAAGAATTTAAAATCATTAAGCTTGACTTATCTTTATGGGGAGGCTCGTCATTAACTGATACTCAAAAAAATATTCCAATAGAAGGAGTACAAACTAATAAAATTCCTAATACTTATGTTCCTGGTAGAAATACTATATTTATTTCCGTTGCATTAAGTTATGCCGAAGCAATAGATGCTGATTTTATAGGATTAGGAGTTAATGCACTAGATTATTCTGGTTATCCAGATTGCAGACCTGACTATATTAAAAAATTTCAAGAATTAGCAGATTTAGCGAATAAAAGAGGGAGAGAAAATAATCCGATAAAACTTTGGACACCACTATTAGATTTAAATAAAGAGGAAATTATTAAATTAGCTTTTGATAATCATGTCCCTTTAGATAAAACATGGAGTTGTTATTCGGGTAATTCAAAACCATGCGGTAAGTGTGATAGCTGCAGAATTAGAAATGCCGCTTATGAAAAATGGCTTAATGACAATAATAAAAAATGAAAATAAAAAAAATAATTCTAGAAAAATGGATAGATCCAGCACTAATTACACATCATCTAACAAAAAAATTCGGAGATAAAGGATTAGCTTGGCTAGACAGTGATGGCAAAGAAAATGGGGAATGGTCAATAATTGGAATTAAACCTAAAAAAATAATCCAATCAAGAGATATCGATAAATTAGACAAAACTAATAATCCATTTAACAATTTAAGA
This sequence comes from uncultured Prochlorococcus sp., assembly GCA_902591865.1. Taxonomy (GTDB): domain Bacteria; phylum Cyanobacteriota; class Cyanobacteriia; order PCC-6307; family Cyanobiaceae; genus Prochlorococcus_A. Next base: position 3,219 of record CACJCK010000048.1, read on the forward strand.
AATATTGAAAAAGGATTTTGGATTGGATGGTTAAGTTATGAAGCTGGAGTTTTCATAGAACCCAAAAACCCATGGCGAAAATCTAA
>CACJCK010000049.1 GCA_902591865.1 uncultured Prochlorococcus sp.
GAAAATTAATTAATGATGCCGAAACATATCTTGGAGATACTGTTGACTCTGCTGTTATAACAGTCCCTGCTTACTTTAATGAATCTCAAAGGCAAGCTACAAAGGATTCTGCAATATTAGCTGGTATTAAAGTAGATAGAATTCTAAATGAACCTACTGCTGCTGCTCTTGCTTATGGTTTTGAAAAAAGTTCTTCTAATAATGTTTTGGTTTTTGATTTAGGGGGCGGAACATTTGATGTCTCATTATTAAAAATTTCTAATGGTGTATTTGATGTTAAAGCTACTTGTGGAGATACACAGCTAGGAGGAAACAATTTTGATTCAAAAATAGTTGATTGGCTTGCAGAAAAATTTCTTGCTAAAAATAATATTGATTTAAGAAGGGATAGACAAGCTTTACAAAGATTAACTGAGGCTTCTGAAAAAGCTAAATGTGAATTGTCAGGATTGCAAAAAACAAAGATATCTTTACCCTTTATCACAACGAGTAAAGAGGGGCCTTTACATATCGAAGAAACCTTAGATAGAAAAATCTTTGAATCATTATCACAAGATTTACTAGATAGATTATTAGAGCCTGTGCAAATAGCTTTAGATGATTCTGGATGGAACGCAGAAGATATTGATGAGGTAGTTCTTGTAGGTGGCAGCACAAGAATCCCAATGGTTCAACAATTAGTCAAGACTCTTGTGCCTAATGATCCTTGTCAATCTGTTAATCCTGATGAAGTTGTTGCAGTTGGCGCTGCGATACAATCTGGAATTATTAGTGGTGATTTACAAGATTTACTCCTAAATGACGTTACTCCTTTATCATTAGGTTTAGAAACTATTGGTGGTCTTATGAAGGTACTTATTCCTCGTAATACTCCAATACCAGTTAGACAATCAGATGTTTTTAGTACCTCGGAAGCTAATCAATCATCAGTGGTTGTTCAAGTAAGACAGGGAGAAAGGCCTTTAGCTTCTGAAAATAAATCTCTTGGTAAATTTAGACTATCAGGAATACCCCCAGCTCCAAGAGGAATACCCCAGGTCCAGGTAGCATTTGATATTGATGCTAATGGTCTTTTAGAAGTAAGTGCAACTGATAGAACAACTGGAAGAAAGCAAACAGTAACAATTTCTGGAGGTTCTAATTTAAATGAACAAGAAATAAATTCGATAATTGAAGAAGCTAAAACAAAAGCTAACGAAGATAGGAAGAGAAGATCTGTGATTGATAGAAAAAATAGTGCATTAACTCTTATTGCTCAAGCCGAGAGAAGACTTAGGGATGCTTCTTTAGAATTTGGCCCTTATGGGGCTGAAAGGCAACAACGAGCTGTTGAATTAGCCATTCAAGATGTTGAGTATTATATAGATGATGATGAGCCTCAAGAATTAGAAATTTCTGTAAGTGCTCTCCAAGAAGCATTATTTGGTTTAAACAGAAAATTTGCAGCAGAGAAGAAAACTGATAATAATCCATTAAAGGGTATTAAAAATACATTTGGATCATTAAAAGATGAACTGTTTTCGGATGATTATTGGGATGATGATCCTTGGGATAATCAAATGAATAGAAATTATAGAAATTCGAGGTATGGTAATTCTAGGGACGATGATCCGTGGGACAATGACTACTTCCTCTAAAAAAGACTATTTGTCGATTTTGGGTTTATCCCCTGATTTTGATAATAAAGAACTTAAAAAGGCTTTTCGAAGAGAAGCAAGAAAATGGCATCCAGATTTAAATAAAAATGATATTAATGCAGAAGAAAGATTTAAATTAATTAACGAAGCATACGAATATCTACGTGATCCTAATAAAAGGGTAAATAGTGCGGATGAAAATATCGAGGATGATTACGATAATAAAAATTTCAAGACAGGTTTTCCTGATTTTCAAGATTATCTTGATTCATTATTTGGATATGAATATTCCGCAAAGAACTATGAAGAATATAATAATGAATCATTTGATGATGAATCCCTAAATACAGATAATGTTGAATTTAATAATTACGAATACCCAACAACCTCTCCAGAAGAGCCTCCTCCAGTAAAACTCCACCAAGATATAGAAACAATAATCGAATTAACCCCTGATGAAGCATTATATGGAGCTTCAATATTAATAGAGCTAGAAGATGAAACTGTGGTAGAAGTTGATACACCTCCTTTCGCTGGAGATGGATGGCGATTACGACTTGAAAATATTGCAAGAGGAGGAAAAGATCATTATCTACAGTTAAAAGTGAAAACTGAAAGTGGTCTAAGAATTGATGGTTTAAGAGTTCTTTATAAATTAGAGTTATTTCCTCATGATGCTCTGCTTGGTTGTGCAGTAGAGGTTCCTACCCTTGATGGAAATGTCACACTTCAAGTTCCACCAAAATCATCTACGGGACGCATGTTACGTTTGAAAGGTAGGGGTTTAACTTTCGAAGATAATGTAGGTGATCAATATGTTGAAATTTTGGTAGTGATTCCCGCTGATATTAATGATGAAGAAATTGCTTTATATACAAGATTGCAAGAATTATCACTTCCTGATTCTTAATCCAATATTATATATTATAGAAAAATAGATGCTTATGAACATATTTGTTCTTTTATATAATTCAGGAACAGATAAGGAAGGAATTCATTCAATCGAACTTAGAGGAAGGACCATTGTTCTTATGTTTGAAGATAATGACGATGCAACAAGATATTGTGGTCTACTAGAAGCTCAAGATTTTCCTTTACCAACAGTTGAGATGATTAACATAGAGGAAATAAAAGATTTCTGTATTAGATTAGATTATGAATGCAAATTAGTTGAAAAAAATTTTGTACCTAAAACCGCCGAAGATAGGTTACTAATTTCACCACCCCAAATAAACCAAGAAGTTGATAATTGGGAGGAAGAGAAATTTAATAACTCTAACATTGATATAAATACAATTAAGGAAAACCTTGAAAAGTTACTTTAGCTATTAAAATATAAATTTAAAAAATACAAACCATGACAAAAGCATTATTTGAAACAGAAGTTGGGAAGATAAATATTGAATTTTTTTCTGACGACGCTCCTAATACAGTTAAAAACTTCACGAACTTGATTAGTGATGGTTTTTATGATGGGCTAGCATTTCACAGAGTTATACCTGGATTTATGGCTCAGGGTGGGTGTCCAAATACTCGAGATGGA
>CACJCK010000050.1 GCA_902591865.1 uncultured Prochlorococcus sp.
ATGATCTGCATAATCTTTTAGCAATGTTTCCAAATTCTTCATTAGTAAGGTTTAATGCCTAATCTATTGTTATTTTTAATATTGAAAAGGAGAGTATTCATAAATGCTTTTTTAAATATTCAAACTTCTTAATTAATCAATGACGACATCATCAAATAATTCAGCTTTAGAAAAAACATCCGATTTACATGTTCTTGAAACACGTCCATTAATACCTCCAAGCAGATTACACAATGATATACCTTTAGATCACGCCTCTGCTAATACAGTATCTAAAACAAGAAGATCGATACAAAATATTTTGCATCATAATGATCAGAAGCTTTTAGTCATTGTGGGTCCATGTTCAATTCATGATCTTGAGGCGGCAAAGGAATATTCAAGATATATTCGAAAATTCCGAGAAATGTATAAAGACAAATTAGAAATAATTATGAGAGTATATTTTGAAAAACCAAGAACAACTATTGGTTGGAAGGGATTGATAAATGATCCTCATCTAGATGATTCTTATGATATTAATACTGGTTTAAGAAGGGCAAGAAGTTTGCTTTCATATTTAGCAACTCGTGGCATACCTTCTGCTACAGAATTACTAGATCCAATTGTTCCTCAATACATTGCCGATTTAATAAGTTGGACAGCAATAGGCGCGCGGACTACAGAAAGTCAAACTCATAGAGAAATGGCATCAGGATTATCAATGCCTATAGGTTTTAAAAATGGAACGGATGGTTCTTTTACTACTGCAATTAATGCAATGCAGTCAGCTTCAAAATCCCATCACTTTTTAGGTGTTAATGAAAATGGAATGGCCTCTATAGTTAATACTACAGGAAATCCAGATGGACATATAGTTTTAAGGGGCGGTTCAAAAGGCCCAAATTTTGAAAGTGATCATGTACAAAAAATTTCAGCAGAATTGAGGCAGTGTAATCTTCCTCATAAAGTGATGATTGATTGTAGTCATGGAAATTCCAATAAAGATTTCCGAAAACAGTCGGAAGTACTAAAAAATGTAGCTTCTCAAATTAGTAATGGTGAAAAAAATATTTTAGGAGTAATGCTTGAAAGTCATTTGAAGGAAGGAAATCAAAAACTTTTAAAAAAAGAAGATCTCCAGTTTGGCAGAAGCATTACAGATGCATGTATAGATATAGAAACAACAAAAAAATTAATAGCTATTCTATACGATTCACTTAGCTAGTTATAAAAAAATTAAAAAATAATGCTGAAGAGATTGGAACAATGAAATTATCTATTCCTAGAACACTAAATTGTTCGAGCGAAGTCGCAATAAAAGCTATTGTAAGATAATTTAAATTTAGACTATTTTGTTGGGAGTATCCTATTGAGCAAACTACTATCAAACTTGTTAAAAACATTGTTATGGTTCCATATAAAGATTTTTTTTGTTTAAAAAAAATCCAACTCTTTGAGTTAAAGCTTTTTCCTATTAATCCAGCTAATCCATCACCAAAAGTCATTATGAAGAATCCACTAATTAGTGCATATGGATCTTTATCCCAGAAAAGATAAATCAAAATAAATAAACTTAGACAATAAAATAATGTCCCATAACTCTTTCTCTCAACATCCTCAATTGTTGGAAATAATTTATAGTTGTAATTGATGAAAACCATTAATGAAACAATTCCTGTAAAAATTAGAGCAGAGTTTTGATTAATTTTTAAAAATTGAGCAATTGGTATTAAAGGTCCTATTCCAATATGTATTATTTTTCTGACGATTTCTCTGCTATCTTCGTTATATTTTTTAAAAACTATTGATATTAAAAAAATTGAAAATAAATATAATAAAATTACAGTAAATTTTATCAATTTGGTTAAGCTGCTTTTTGATGAGTTGTCATTACTCGAAGCTTTAATATTGCTTTAGCTTCTAATTGCCTTACTCTTTCTCTTGAAACATTAATTTGTCTTCCTATTTCTGCGAGTGTTAATGGTTCTTCACCATCTAGCCCAAATCTAAGCTTCATGATTTTTTGTTCTCTTTCATTTAATTGAGAAAGCCAAGTTCCTAAATGCTCTTTTTGAATAGTTCTATCCATACCCTCCATAGGCTCTTCACAGTTTGGATCAGGTATAAGTTCACCAAGAGTACTTCTGTCTTCTTCCCCTCTTGCATGTGCATCTAGGGAGGCGCAAGGAGCACTTTGAGAAATTAAATCCTCTAAATCTTTTTGATCAATTCCCATCTCAGTTGCCATTTCCAATCTTGTAGGTTGTCTGCCAAATTTATGTGATAATTCTCTAGAAACTCTTCTCATTTTGGACAGTTTTTCACTTATGTGAATAGGCAGACGGATGGTTCTAGCACTGTTATCAATAGCCCTCGTCATTCCTTGTCTAATCCACCAGTAAGCATAAGTTGAGAATTTATATCCCATAGCAGGATCAAATTTATCTACAGCTCTTTCAAGGCCAATAGCTCCTTCTTGGACAAGATCTAATAATTCAAGCCCTTGGTTTTGGTATTTTTTTGCAACCGAGACAACGAGCCTTAGATTAGCTGCCATCATTCTATCTCTTGCTCTTTTGCCAATTTTAATTTGATAAAGGTTTCGTTGGGTTCTATCAGTTTCAGGAATTTGTAGCAACTTTTTCATGTTCTGAACATGATGAGCTAACTCTATTTCCTCTGCTGGAGTCAAAAGAGGTACTCTTCCAATGCTACTTAAGTAATAGCCAATAGAATCTGAAGCGAGTCTGCCAGATTTTTTTTGGCTTTGTTTTGCCGTAAGACTGGATTTCGATTTGCGAGACTTGCCCGCAGTGTTTGGTAATCTTGGCTCATCAAAATTATTATCTGAAGAGCTTTTCGCAGATTCCAGAGGGATCCCCATCACCCTGGCCTCCTAAATAATGGATTTTTTAAAAA
>CACJCK010000051.1 GCA_902591865.1 uncultured Prochlorococcus sp.
CACCAGGTAAATTAGAGGAGTTATTACAGGAAATGGATATTCGTTTAGTTTTTACTGCACATCCGACGGAGATAGTAAGACATACTATTAGACATAAACAAACGAGAGTAGCAAATTTGTTAAAAAAAATACAGATTCAGCAATTTCTAACAAAAGAAGAAAAAAATTCTCTAAAAACTCAATTAAAAGAGGAAGTAAGACTTTGGTGGAGAACAGATGAATTGCACCAATTTAAGCCTTCAGTTTTAGACGAGGTTGATTACGCCTTACATTATTTTCAGCAAGTTTTATTTAATGCGATGCCTCAATTGAGGGTAAGAATCGCTGAAGCACTCTCCGAAAATTACCCAGATGTTCAGATGCCCTCTGAATCATTTTGTAACTTCGGTTCTTGGGTAGGCTCTGATAGGGACGGCAATCCATCGGTTACTCCTGAAATTACATGGAGAACTGCTTGCTACCAAAGGCAGTTAATGTTGGAAAGATATATTATTGCGACGTCTAATCTTAGAGATCAATTAAGTGTCTCGATGCAATGGAGTCAAGTCAGTTCCTCTCTATTAGAGTCACTCGAAACTGACAGGGTTAAGTTCCCTGAAATATATGAAGCTAGAGCTACAAGGTATAGATCAGAACCCTACAGATTGAAGTTAAGTTATATTTTAGAAAAATTAAGATTAACACAAGAAAGAAATAATTTATTAGCTAATAGTGGTTGGAAATTTGCCTTAGAGGGAGAAATAGATAACAAAAATCTAGATAAAGTTGAAAACTTATATTACAAGTCAGTAAGCGAATTTACTTATGATCTCGAACTAATTAAAAATAGTTTGATAAGTACAGATTTAACTTGTGAGTCTGTAAACACTTTACTTACTCAAGTTCATATTTTTGGATTTTCTCTAGCAAGTTTAGATATTCGTCAAGAGAGTACAAGGCATAGTGACGCTATACAAGAGCTTACGAATTATCTTGATTTATCTGTTCAATATGACCAAATGTCTGAGGAAGAGAAAATTAAATGGCTTATAGACGAATTAAATACAAAAAGACCTTTAATTCCATCTGACGTTAACTGGACAAAAGCCACAGAAGAAACCTTTTCAGTTTTTAAAATGGTTAAGAGACTACAGCAAGAATTTGGAAGTCGCATTTGCCATTCTTATGTAATTTCAATGAGTCATAGTGCATCTGATTTGCTTGAAGTTCTCTTACTGGCAAAAGAAATGGGACTTCTTGATCAAAATTCACAAAAGTCAAAATTATTGGTTGTGCCTCTTTTTGAAACTGTGGAAGATCTTAAAAGAGCACCAGAAGTAATGGAAAAGTTGTTTAAATTAGATTTCTATAGATCATTATTGCCAAAAGTAGGAGAATCTTTTAAACCTCTGCAAGAATTAATGCTTGGATATTCTGATAGCAATAAAGATTCGGGGTTTGTATCTAGTAATTGGGAAATTCATAGAGCCCAAATAGCTCTTCAAAATCTCTCAAGTAGAAATAACATATTGCTAAGACTTTTTCATGGAAGAGGTGGTTCTGTAGGGAGAGGAGGAGGACCAGCCTATCAGGCAATATTGGCTCAACCAAGCGGCACTTTAAAAGGGCGAATAAAAATAACAGAACAAGGTGAAGTTCTAGCTTCTAAATATAGTCTTCCCGAACTGGCTTTGTACAATCTCGAGACTGTCACTACAGCGGTAATTCAAAATAGTTTGGTCAATAATAGACTTGACGCTACTCCAGAATGGAATCAATTAATGTCTAGGTTGGCAGAAACATCAAGGTCTCATTACAGAAAATTAGTGCATGAGAATCCTGATTTGTTAAATTTCTTTCAAGAGGTAACTCCAATAGAAGAAATAAGTAAATTACAGATATCTAGTAGGCCTGCTAGAAGAAAAAAAGGTGCAAAAGATTTATCAAGTTTAAGAGCTATTCCATGGGTATTTGGTTGGACACAAAGTAGATTTCTTTTGCCAAGTTGGTTTGGAGTAGGCACTGCATTGTCATCTGAATTAAATTCAGATCCAAAACAAATTGAATTATTAAGAGTTCTGCATCAAAGATGGCCATTTTTTAGGATGCTTATATCTAAGGTTGAAATGACACTATCTAAGGTGGATTTGGAAGTTGCCAGATATTATGTTGATACTCTTGGTAGTAAAGAAAATAAAGATTCTTTTGATAATATTTTTGAAGTAATTTCTAAAGAATATAATCTTACAAAATCTTTAATACTTGAAATTACTGGTAAAAATAAGCTCCTAGAATCTGATAGAGACTTGAAATCATCAGTAAGCTTGAGAAATAAGACAATTATTCCATTAGGGTTTTTGCAGGTTTCACTGCTAAGAAGACTAAGAGAACAGACAAGACAACCCCCAATAAGCGAATTTATTATAGATAAAGATGAATCAAGAAGAGCTTACAGCAGAAGTGAACTATTGAGGGGAGCACTTTTAACTATTAATGGGATAGCAGCTGGCATGAGAAATACAGGTTGATAATTGCAATATTTTTCTAAAAAAAAACTTATTCTTCCAGAGGGTTATTTCGTTAACTCTTCTCAAATCCCATCAGCTAAAGAAGTTAACAAACTTTTAGCTAATTGTGGTTGTGAGACATTTCCAATAAAACCTCTTTCTGAGGCTATTCAGAAAAGTAATTTCTTTTTTACCATACAGAATGAATTAAAAAATAAATTATATGGATTTGTAAGGGTTACGTCCGATAGGGGATTGAATGCTAACTTGTGGAATTTAAGTGCATTGCCAGGTAATAATCAGCAACTTTATTATTCAATATTGCTTCAAATAACTCTTGAGAAAATTAATAGAGAAATGCCCGGA
>CACJCK010000052.1 GCA_902591865.1 uncultured Prochlorococcus sp.
TGTCTTGCTGCAATTGCGAAACAAATTTGATTATATAGTTGGGTAGACGCTGGGATATCACTCTCTTGTTGAATATGGAATCTCACTTGATAAAAGCCCTTACTAATTTATTTTTGACCATAGTGACACTTTAACATTCGTCATATCTTATGATAACAACTTTTTACATATCATCTTTTTTAATGAGAGGAGTTTTTCGAGGGCTTAAAAACATAATCATGTTTCTTCCTTCTCTTTTTGGTTTTTGTTGAACTTCTGATTGCTCTTCTAAATCATTAGCCATCTTCAAAAGAAGTGTTTCAGCTAAATTTGAATGTTGAATTTCTCTACCTCTAAAAATTACAGTACATTTTACTTTGTCTCCAGATTTTAAAAATTTAGTAGCTTGACCTATCCGAACATCATAATCATGCTTGTCAATTTTGTACCTCATTTTTACTTCTTTAACTTCTGTTTGATGAGATTTTTTCCTTGCTTCTTTAGCTTTCTTTTCTTGTTCGAATTTATATTTTCCATAGTCCATTATCCTGCAAACAGGAGGATTCGCTTTTTCGCTCACCAAAACTAAATCAAGTTCTCTTTGAGATGCTATTTCTAATGCTTTTGATCTATCTATAACACCTAATTGTTTCCCATCTGAATCAACAACTCTCAATTGAGGGTATTTTATTCTTTCATTTATATTTGGCAGCTCTCTAACGGGAGCTCGGCGGTCAAAGCGTGGGCGTGGGGGCATTCAGTTAATTTAATAAATTGATTGGTTGATGAACAAAATCTATTTTTATAAAGTTAGCTTAAAAAAGACTCTATCTTAATTATTGCATCTTTTAGCAGGTTTTTGTTATTAAGCCAAAGAGGATTATTTTTATTACGAAACCAAGTTTTTTGTCTTTTGGCAAATTGGATCGTTTTTTGAGTAGTTAACTCAATCGCTTTGTCAATTGTTGAATTGTTATTTAAAACACCCTTAGCTTCTCGATAACCAATTGTTTCTAGTATTGGCAAATCAAATCCGTATTTAGAGATAAGGTGGTTAGTCTCCTCAATAATTCCAGATGAAAACATATTTTTTGTTCTTTGTAAAATTCTTTCTTTTAAATTATCTCTATCTAATCCAAGTTCTAGTATTCTCCAGTTTGGTGGTTTTTGAACTTTCAGAGTTGACAAAGGTTTACCTGTTACATAGAAGACTTCTAAAGCTCTTATTGTTCTAATTTGGTCAGCAAATTTGATTTTTTCTGTTGATAATGGATCACAATTTTTTAAAAGATCCCAACATTTTGTCTGACCAAGTTCTTTGAGTTGTCTTCTCAAATTATTTTGAGGAGGTACATCTGGGACGAAGAAACCTTTTGTTATTGAGTTCATATACAACCCACTCCCTCCAACAAGAAAGGGTAAATTATTTTGTTTAATTTCTTTTTTTATTGATTTTTGGGCAATTTCTTGAAATTGTTTTACATTAATTGGACGGATTGGCTCTTTAATGTCTATCAAAAAATGCTTTATTTTTTTTTGTTGGTTTTTAGATGGCTTAGCTGTTCCAATATCCATAGACTTATAAATTTGCCTTGAATCGATATTGTGTATACGAGTTTTAAAATATTCTGCAATTTCAATAGCTAATTCTGTTTTGCCACTCGCAGTAGGCCCAATTAAAATTACTATATGAGGTGGATATGAAGACATATGAATTTCTGAAGAAAAAAATATTAGCTATATAATTAAAGTAATTAAATTTTGCATTGACTTCGAGCCTTTATCTTATTGCGGTGGTAAGTTTAATGAAAGACCTTTTAAAATAAAATTTTAAAAGTTTAATATTTTTTTTATATTAAATGAGTGAGGACAAAAGATCTAATAAAATTTCAAATGATTATGGCGCGGAACAGATTCAGGTTTTAGAAGGGTTAGAACCAGTTCGTAAACGCCCTGGTATGTATATAGGTTCTACAGGGCCTAGGGGATTACATCACTTAGTATATGAGGTAGTTGATAACTCCGTTGACGAAGCACTTGCAGGACATTGTGATCTCATAGAAATAGTTCTTCGAGCAGATGGTTCTGCTTTAATTTCTGACAATGGACGAGGTATTCCAACAGATATTCATCCAAGAACAGGTAAGAGTGCCTTAGAAACTGTACTGACTGTCCTTCATGCAGGAGGTAAATTTGGAAATGGTGGTTATAAAGTTTCAGGTGGTTTGCATGGAGTAGGAATATCGGTAGTTAACGCTCTAAGTGAGTGGGTTAATGTGACTGTTTATAGAGATGGCAGCGAATTTAATCAAAGATTTGAAAAAGGTGTATCAAAGGGTGAATTGCAAACTAAAAAGCAGACTGAAAAACCATCTAAGAAAGGTACAACTATTTGCTTTAAACCTGACAAACAGATTTTTTCTGGAGGAATTGAATTTGAATATGCTCTTCTTTCATCTAGATTAAGAGAACTAGCTTATCTTAACGGTGGAGTAAAAATTGTTTTTAGAGATGAAAGAAATCAATTATCAGATGGTTCTTTTAAAGAAGAAATTTATTTATATCAGGGAGGTATTAAAGAATATGTTGAATACATGAATGCTGAAAAAGAGCCTATTCATCCTGAAATAATTTATGTTGA
>CACJCK010000053.1 GCA_902591865.1 uncultured Prochlorococcus sp.
TTAGTGCTGCAAAGGTAAGCTTGGAAGGGATAGAGAAAATCAATAAAAAAATTAACGATAAAGTAAAAGTTGAATTATTAAATTACCAAAAAAATAAACTAGCGTCACAATTAAAAACAGGAGATTATAGTGTTACTCTTTTTGGAGCAGGTTCCTCAGGTAAAACCTCCATAGCAAGATCTTTGTTGAAAAATATAGTAGGACAAACTTCAGCAAAAATAGGTACAACAAAGCAAATTACTAGCTACAAAATTCGTATCCCAATCTTAAAAAGAAACATTAATATAGTTGATACTCCAGGATTATTCGAACCATCTAAGTTAGGCGAAGAAAGAGAAAAAGCCACAATTTTACAAGCATCTTATTCTGACTTAGTTCTCTTTGTGTTAGATCAAGACATAAATAAATACGAAAACTATTTAATTGAAGAATTATTGAAAATAGGAAAAAAAATAATAATAGTTCTTAATAAATGTGATTTAAGGTCTAGAGATGAAAATAGCATTATCAAAGAAAATATAATGTCTATAACTTCTTCAAGGAAAAATAAAATTTCAGTTGTTCAAACAATTGCAGTATCTAAACAATCTCCTTATTTAAAGTCAGATGCCTTAAATTTAGTTCCAGAGGTAGGAAGTTTATTTAAAGAAATAATTGAAACGCTCGATAATGAGGGGGAAGAGTTATTGGCAGAAAATATACTTTTTCGTTCAAATAAGTTAGGTATTAAAAGTAAAAACTTCATACAAGAACAAAGATATTTAATGTCAAATAAAGTGATTAATAAATATATGTGGATAACAGGAGGAGTAATACTAGTTAATCCACTTCCAGCTGTTGATTTTCTTACTACTACCTCGGTTAACCTTCAAATGATAATGGAATTATCAAAAATATATGAAATAAAGCTTACTAAAAAAGATGCAAAAGATTTATCAAAATCATTGCTGAGCGCATTGGCTAAACAAGGGATCCTAAAGGGTGGTCTCGCCATTCTTTCTTCTGCTTTAGCTACAAGTTTGACTAAAATAATAATATCAAAATCGATACAATCCATTACCTCAGTCTGGTTAATAAGAATAGTAGGACTAAGTTTGATTGAATATTTTAAAAATGGTCAAGATTGGGGAGATGGAGGGATTCAAGAAGTTGTAGATAAGTTCTACAGAATAAGTAAGAGAGAAGACATTTTAAATAACTTCGTGAAAGAAGCTATTTCAAAAATTGAAATCAAAAAGTATTTCAAATCAAATAAAAGTTTGCCTCCATTTCCTAAGTAAAATTTGATAGTTGATCATTTAGATAAGTTCTGAAATCAAAAATGGTTATTAAAAGTAAGTACGTAATACAAATCGCTATGGATATAAATCCTGTTACTATTGCAATAATTTTTGGTCTACCAAAATTCATAGTTAAGTATCTAAAAGTCTTAAAAGTTCTTCAATATGAAAATCTTTTGTATTATAGTTGCCCATAACTGCTCGTAAATAATATTTACCTTTAAATTTTGGTCTAGAAAGCATAAAATTATTTTTCATTAGTTCATTAACTTTAAATTGAGTCCATGTATCAGAGTCTTTTGGCTCAAGTCCCTTTGGTAAGAAGGAAACAATATGTAGAGGACCTGAATATATATCAAATTTATTTTTACATATATTTTTTATAAAATAATCTTTTCTTTTAATTGATGATTTTAATATATCTTCTATTCCATTCAGTCCTAAAAAACGTAACCCAAGCCAAAGTTTTATAATCTCAGCAGGCCTAGAACCTTGGATGCCTATTTCTCCTCTATTTATAATATTTTCTTTAGACGATATATATGGTAGTCCAGTAGTAAAGGTATTTTCTAAAGTACTTATATTTGAAACTAATAACAAAGAGGAGGTCTTTGTGATCCCAATTATTTTTTGAGGATTTATTGTAATAGAGTTTGCTTGATTAATATTATTTAAACCTTCTGTTGGGAAAGAAGTTAAAGCAAATATACCTCCAATGGAGCCATCAATATGTAACCATATATTTTTTTCTTTGCATATTTCACTAATTTCCTTAATAGGATCAATCGCTCCTCTTACCGTTGTTCCTAAGGTTGCAACAATAGCAAAGATTTTTTTATTATTTACCGAACATTGATCTAAAGTTTTTCTTAATTCTTGAATATCAATGCAACCCTTATCATTAGTTTTAATCCTGACAAGATTTGCTTCATCAAGACCCATAATTCTTATGCATTTAATAAAGGACGAATGAGCATCTTCACTCACAAGTAATACAGAATTAGGATCTGAACCTAATCCAGCATTATGTCTTGCAGCTATAAGTGCATTCAAATTACTTAAAGTTCCTCCACTAGCTGCTATACCTCCTGCTGAATCATTAAACCCTATTTTCTTTGCAAACCATTTGCATAATGAGTCCTCAAGCAAAGTAACACTTGGAGACAGTTCGTAAGCAAGAAGATTATTATTTAAACCAGCAGCGATTAAATCGCCTAAAATAGACAAAATTAAAGGAGGGGGATCAAGGTGAGCTAGTGAACCCGGATGAACAGGATTAAATGAATTATTCAGAAGGATTTTAAT
>CACJCK010000054.1 GCA_902591865.1 uncultured Prochlorococcus sp.
ACATCCAATCCTTGTTTTTTAAATAATTCAGCTTATAAAAAATGACAAAAATGTCTGAGGGAACAATATATACCTCTCAATAAGGACTTACCCCCCATAGCCCCATCAAAAAAGTATGTACATGAGAAATCAAATGAAACTTAGAAAATAGTTTTTAAGGTTTGTTCAATAAACATAAATAAATTAAATTTTATACAAATATATTAAATTTCATTAAATCGTTTTAAATCAATAATCAATTCTTGAATAAGTAAGGCTATTAAATTCATTGACTTTTTGATAAGTAATTGTATTGTGAGATACAAAATTCGCAGTTGAAATAAAATTTTTAATTTCCAAGATAATTTATTTACCAGTCACTTTTTTTGATAATATTTGATGGAACATAAACTCATCTTCTATTAGTTTCTGTTCAAATTCCAACCCCATCTATTTTGAATTATGGCTACCAAGTCCAAAGGTATTTCCTTTAAAAAAGAATCAACATACCAAATCGAGAACCAAGAAATAATAATTTCCCGAGACATAACTACTAAAAAATAAAACAAGACAAAGAAGATTGAGCGTCTTTATCTGCTGGATCATCTTTAAATAAATAATTTCAACAAAGTTTTCAGTAAAAACTTTTAATCCCAATCAATTCACTTTTATTTAATCGATTTCAAAATGACAACTTCTTACATATTCACTGATAGATCTGCACTGGATACAGCCGTAGAAGCATGGATTACAGATGAAGCTGCCGCAATAGAAACTTATGGTGATATTAATAACTGGGATGTTAGTGGGATAAAAGATTTTTCTGAACTTTTTAAAAATAAAAGAGAATTTAATTCAGATATTAGTGATTGGGATGTAAGTAACGGAACTGATTTCAGTTTGATGTTCGCACATGCAGAAAAGTTTAACCAAGATATCGGAGATTGGGATGTAAGCAAAGCCACTTCCCTTGGGGCTATGTTCCTTTATGCTTATGAATTTAATCAAGATATTGGCGATTGGGATGTAAGTAATGTTAAATCGCTAAATAGCACATTTAATACTGCTTTAAAGTTTAATCAGGATATAGGGAATTGGGATGTAAGCAACGTTGAAAATTTTCAAGATACTTTTAAGTCAACAGTATTTAATCAAGATATCGGAGATTGGGATGTAAGTAGTGGTACTAATTTTTGGGCAATGTTCTGGGGAGCATCTTCATTCAACCAGGATATCGGCAATTGGGATGTAAGTAATGGAACTACTTTCAGAGATATGTTCGTTCGTGCTTATGACTTTGATCAAGAATTAGGTTTTTGGGATATCGATGAGGGAGCCTCCCTTAGTAACATGTTTGATCAGTCATATGAAATGTTGGGAAATGGCTGGTCTAGAACCCCTGTATTTTCTGATTTCGACATGATAAAGATTACTGATAGAGCATCTCTAGATACAGCTGTAGAAGCTTGGATTACAGATGAAGCTGCAGCAAGAGAAACTTATGGTGATATTAATAACTGGGATGTTAGTGGGATAACAGATTTTTCTGAACTTTTTTCTTTAGGCAATTACAGAGAATTCAATTCAGACATAAGTAACTGGGATGTCAGTAATGGAACTGATTTCAGTAATATGTTCTATAAACAATATGAATTTAATCAGGATATAAGCGATTGGGATGTAAGCAATGGTACTAACTTCAGTAGGATGTTCTATCGCGCTTACAAATTCAATCAAGATTTAAGCGATTGGGATGTAAGCAATGGAACTGACTTCAGTTGGATGTTCAATCATGCTGCTAAGTTCAATCAAGAGCTTGGTGATTGGGATATTGGTAATGCAAGTCCATATGGAATTGTGGGCATGTTTTGTCAAGCTTCTGATTTTAACGGCGATCTTAGTGATTGGGATGTAAGTCACATAGTTAGTTTTAATAATCTCTTTTATGGAACTTCTTTTAATCAGGATATTGGTGATTGGGATGTAAGTAATGCGCATGATTTTTATGCCATGTTTACTGGTGCCCCTTTTGATCAAGACGTTAGTGGTTGGGATGTCAGCAATGGAACCAACTTTTCATATATGTTTAAGGGTACGCCACTTAATCAAGATATCAGTGACTGGGATGTAAGTAATGGAACAATTTTTGCAGGGATGTTTGATAGAACTTCAGCATTTAATCAGGATATTAGTGATTGGGATTTAAGCAAAGCAAGACATTTTGGAGGTATGTTTTACGATGCTAAAGCTTTTAATCAAGATATAAGTGATTGGGATGTAAGTAATGCAACATTTTTTGTTGGGATGTTTGAAAGGGCAAGTTCTTTTAATCAGGATATTAGTGACTGGGATTTAAGCAAAGCAAGGTGGGTCGCAAGTATGTTTAAAGATGCAGATGCATTTGACCAGGATTTACAGTATTGGGATCTAGATGAAATAAGTCCCAATGATATGCAAAGATTTTTTGAAGGAGCAGACAAAATGCTTGCGAAAGGC
>CACJCK010000055.1 GCA_902591865.1 uncultured Prochlorococcus sp.
GGCAGAAATAAAATAAACTGCAACAGTTCGTTAGCAGGAGCGTTGTAAATGACCAACCCATGAAATAATGGTCTTAGGTTTTATATTTGATGTCGATCGAAATGGTCTCTATTTTTTCATCACTACATAAGTCTTGTAAAAGACTATTTATTTTTCTTCCATTAATTATTGGGTTACTTATTAATCCAATATCTGCAAATGCTCTCTATCCTAGTGATCCTTCATCAGTTGACGTACTAAAAGATGATCTTCACGGTGCTGACCTTCATAATACTGAATATGTTAAATATGATTTATCTAATCAAGATTTAGGAGAAGCTAATCTTCAAGGTGCATATATGAGCGTGACGACTGCAAAAAACTCTAGTTTTAAAGGAGCCAATATGACCGACCTCATTGCATATGCAACACGCTTTGATAATGCCGATTTTACAGATGCAAATCTTACCAATGGTGAGCTAATGAAAAGTGTTTTTGATGGAGCAATTATTGATGGAGCAGACTTTACTGATGCAAATCTTGATCTTTCTCAGAGAAAATCATTATGTGAAAGAGCTAGTGGAACTAACTCACAAACTGGAGTTAATACAATTGATAGTCTTGAATGCACTGGCTTAAAAGGTTACATGCCTCCAAAGCCAAAAGCATAATATTTAAAGCTAACCAATTTCAGAAGGGAAGATATTACCAGGTTCTTTTGAGCCTGGTTTTTTGCTATACCACCATTCTTGTATATCAGAAGAAAATTTCTTTGAAAAAAGAGTTATAACTGTCTCAACAGGTTTTGATCCAGGCTCCAAAATCTGAACTGAGTAAGATGGGCATTTTCTTGAAGCCATATCAGCAACGAACCTAGACCCTATTCTTCTCCAACTAGGCTCCTTACTTCTCCAAGCAAGCCTTGAGCAGGGCCATGGTAACTCTTCCCTATCATAAAGTCTGCAACATGGGCCAATTACCTTATAACTGTACTGACCTCCATAACTTGATTGAACACTGCCAGTCTTGAAAAATTCAAATTTATCCATTTACAAAAAAAAAAGCCACCTTTATCGAGGGTGGCAGAGAAATAATCAATAATCAACTTAGAAAAGTTAAATTTTTATAATTAGTACAATTCTTCCTCAGCATGAGTCGTAATTGTTACGTCAGATGTTGGATAAGCAACACAAGTAAGAACAAAACCAGCCTCTAGTTGGTCGTCATCCAAGAAACTTTGATCAGACTGATCAACACTACCTGAAGTAACTTTTCCAGCACATGTTGAACATGCTCCAGCTCTGCAGGAATAAGGAAGGTCGATACCTTGTTCTTCAGCCGCATCGAGGATGTATTGGTCATCAGGTACTTCAATAGTTGAATTGAGGCCTTCACCTTCGCTGATGAGAGTAACTTTGTAAGAAGCCATTTAAATAAAAAATTGTTGGTAATTAATACCTATCAAATACATTTTTAACATCGATTAGGTCGATATGTGAGATTTTGAAGTAAAAAATGACACAATAAAATGTATGAAAGAGTATCTATAAGAAAAACTTATACTTAGGTTGGATTGCTGGCTTTTTGCGCAGAAATGCATGCCCAATCTTTTCTAGTTGATACATCCAATAATTTCAAGTCATTCTGAATTAATATTTTTATTATTTCATCCTTTTGTGAATTCAGAATTCCACTGAAAATGACTTCCCCATTGTTTCTCAAGCACTTATAAATATTTGGAATCATTCCTTTTATAACCTCGGCAAGAATATTGCATAAAACAACATCAAATTGTGTGAGTTGATTTTTTAAAATTACCTCATTAAAAGATCCCAAATATGTATTTAAATTGTTTAAATCACCGAAATTTAGTTGGAAATTAGATTTTGTTGAATTTATAGCTAAATAATCATTATCTACTGCATAAACCTCTTTAGCGCCAAGCAATCTTGCGGCGACACTCAAAATCCCGCTACCACTCCCAATATCTAATATCTTTTTATCAGAAAAGAAAATATTCTCCATTTTTTCCAAGCAAAGATAAGTCGAAGGGTGACTGCCTGTACCAAAGGCTGCTCCAGGATCAATTTTTATGATTTTTTTATCTTTAAATTTTTCATTTAGATTCATCCAACAAGGCAATATTAAAATATGATTTCCTACTAATTCAGGTGCCCAATATCTCTTCCAGCTTGTCAACCAATCCTCCTGTTTAATAATACTCCAATCAAAAAATTG
>CACJCK010000056.1 GCA_902591865.1 uncultured Prochlorococcus sp.
TTTTCGCTTCTTTCATCTGCACCTGTGACCAGTCAAGACCTGCCTTCAACTCGTCGCTCATAGATGCATAATCAACATCATCCCAGTCAACTGACCTATAAATGCTCTTTGCATATTTAGAATCATTAACTTCATCCCAGTCGACCGCATCTAAAACAAAATCATCTGATTTGGTCGCTTTTCTAAAGACAACCTTATCCCACTGGATATCATCTTTGGATTTTGAATTGAGCTGACCATAATCAACTTCCTCCCAGTCAAATCTTCTGTAGAACTTCTCTTCCAGAGTCGAGAAATCTATGGCATTTACATTGCCAACAGCACCGGGATCAAACTTTCTTAAGTTTTCATCAGCCAAATTAATTTTTGTCTTGAGCATATCAACAGTGCTTGCAGCATCACTTATCTCCCACTCACTTAAATCCTGATCAAAGTTATATGCATAGAGGAACATTTCATCAAATTTGGTTCCGTTGCTTACATCCCAGCTACTGATATCGGAATTAAAATCACTGTTTTCAAAAAGATTGGAGAAATCCGTTACTCCAGAAACATCCCATCTATTAATATCACCATAAGTTTCTTTAGCTGCATCTTCATCAGCAAGCCATTGCGCTACAGCTGTTTCTAGTGATGATCTGTCAGTAATTCTTATCTTGCCAAAGTCAGATTTTGATGGCCTAGAGGACCAACCCTTGGCCAGCATTTTATCTGCTCCAGCAAACATCGACTTAGAGTTATAAAGACGATCGGCATTCCAGTACTGCAGATTCTGATCAAATTCTCTGTTATATAAGAACATATTATGAAAAAACCTGGCATTACTTACATCCCACTCGCTGATATCCTGGTTGAAGGAAGTTCTTGCGAACATACTTCCAAAGTTATCAACCTTGCTTACATCCCAATCTCCAATATCCTGATCAAATGAAGAATCGTTGAACATTTTCTCCATGTTACGTGCTTTGCTTACATCCCAATCTCCAAGATCCTGGTTGAAAGCTTCAGCCATCTCGAACATTGAAGAAAAACTGCTTGCATTACTTACATCCCAGTTACCGATGTCTTGATTAAAGACTTTGTTATGTAAGAACATATGACTAAAACTGGTTGAATTACTTACATCCCAATCACCGATGTCCTGATTAAATTGGGTTCCCCAGAACATTTGACTAAAATTGGTTCCATTGCTTACATCCCAGTCACCGATGTCCTGATTAAATGTAGTTTGTCGGAACATCACTTCAAACCGGGTTCCGTTACTTACATCCCAGTCGCCAATATCTTGGTTAAATGATGTTGCCCCACTGAACATCACAGCAAAATTGGTTCCATTGCTTACATCCCAGTCGCCAATATCTTGGTTAAAAGATCGGGCTGAACCGAACATGACATTAAAATTGGTTCCATTGCTTACATCCCAGTCGCCAATATCCTGGTTAAAGGAATAGGCAGTACTGAACATCGCACCAAAATCAGTTCCATTGCTTACATCCCAATCGCCAATATCTTTGTTAAACTCATTTGCGCCCATGAACATATAATTAAAATCAGTTCCATTGCTTACATCCCATTCGCCAATATCTTGGTTAAACTCACTTGCACCATGGAACATCCTCCTGAAATTAGTTCCGTTACTTACATCCCAATCACTAATATCTGAATTAAATTCTCTTTTAAATTCAAAAAGTTGAGAAAAATCTGTTATCCCACTAACGTCCCAGGTATTAATATCACCATAAGTTTCTATTGCGGCAGCTTCATCCGTAATCCATGCTTCTACAGCTGTGTCTAATTCTGTTCTATCAGCTGGGACAAATGGAGGAGGAACCAATGATTCAAAATATCCGTTGTAGGAGGGCTCTGGAGTCACAGCAACACCACGCTCCCGCATTCGATTGGCACCATGAAACATATGCGTCAAATTAGCTTCATTACTTATTTCCCAATTACTTATATCCTGATCAAACCTATTGGCATACATAAACATCGAATCTAATCTAGTTGCATTGCTAACATCCCAACCACTTATATCCTGATTAAAGGCACCGTTATAATTAAACATCGCGCTGAAGTTCGTACCGTTACTAACATCCCAGTCGCTTATATCTGAGTTAAAACTTGTAA
>CACJCK010000057.1 GCA_902591865.1 uncultured Prochlorococcus sp.
TTTATTTCTTTATCAGTAATGTTGGAATTGGTTCTATTCTGATCATGCAAAATTCGCCAAACTAATTTGGGTCGATTCCAAAAAGCCAATAATCTTGGAGTGCTTTCCAGTTTAATATTAATGTTCTGATCGCCACAGAATCTAATAACGTTATTTTTTATAGGAACTAGATCAATAGATTTATATTTTCCGTCAAGAAATATTGATATAAATGGATCGACATTCCTGGAATTAGGATTATCTTCATCTATCATGTGGCCTAGCTTAGTTTTTTTTACACTCAAATATTCTGCATTATTATCGTTTGGGCAAATTACTAATGGAACTCTCTCAATAACCTCTATTCCATAACCACCCAATCCAGCAATCTTTCTAGGATTGTTTGTAAGTAATTTTAGTTTTTTAATCCCTAGATCGGTTAATATCTGTGCTCCAACTCCATAATTCCTGAGATCAGCTGGAAAACCTAATTTTTCATTAGCTTCTACAGTGTCTAATCCGCCATCCTGTAAACTATAAGCTTTTAATTTATTTATTAGACCAATACCTCTGCCTTCTTGTCTCAAGTAAACAACAACTCCCTCTTCCTCCTTTTCTATCCTTGATAAAGCTGCCTCTAACTGGGGTCTACAATCACAACGTAATGATCCAAAAGCATCGCCAGTTAAGCACTCTGAATGCATTCTTACTAGTACAGGTTCGCTTAATTTTGATGATTTTTGTTTAACTAATGCAACGTGCTCTGAGCCATCAAGTTCATTAACATATCCATAAGCTTTGAAATTACCAAAAATACTTGGAAGTACAGCATCGGATTTTCTAAATACAAATCTCTCAGTTTGAAACCGATAACTTATTAAATCAGCTATGGATATTAATTTCATTCCCCACTGCTTTGCATACTCTTTAAGTTGTGGAAGTCTTGACATAGAACCGTCAGGATTTTGTATTTCACAAATCACTCCAGCGGGATAAAGACCTGACATTGCCGCAATATCTACTGCTGCTTCGGTATGACCTGCCCTTTTTAATACTCCACCTTTTTTAGCTCTTAATGGAAATATATGTCCTGGCCTCCTTAAATCATCTGGTTTTGTATTTGGGTTTATAGCAACTTGAATTGTCTTAGCCCTGTCTTCAGCGGAAATTCCAGTAGTAACATTATTTTCAGGTCCAGCATCAATTGATATCGTAAAAGCTGTTTGATTTTCATCTGTATTTCTATCTACCATTAATGGTAAATCTAAAGAGTCAAGTTTTTCACCTTGCATAGCTAGGCATATAAGACCACGTCCTTCAGTAGCCATAAAATTAATTTGTTGTGGAGTTGCAAACTGAGCCGCACATATTAAATCTCCTTCATTTTCTCTTCTTTCATCATCTACGACAATTATGCATTCACCATTTCTTATAGCTGCTAAAGCATCGCTGATAGGATCAAATTCAATTTTAAATGATTCATTTATATCCAAAATTGTTCCATTATTTGATTTGGGACTTGTTTCTTTCATTATTCCTATCAATATAGAAAAATAGTGTTTTACTTACCTTTAATTCAACACTTTATAATCCTATCTCAAAGTCTGCCAATTCAAAGAAATGAATGTTGCAATAGTAGGTGCTACTGGTTACGGCGGTATTCAAGCGGTAAATCTTTTAAAGAAAAATAAAAAATATAAAATTTCATTTTTAGGAGGTAATAAAACATCTGGATCAAAGTGGAATGATAATTTCCCTTTTATTTATCTAGACAATGATCCTTATATAGAAGAAATTTCAGTAGATAATATTTCAAAAAATGCTGATGTTGCCTTGCTTTGTTTACCAAATGGCCTATCTTCAACATTGACAAGGAAATTATTAGATAGAGGTGTTAAAGTTATTGATTTATCTGCTGATTACAGATATAAGTCATTAGATGAATGGGAAAAAGTATATTCCAAAGAAGCTGCTACATATAAAAGGAATGATGATGATTTATGTAAAGAGGCAGTCTACGGACTTCCTGAAATAAATAAAGAAGCCATTTCAAAAGGAAGATTAATTGCATGTCCAGGATGTTATCCAACATCGGCTCTTATTCCATTAGCTCCTTATCTTTCGCAAGGCATTATT